>CACXKR010000001.1 GCA_902768335.1 uncultured Erysipelotrichaceae bacterium
ACCACTTAAAGAAGTGGGGGCTTCTTGCTCGATGACTCCAATGAGCCAAGCATAAACAAGCTATCCGGATGTGTCCCATCCTTTGTAAGCATTTCAATTCCCTTACTTAGAATATTTTTCGCAGCGTTGATATCTCTATCATGAATAGTCCCACATTCAGGACAAGTCCATTTTCTGATTCTAAGGTCTTTAGTGATGGAGTTTTTATAAGAACATATAGAGCATAATTGACTAGACGGATAATTAAAAGGAATCTTTATTACCTTCCTACCATACCAATTAGCCTTATAAATGAGCATAGAAACTAATCTAGACCAAGATACATCAGATATGTTTCTTGCTAATTTAGAATCATTCATCATGTCCTTTACTTTCAAGTCTTCGATACAAATGATTTGGTTTTCATCAATGATCTTCTTTGAAAGTTTATGGAGATAATCATTTCTTTGGTTATTGATGTGACGATGAATTCTTGCGACTTTAATTCTCTGTTTATTTCTATTATTACTACCCTTTTCCATATGGGATAGTTTTCTTTGTTCTTTAGCCAATTTCTTTTGCGATTTGGTTAGATACTTATGGTTTTTATATTTTTTACCATTAGAATCAACGATTAAGTCTTTTAAACCTAAATCTAAACCAATTGATCTATTAGACTCCTTTAATGGTTTTATTTCTGATTCAACTAATAAAGAAATATAGTATTTGTTATCAGTAGTCATAGAAACAGTGATAGATTTAATACCACCATAAAAGTCTCTATGTTTCTTTATTCTTATTCTTGAACATTTAGGAATAGAAATATATCTATCATTATTAGAAAACTTCACACTTCCTTGATTATTTGTTGTATAGCTTTGATCGTTTCTTTTGCTTTTAAACTTAGGAAAACCTGTTTTGTGAGAAAAGAAAGATTTAAATGCGATGTTTCTATTAAGTTGAGCATTACTTAAAGCAAGCGAATCTACTTCTTTTAAAAACGAGTAATCTTCCTTATATGAGGCAGGAGTGATGTTTTTAAATTTACCAGTGCTTTTATATATCTCATTCATATCATCAAGAGACTTATTATAAAAGAAACGAACACAGCCAAAACATTTAGCAAAGAATACTTTTTGCTCACTGTTAGGATAGATACGATACTTATAAGCAATTCTTTTCATAAAACTATTGAGATAAACAAAAGGGGGCAATAAAACAAAAACATTGTTCCATCATACCCCTTATCCTTATTTCCTACTTATATTATATCAATTTATTGATATATTCTCAACAAATATTTGCTATTTTTTATATAGAAATTTATTTGTTTTTATAAACGTTTATAATTAGCAATTCATCCCCCGCCTATAGAGGTAGCCGTCAAATTGATGTGGGGGACTTCTTGCTGAAATACTTTAAAAATCTAAACGCCTGTTTGAATGTCTTTGGTCTTACTCATTACAAGCACTTTTATCTTTTTTGGATGCTTTGTTTTTATTAAATCGATCATTGCTTTTACGGTTGATCCTGTTGTGTATACATCATCAACAATCAGGATCTTTTTCTTAGAAAAATCAACGTCATCTATTTCTAGAAATTCTTTTATTTTGTGGCGTTCGCTTGCTTTTAAATCAGATTGTTTCATGTCTTTTGTTTTATGAACACAGCAGTTCATTTTAAGATGAAGAGTTTTAAATATTTCGACAACGTGGTTGTATCCTCTTTCTTTATCTGCCTCTTTTGATGATGGAGCAGGCACTAAGACATAACCAAAATATTTGAGAAATAGAAAAGTTTTAAAATAATCGAGAAAGACACCAGCTAATTCATAATCAAAACAACCTTTGAATTGATAGAGATTCTTTTGGATTTCTTCATCGTAGTTATAAATATAAAACCCATCGATTTCGCCTATTTTAAATTTTGTTAATTTAGGCTTAAAATTCAGAAAACAACGATGACATATCTTTGCATCTTTATACAATAAAGAATGAAAGGATCCTTCTTCAATTGGTTTGAAGCATATTTTGCAAAGATTTGTTTTTACTTTCGATTGTTTGGATGGTTCTTCTAATTGCAGACGTTTCTTTATCCGCAAGAAAAATGACTTCACCTTCTGGAGCATCATATTTCCTCCCAACTCTTCCTGAGATTTGTATTAGAGCGTGTTCATCATAGATTTCGTGGTCCGCTTCAAAAATGATGACTTGTAAATCTTTAATTGTGACTCCTCTTTCAAGCACGGCTGTTGTGACTAGATATTGATACTTGCCGTTCTTGAAATCTTCAATGACCTCAGCTCTATCGATTTTCTTTGAATGAACAACGTTTCCACCTGGAATTATTTTATTAATTAGTTCATAAACTTTTTCCGCCAAATCAATCGTCGGGCAAAATATGAAAACAGGTTTATTTTCTTTTCTAAATTTATGCATGATTCGAATGAGGGATGGATACTTGCTAAATCCATATCTAATCAGGACTTTTGGGACTGGAAGAGGGTGACGATGAAAACGGGTATTCAAATGTAATATATCGGCGTTTTGCCGCGAAAATGCTTGTATTATCTCATCTGATGGGGTCGCAGACATCATTACAATTCGGCCTCTTGAAGCATTGTGGAGCATCGCCATTAAAAGGTCATTATCTTTAAATGGAAAGGCATCGATTTCATCTAAGATTATGAGATCAAAAATGTGTGGATATCGATATAGCTGGTGAGTAGTTAAAACAACTATTTCTCCTTTGAGATTTGAGGTGTGCCCACCATACACAGAAATAACTTTATTTGATGGAAAGGTCGCTTTGATTCTAGGCGTTAGTTCAATAACAACATCGCGTCTGGGAACTGCAAACGCAACCGTGTTACCTTTTGATAAAGCTGTAGCGATTACTGCATACACCAATTCGGTCTTTCCTGAGCCACATACCGCGTCAATTAAAGTATCTATCCCGTTTAAATAGTTAGACTTAACTTTTTCAGATATTTCCTTTTGCTCTCTAGAGAGATTGTATTTCAAATCCAAAACCACAGGACCTGAGCGGAGTTTTAGGTTCTCAACAACTTCACCTTTAAAAGAAATACATCTTCTGCAATAACGTTCGCCGTTTCTTATACCGGTGTACTTTAAATCTTCGTTCCCGCATATAGGACATTTGTATGATTCTATATTGCATCATCTCCTTTCGTTTGCTTTAATATATGCGTTAGTGTCCGCCGGTCAAACCGGATAAAGCCCAAATTTAGTAGGTTTTGCACTAACTTTTTTTGTTCTTGACACTATAGTTTTAAATTGATTTAATATCGCTACAGGCCTCCATTGATGATGGCCGATACCGTCGCTATCTAACGACGGATTTTTTATTTTTAAACTATCTCTTGCTTTGAAGTTATTGATTTGCTTTAATATAAGCGTTAGTGTCGCTTGACTATGTCATGAAAGCCCAAGTTTAGTAGGCTTTACACTAACTTTTTTTATTACTTTCTAAGAACTTTTCGATTTCTTCTAAATCTTCTTCTGACAATTTATATTTTTCTAAAAGTTGACCTCTTGTCTTAATCGGATCTCTTCTAACGTACTTTCGAATAAAAGATTGCTTGCTTTTATCCGGACCAGGGTTTTCTTTAAGTTTGATATACCTATTCTTTTTTGTTGGGCTAGACGTCATTTCCATGTTTTCCCATTCTTTTTCGTTTGAACCGATTTGTAGACTTGGATGATATCTAGTTTTTCTGTTTTTGTAGAACTTATACTTTTGTTTCATAAGGTTTCCTCCTATATAAACTTATTACTGAGATTTTTTAAAAATTTGTTGAAACAAGAAAAAAGCCTCTTAATGAGGCTAAAATTATTTCTTGGGTTTATTTACTCTATTTCAGAGACACGCCTTTCGTGACGCCCACCTTCGAATTCGGTAGATAGGAATAGATCAATCCTTCTTAATACATCCTTAAGTTCCATGAAGGATGCTCCAAAGGCAATCATATTTGCGTTGTTGTGTTGCCTAATTAATCTAGCGACATCATCGTTATAGGCCAATCCACAGCGAACACCTTTAACCTTGTTAGCAGCCATCATAATACCTTCGCCGGATGAGCACACTAAAACACCATATTTAACTTCGCCTTTTGCAACTAATTCGGCAGCGGCTCTACCAAAGATTGGGTAATCGCATGATTCGAGAGAATTGGTCCCGCAGTCAATGACTTCATGGCCTTTGCTTTCTAGATATTTTTTAATTTCTTCTTTGTATTTAAATCCAGCATGATCGCTTCCAATTGAAATTTTCATAATTATTCTCCTAAAGTTTTAAAGATTTCTTCTTTGGTTATAACACCTTCACGTATAACATTAACATTTTCATTTAATAAGACAATAGTGGAAGGAATATTGCTTATCGATTCGCCTTCAATGACTGCATCAATTTCTTTTTCAAAAATCTTAATGACGTCATCCGATTTTGTTAAAGGTGGTTCTCCTGATTTGTTCGCAGAAGGAACAAGAAGTGGTTTGCCAACTTCTCCTATTAAATCTCTAACCATCTTATCACCAGAAATTCTAATTCCGACATTACCTTCTTTAGAAACACAATACGATGGAAGATTCTCTTTTGCTTTCAAAATAATAGTGAATTGACCAGGCATGTATTTCTTAATCAATTTTGTTGCGCGTTCGTCAACATAAGCATATTTCTCTATGTCATCAATTGATGAGAGCATCAATGTAAATGGTTTTTCTGGCGGTCTTCTTTTAACTTGAATTAATCGCCTATAAGACTCTTTATCATCAAAAATAACTCCAAAGCCAAAAACTGTTTCGGTTGGAAAAGCGATGAGACCTCCGTTAGAAAGTATCTCAGCAGCTTCACATAATTGACGTTTCGAAAGTTTTTTCATGTCTAAATTTTACTACTTTAAATAAATATAAAGTATTCTTTCTTTTCCATTTATATCTTTAATAAAACCATACTCACTTTGTGGATGATATTTTCTAACCATATTTTCAAGCGGATTTTTGCTATTGATTCCGATTTCAAATACAGCGAGTAATTGATCATTCTTAATAGCGTTTAAATTAGAAATAATCTTTTCGTAAATAGAGAAATCATTGTCTGCGAATAACGCGAGATGTGGTTCGTATTTTAAAACCGATTCATCGACTGGTTCACTTTTAAGAATATAAGGGGGATTGCTAATTAATAAATCAACTTTGATATTCTTGGAAATTACCTGGGTTAAGGCATCACCCTCAAAAATATCACCAGATACTTTATTCGCTTTTAAGTTTTTAGAACAAACATCAAGCGCATCCTTTGAAATATCACTAAAATATATACGCTCAGTATTTAATTGTTTTGCGAGAGCTATTCCCATTGCTCCTGACCCACAGCAGACATCGAGAATAGATATTTTTCTATTACCAAAAATTTCGTGTGATTTCTTAATTGCGAAAACCACGACTTCTTCACTTTCTTGACGGGGAATTAAAACTCGTTTATCGACTAAAATATCATATCCCAAAAAGGTGGTTTTTCCTAAAATATATTGGATAGGTTCACCCTCTAAATAACGTTTGAAATATTCCTGAAATCTCGGCAAATCGCGGATTTCTTCATCTTTTCGTAAATAAAAATCAGACATTGTTTTTAGTTGATTAACCTCGCCTAGAAGAATGCGAATATTAATCTCTTCAACGTCTGGATTTTTGAGTGATTTTAATGATTGTTTGTATATGTCGAATAAAGTCATTTTTATTCTTGTTCACCAAGCATTTTCATCTCTTGGTCATAGTGAATCAAAGCTTCTAATATTTCGTCCAATTCACCTTCCATAACTCTATCTAATTTTTGGATTGTAAAACCTATTCTATGATCGGTGACGCGGTTTTGAGGATAATTGTAAGTTCTGATTTTCTCACTTCTTTCACCAGTGCCAACTTTTAGACGACGTTCAGAACCAACTTTTGCTTCTTGCTCTTCTTGAAGTTTAGCATAAATCTTCGCTCTTAGCATCTGCATACAGATTTCTCTATTTTGAATTTGAGATTTTTCAGTTTGGCAAGAAACAACAACACCAGTTGGCTTGTGGGTCATACGAACAGCAGATTCTGTTTTATTAACATTTTGGCCGCCAGCACCTTGAGAACGATAAGTGTCAACTTGGACATCAGCCATATTAATTTCGACTTCAATATCTTCCATCTCTGGCATAACTAAAACTGTTGCTGTCGAAGTGTGGATTCTTCCAGATGCCTCGGTTTTCGGAACGCGTTGTACACGATGCGCTCCTGATTCAAATTTAAGTTTTGAATAAACGCTATCGCCTTTTATCATAAATGATACAAATGAATAGCCTCCAGCCTCACAGACGCTTTCATCAAGCATTTGAATTTTCCAACCTTGGTGTTCTGCATAGCGAACATACATCCTAAAGAGATCACCAGCAAAAATATTTCCTTCATCTCCACCAGCAGCACCTCTAATTTCAACAATAATGTTCTTGTCGTCATTAGGATCTTTTGGAAGGAGAAGAACTTTGACATTCTCTACAAGTTTTTCTTCCTCTTCTAAAAGACGCTTATGCTCATCGTGACCAAATTGAACTATATCTGGATCAGGATCATTTATCATGGCTTCTGCGTCTTTAATATCAGAAGAGATCTTTAGATATCGTTCATATTCATTAACGATAGGCTCGAGATTTGCTCTTTCTTTAGAAAGTTCACGAAAACGTTTGATGTCTCTTGTGACACTTTCATCCATTAATTCTTGATCGATCTCACCAAGTCTAATCTTGGTTGCTTCGAGTCGTTTTAACATACTGGTTTCCATAAGCGAGTGAGATTATAGCATATAAATATTTCTCTTCAAAGAGGAATGAACTTTACTTAATTTATAATTAAACCTTTAATTCAGGCTTTAAAAACTATATAATCTTTTTTGGAAATTATTTATGGCATATAAAGCGTTATATAGAACATATCGTCCTCAGACTTTTGATGAAGTGGCAGGACAAAAACACATCATTAAAACTTTAAAAAATGCTTTAGCAAATAATAAGATTGCTCACGCTTATCTTTTCTGTGGCCCTAGGGGAACCGGAAAAACAACGATGGCGAAACTATTTGCAAAAGCTTTAAACTGCGAAGAAGGAATTGGACATCAATGCAATAAATGTTCCAACTGTTTAGAGGTTATTGAAGGCAGCCACCCTGATGTAATTGAGATCGACGCTGCTAGTAATAACGGTGTTGAACAAGTTCGTGACTTGATCGATAAAGTTAACTATCTCCCAATCAAGGGAAGATACAAAGTTTACATCATTGACGAAGTTCATATGATGACAACAAGTGCGTTTAACGCTTTGCTTAAAACAATTGAAGAACCACCTGCTCATGTCATCTTCATTTTAGCCACTACCGAGCCTCACAACATCATTCCTACAATTCTTTCCCGTTGCCAAAGATATGATTTCACAAAAGTTAGCGATGGCGACATTCAAGAAAGAATGGCGGTCGTACTCGAAAAAGAGGGAATTAAATATGATAACGAAGCAGTCCAAGCCATCATCTCTTTAGCAGATGGTGGAATGCGTGATGCTTTGTCTATTCTCGATCAAATCCTTGCATATTCCGGAAATTCTTTGTCTGTCGAAGATGTTTATTCTCTTTTCGGATTAGCTTCCGAAGAAGAAAAAGTTTCCTTCATTAAAGATGTAAATTCAGGCAATATTTCCTCTGCTTTAGAAAAGATAAAAGCTTTCTCCGAAGGTGGTGTGGATTTGAAGAGACTAACATCTGACTTACTCGAAATTCTAAAAGACGTTTTGATTCTTAAAAAGACAAATGATGAAAATGAATTAACTGCAATAAGTGAAAAACATGCTGATGAATTATCATCGCTAATCTCTACTAGAAAATTAAACGAAATGATTGGCGCTCTTCTTCGCGTTCAAGCAGATTATAAAACCGCAAGTAACATCAAAACGATGTTTGAAGTAACAATCTTAAGGCTCGCAACCCTGGAAGAAAACGCTGAAACACCTGTCAAAACTGTTGTTAAAGAAACCCCAAAGGTTGAAGCTACACCAAAAGTAGAAGCAACACCTAAGGTTGAGGAAGTTAAAAAAGAAGAGGTCAAGGTCGAAAGTAAAGAAGAAGTAAAACCTGAGCCTGTTCCAGAGCCGGTTAAAGAACCTAAAAAAATTGAAGAAGCTCCTGATTGGCTTTTAGACGAAGACATTGTTTCTTTGGTGGACGATGGGGACCGCTATGAATTTGAAGATGAAATGATTGTTAAATTTATGGTGCTTGGAGATAAGAGTCTAAGAAAAGATTTGATGAATAAATGGTCTCAATTTGATGCTTTCTTATCCGATCCTAAGATTGGCGAATTGGTCGCCTTTATCAAAGACTCTACTCCGTTCATCGTTACAAAGAATGTAATTGTTTTACAATTCAACTTTGACAGACAAGTCAAAAAAGCAAATATAAAAGCAAATCAAAAAGCTATCGCGGATTTATTCCAAAATATGCTTGGAAAAGAAGTGTTTGTTTATTCGGTGTCCCGAGCGGATACAGTTCGTACCATCACTTCCTATCATAACTTAAGGCAAATTTCTCAATTGCCAAAACCAGATGAAATTGAAATTGATATAAAGGAGTTAGCAAAATGAACATGCAACAAATGCTAATGCAAGCTCAAAAAATGCAG
Organism: uncultured Erysipelotrichaceae bacterium; assembly: GCA_902768335.1. Taxonomy (GTDB): domain Bacteria; phylum Bacillota_I; class Bacilli_A; order RFN20; family CAG-826; genus Fiminaster. Next base: position 8,695 of record CACXKR010000001.1, read on the forward strand.
AGAGAATTGCAAAAAGCCCAAAATGAATTAAAAGAAAAAGAATTTACTGTATCCAAAGGAGGAGCAGTAACTGTTGTTGTGAAAGGCAATCACAAAATCAAATCAATTAGTGTTGATGAAGATGCCTTTGATAAAGACAACAAAGATATGGTCGAAGAAATGATTGCAATGGCGGTTAACGAAGCAATTGACCAAATCGAAAAAGAATCCGAAGAAATTAATGAAAGAATTACCGGACGTTCCGGTGGTTTATTCTAATTTATGGAAGAACTCAAAAGCGTTACAAAATTAATCGAGTCATTCTCAAGGCTTCCTGGAGTAGGACATAAATCTGCTGAAAAAATGGCCTATTCAGTTTTAGAAATGGCGGATGAAGATGTTGAGATGTTTTCTGAAGCGCTTATTGAGTTAAAAAGAAATGTTCATCATTGTCCTATTTGCGGAGCATACACCGAAGATGATGTTTGCGAGATTTGTAGCGATGAAAATCGAGACAAAACTAAAATTATTGTTGTTTCCTATCCAAAGGATGTCGCTTCATTTGAAAGACTTGGTGTCTACAATGGAAGGTATCATGTTTTAGGAGGAGTCCTCAGCGCGGTAAATGGTGTAGGAATAAACGATTTAAATATCGATGGTTTAGAAAAAAGAATTAAAGAGGATAATGTTCAAGAAATTATCATCGCAACGAACCCAACCACCGAAGGTGAAACAACTGCGTTATATCTTGCAAGAATTTTAGAAAAAGATAATATAAATGTCACTCGTTTAGCGTATGGTCTCCCAATGGGAGGTCATCTTGAATACGCCGATTCATTAACGCTTTCAAAAGCACTTGAAGGAAGAAAGAAAATTTAGAGGTAATAATTATGTTTGTAACAATAGAAGGTCCTGAAGGAAGTGGCAAATCATCAGTCACAAAAGAAGTAGTTAAACTTTTAGAAAAAGATGGCTATGAAGTTGTTTTGACTAGAGAACCTGGTGGTACTCCAATTGCTGAGCAAATTAGAAATGTCATTTTAGATAAAGAAAACACCAAAATGGATTCTATGACCGAGGCTTTATTGTACGCTGCAAGTCGTAGACAACATTTAGTTGAAAAAGTTTGGCCGTTATCAAAGGCAGGAAAGATTATTATCTCTGATCGTTTTTTAGATTCTTCTTTAGCTTATCAAGGTGGCGCAAGAGGATTAGGAATCGATAAAATTTTAGCGTTAAACCAATACGCTACCGATGGATATTATCCAGAATTAACTTTGTTATTTGATCTCGACCCAAGAATTGGCTTAGCAAGAATTGCTGCTAATAAAGGAAGAGAAGTAAATAGATTAGATTTAGAAAAAATAGATTTTCATGATTCGGTTAGACAAACCTTTTTAGATTTAGCGAAAAGGTTTTCTGATCGATATGTTGTTTTAGATGCTTCAAAACCATTCGATGATGTTGTTGCAGATGCATATAAAGCAATCAAAGATAGATTAAGCAAATGCAAATAGAGCAATATTTAGAAAAATATCAGCCAGTTATTTATAAAACATTCGTAAATGCCAAAGAAAGCGATAAACTTTCTCACGCTTATCTTTTAAGTGGTTCAACCGGAATGCCTTTAAAAGAAACAGCGATGTATTTAGCAAAATCTCTTATTTGTGATGAGCCCCACCCTCTAGCATGCAACACCTGCATTACTTGTCTACGCGTAGACGAAGGAAATTATCCCGATTTAATTGTTTTCGATGGAGAAGATGGGCGAATCAAAAAAGAAGCAGTTCAAAAAATCGTTAATAGCTTCGATCGCACCGCTTTAGAAGAAAAAGGAATCATGATTTATGTCATTCATCTTGTTGAAAAAATGACAACTCAAGCTGTAAACGCCTTACTTAAGTTTTTAGAAGAACCAGGACGAAACATTTTCGCCTTCCTTACAACTGAAAATGAAAGCAAAGTTTTACCCACCATTATTTCTAGATCACAAGTTCTGAGATTTAGAGAAATTGAAAGGCAAGAAATCATAAATAATGCGGAATCTGCGGGAGTTTTGGATGAAGACGCCGAATTGTTAAGCGGTTTTTATAATGATTCTGATGCGATTAAAAATGTTGCTGAAAGTGAAGATTATAAGATCGCTAAACAGGCTCTTGATGATCAATTAAATTCGCTTCTTATTTCAAGCGATGATGCTGTTTTTACCTGTCAAAAATTAATCATCCCAGTAATTAAGACTTACGATATAGCTAGACTATACTTTAAGATGTTAGCGGAAGTATTTAAGGATCTACTAAATCTTTCTGTTGGTGGAGATATTACGTTAAAGTGTTATGATAATATCTTGCATGAGCTTCTTGCTCATCTAGAACATATCGATAAGAGTTTATTAATTATCTTATCCGCTATAAATAGATTAGATATCAATGTGAATATACCTCTCTTACTTGATCACGTTGTTTATGAAATAACAAAGGAGGCAAAATAATGGAAATTACACATTATGCTGGTGTTAAATTTACTAACTCTGGTAAAGCATATTATTTTGGAACCGATATCGCTGATTTAAAAATTGGTGATAAAGTTGTCGCTGAATCGATTAGAGGCTTACAAGTCGGAGAAATTGCTTCGTTGCCAGTCCCTATCTCCAAATATAAATCTTCTTTGGAGCTAAAGCCCATATTAAGACGCGCAACCGAAGATGATGTTTTACTTTTTGAAGAAAATATCAAACGTGCTAAAGAAGCGATGAAGATTTCGATGGAAGAAATCAATAAACTCAATTTAGAAATGCGTCCAATTGATGCTGAATACGCCTTAGATGGAAGTAAATTAACAATTGCGTATGTCGCTGATGATAGAGTTGACTTTAGAGAATTACTTAAAGTTCTTGCTTATAGATTCCACTGCCGTATCGAATTAAGGCAAGTAGGAAGTAGAGATAAAGCACGCATGGTCGGTGGAATTGGTCTATGCGGGCTCCCACTATGCTGTAGTGCATTTCTTACCAACATGGAAGGCATCTCTATCAATAGAGCGAAAAATCAAATGTTATCACTAAATATTCCTAAATTAAGTGGCCACTGTGGAAAACTTATTTGCTGTCTTCTCTATGAAGATGATGCTTACACAGAAATGAAAAAAGATTTCCCAAGAATAGGCGAGATGTTCGCTGATGGAAATGAAACATTTAAAATCACAGGTCTTAATTTATTATCAAGAACCGTTAAATTAGAAAACGAAGAAGGCGTTCGTTTTGTTTCGTTAACCGAACTTAAAGACTATCGACCAATAAGAAAATGAGAGAATTAAATTTCGAATCTAAAAAACCACTTCTTTATCTTGTCGCAACCCCTATTGGAAATATGCAGGAAGTTTCTCCTCGCACAATTGAGACTCTTAAAGAAGTTGGTTTAGTTGCTTGTGAAGACACTAGGGTTACTGGTAAGTTTTTAGCAATGCTTGGAATTTCAAAACCTCTTGTTTCTTTAAGAGAGCATAACGAAGTATCTGCATCTAATGAAATAGTTGCAAAAATTCTTAACGGAACCAAGGTTGCATATATGTCTGATGCCGGTTATCCATGCATCTCTGATCCCGGCTCAAGATTAGTTAAACTCGCGCTTCAAAATGATATCAATATCACCGCAATTTCTGGACCAAATGCTGCTTTAAACGCTCTTGTAGCCTCTGGACTTTGTGAAGATCATTTCTATTTTCATGGCTTTTTAGATGCTAAAGAAAGCGTCAAACTTGAAGAGTTAAGAAAGCTCGCAAATAGAGAAGAAACACTCATCTTTTATGAGGCGCCACACCGCATCCAAAAAACATTAAATGCGATGTTTACAATCTTGGGAAATAGAAAAGCCTGCATTGCTAGAGAATTAACTAAAAAGCATGAAGAATATATTCGCGGGTCGCTTGAAGAGCTATCACAAATTGATCCTGAAACGCTGAAAGGCGAGATGGTGATTATTGTGGAAGGATCATTGGGCGAAATTAAACCCGATATTAATAACGATGAAATAATTCAAATGGTTAAGAACTTGGTCAATATGGGCTTAACTACTAAAGATGCAATAAAAAAGGTTGCCGAGACAACCAATATTAATAAGAATTATATCTATAAGATATATCACGTTAATTAATAGAAGTGAGAGGTTCGCCTCTCTTTTCTTTACGTTTCTTCAATATAATTGGAGCAGCTGTTAAAGCTCCAACGCCTAAGAACGCTGCAAAACTAACCAAGGCCCATTTCACAAAGTCTGGAGTGCGATAAGTTAGTTCATAACTGTATTCGCCCTTAGGAGCAACAAAGCCAGCAAATCCACCTTGAGCGTTATAAATCTTAGGATAGGAAACAGTTCCGTCTTTCGCGGTGGCTTTTAATTTCCAGCCATTTGTGAAAGCAAGTTGAGTAACAAAGAATTTTTCGCTTTCGTAATTCGTGTTAAAAGTGAAAGTGTTAACATTCTTTTTCAAATTCATTATTCCGTTATCAGCGGCCTTATCTATTAAAGCATTAACTTCTTCATAAGGTTGATAATAAAGTGGTAAGTAACTGTTATTATAAATAACAGAATCGCCATTCATTGGGCAAAGAATAATCTTTGAAACAGGAACTTTAGAATATAAAGCACGTCCCACAAAAGCTGTATCGGATTCAGTATTTCTAGCCTCATCAAAGGTGATAACTTGACCGCTTTCATCGATTAACCAAACACATGTGTTGTAATTATCTCCGGTTGCCCTAATTGGATAATCTAAAATGAAATATGTTCCATCTTCTCCACAGGGGAAAGTTTCTCCTCCTAGAGGAACATAAACCATTTGTAATGCATTAACAGGGATAGTCTTATCGTATAAATCGGTTACTTGGAATTCAGGTTTAAAGCCACCAGTAGGATCTTTAGGATTGATGAATTGATATTCTTTATATTTTTCACCACTTTCGTTTGTCTTCCATTCATATGGAGCGTATGTCGCGATGCGATAAGCATTTGTCTTAGGCATTTCTCTTTTTGGAGCTTCGTCATAGACGTTAAAAACATTTGGATAAACATTGTTTACTTCATCAAGATCGCTATCGTTTAAAATAACGCCTTTAAAAAGCATTTCTTCGTTTCGGATTAAGCGTTCCATTTTTGATACGTATTTAGAATATGGATCTGGATAGAATTGATTGTGAACTTCATCTCCTGAAACCTGGTGGTTATAGTAAAGCGAATCATAAGCTATTCCAAAATCGATGTGGTGGTTATTTTTATAAACTCTATAGCCGTTGACTTCATCATAGTTATGTAAAGAATATCCAAGTGGAACGTTAGGTTCGTAAACCTTATCAATAATTCCGTTTTCCCAATCCTTGTAATAGGTCGTGTCGCTATCGCGTGTAACGTAATATTTAACGCCTAAGAAAGATTCAAGATATTGGTGTTTCATTAAATAATGCGATGACCACGATTCTTCCCAAGTCATCATATTCATCATATGAACAAAATCATCAACGTTGTTGTTATAGAAAGTATGGAATGTGGTCATACCGTTAAAGTTTTCGGCTTGAGGTATGTTTACATGGCTTTCATCCGCGACCGAAGAATACATTCTAAAGAATGAATTATCTTCTTTATTTACTTTATCAATCAAGGCGACTTGATGAGACAAAGGTTCTAAACCAGTATTGACGTCATCTTCCATGCTTTGTAGGTAATGCATATTCGCTACAACAGTCCCCATAACAATAACTTCACCAATAACAAATAAGCGAACGATAATATTTAGATATTTTTTCTTCCAAAATCCTGCGATAACAAATGTTTCAATTGAGCAGAGGATGGTTTCATACCAAACAACCGCGATTTGGTCATCGCTATCTAGAGCATATAAATATGATGACGATCTTATTTCAGGATCATAACCATAATCTTCGATAAGTTTAACCGCTAAGAAATAGGTAGAAATCATGCAAGCTAAAGCAACTAGACCGGAAATTAAAATTACTACTCTTGGAATTTCGTTGCGGTGGTCATAATTTAAAGCAATGTAGACAAGCCCCATGGTAGGAACGACGATTTCCCATCTTCCATAGTTGTTCGTAAATGCTCCAGACAAGAAATAAAAGAATGGAACAAACAGACAGAAGATGCATATTGCAATCGCTAAGAAATGGGAAACTTTCTTGTGTATGAACGAACGATATAAACAGCCACCGAACATAATGATGCAAGGTGTGAAGAAGAATATTGAACTTCCTGCATTTTCAAATGAAGAATAACCGACAATATTTACATAACGGCAAGATAAAGTTGGATAGAAATATGAAGCGACAGGGAATGCAAAAGAGAAATAATAATCCTCTGGTTTAGTGTTGTATTTAACGATGTTTGGATGCCACCATTTGAACATTATTTCGAAAGCTTTGTCATAATCTTTAGCCTTAAATGCTTCCTTTAAAACATCAAGATATTTAGAGGATGTCGATGCTCTTGAAATGCCAAAAGAACCGACAACTGCAGGGAAAAGCACTACAGCAGCCATTAAATATCCAAGAGCAAAACCTGCTATTCCTAGACCTAAAACAGCTAAGTGATCTTTATAATTTTTCCAACCGCCTCTTTCTTTGATAGTTTGGAAAAATCTAAAGCCAGCATATATGACTCCAAAAATACCAAATGTTAAAAGGAAGAAATAGTTTCCAAGTGCCATCAAAAAGAAGCCTAATGAAACGGCCCAAATTTGTTTTTGTTTAATAACTTTCTCAATTCCAAAAAGGATTAAAGGAAGGAAGGTTAAAACCTCCATAAAGTTATTGAACCACAAATAATAAGCAGTCCATCCCATAAAGGCATATGCAATTGAAAATATACGCGCGCTTGCTTCTGACGCACCCATGTACTTAAGGTAGATCCTAAAAAGTAGCGCACCAGTAACTAGTTTGGCTATGCTCATTAAAGCCATAGCCTGAGGGATAAAACTTCTCGGGAAAAATAAAATCGGGAAAGTAAATGGTGAGAATAAACCATAATAGGTATTGGAAACAATGTTATCAGCGCCTAAAAATGTATTCTCATCATAGAAAGGAAAATGGCCAGTCTTAAAGAATGTCCACCAATCATCATAAAAGTTATATTCAAAAGCGTAATATTGTTGAGCGAAATCGCCACTATATGGAGTGGTGAATTTTTCGGTCAATAAAGCGTAACCAAAAAAGCCTAATCCAACAAGAATTAAAACGATGGCATAATAAAACAAGGAATTCTTATCATATAAGAAAGCGAACTTCTCTTTAAATTTGCTCTGCAATAGATGCTTCTCGTGGATGATGTTTTCCATTGTGTTTATTCTACCACAACAATTGTTGATGAAAAATAAAAAGCGAACACGTGACGTGCTCGCTTATAGAAAAATCGAAACAAGTTATTTCTTGTTATTTATAACAAAGTCATCGACAGGTAAGGTGAAAACGATGCCTTGACCTTTAGTATCTAGTCCTGCGTCTTTATAAATTGCAGAGACAACTTCGTCTTTGATTGCTTTATCAATAACTATTAGAACAACTTCTTTATCTGGTGAAATACTGATGCCAAAGAATTTTTCAATATCAGCATTACCGGTTCCACGAGCATGAAATGTTGTTCCGCCTCTAGCGCCTGTTCTTCTAGCGGCATTCATCACTAAATCTGCATAACCGTTGTTGATAATGCAAACAATTAATTCTTTCTTATTACTTTCTGCCATTTTTCTTCACCTTTTGAACCTTTCTTGAATTGGTTAAAAATTTATAGATTGAAACACCTGCAACTGAGGTGATTTTAATTGAGAACGCAAAACCTCTAGACGCCCTAGATAGCGCGAATCTTTCTTCTAATTTTCTTTTGACAAATTCAACTTTATCTTCACGAATAATAGTTAGGATTATCTGTTTTTTACTATCCATCACTCCGTGGTAATCGTCGACATAATTCTTAGCGATACCTTCACCGTTAAAGATGAAGCTACAAGCGACATCAAACTCGTTCAATCTAGTAATAATCGAGTTAGCTTGACCATAAGGAACAATGATAAAAAACAACTTCATCGCTCTAATTTGATGTTCATCTTCAAAAGGCACAAAAGACGGTTTTTGCGGTTCTTTTTTATTAGATGTAACCTTTTTAGTCGCCATATTTCCCTCCTATTCAAAGTGAATGATTTGATCGTCGAATTCTTCACGGATACGATTTCTTGCAATTCGATATTGGGCTCTGATTTTTATTGATGCGCTTAAACCAATTAACTGAATCATAATTAGTGGCATCAACGCAACAAGAGCAATTGTTCCAAAAGCGTTTGACATAATATATTCATCGCCGAGCATCACGTGGCAAGCCCCAATAGCGAACGGAAGAATAAATGTTGTGTTCATAGGACCAGAAACAACTCCGCCGGAGTCAAATGCCATAGCGGTATAAATATCCGGGACAGCAAACGATAAAGCAAACGCTAATATGTAGCCAGGCACAACAATATAAAGAAGATTAAATTCGACTCCATAATAGATTCTTAAAACAGATAGGACGATTGCGATACCATTTCCTAACGCTAAAACAATCAAAACTGTAATTCGATTTATTGCGCCTTCGGTGATATCTTCCATTTGATGAGTTAAAACGTGAACAGCTGGTTCGGCAAAGACAGCTGCTATACCGAGGAATGCTGCGACAAGAACAAGTAACCATAATTCTCCAGTCGCAAGCTCTAAACCAAGTTTTTGACCAATAGGCAAGAATCCGGCATTTACTGCAGTCATGAAGAAAACCAAGCCAAGATAGGCAACAACAACGCCTAAAACGATATTCAAAACCATCTTTCCGGATAGTTTAATAAAAATTAATTCATAAATAATAAAGCATAAAATGATTGGAGATAGCGAAATAGTAACTGATAGAATCGATCCATATTCAGAGCCGCGAGGAAGCATGGCGTAAACGAACGCATCCCAAATCCCGGTGTTAGGATCTTTAACTAGAAGAGTTTCTTCAAACGTGTATGATAAATTGTTTCTAAAAATTAACGCCAAAATAAGTACCATCAAGATTGGACCAATCGAAGAAAAAGCAACAAGACCAAATGAATCGTTATTGGATTTATTACCTGCACGAGATGTTGCGATACCTACACCAACAGCAAGGATAAATGGAACAGTGATTGGACCAGTGGTGACACCACCGCTATCTAAAGATAGAGGGATGTAAGATTTATCAATCAAAAGGCAAAGTCCGAACATTAAACCGTAAAATCCTAAAAGCCAAACCTTTAAGCTTTTTTGGAATAGAATTCTAAGAGCACCAATGACAACAAAAACACCGACACCAATTCCAATCATCACAATGAGCAAGAATCTTGGAACGCTAGGAACTTGGCTAGCAAGAACGCTTAAGTCAGGTTCGGCTAGAGTTATAAATAAGCCAAACAAAAATAAAATTACGATAAGAAGAACCATACTCTGGCGTTTAGTCAAAGATGAGCCAACTAATTCGCCCATCTTTTTCATTGAAACTTCGGCGCCTAAGTTAAATAGCCACATTCCGATAACAACTAAAGCAGCGCTAATAGAAAAAACAACAATTTGATTTATGCTTAATTCGATTCCCATTCCGGGGATGAAGTATAACAAGAGAACTACTACAACAACTGGAAGAGTTGAGAGGAATGATTCTTTTAATTTAATTAACGACCGTAAAAACATACTGCAATATTATAGACAAAAATTAAAAGCGCATGCAAGAACACACGCACTTTTCAATCATGACCATAATTTTATCTATGAAACAATGTTTCGAATTCTTTAGGCATGGGAGCCTTAAATTCATAAAGCTTCTTACTTATTGGATGAGTGAAAGAAAGAACATAGGCATGTAATCCTAAACGTTTTATTGGATTAGAAGGTTCACCATATTTATCGTCACCGATGACATGATGATTTCTATGTCCTAGTTGGACTCTAATTTGGTTTTTTCTTCCGGAGTCAATTTCAACATCTAAAAGAGAATAATATTTATTAGAATTCATTACTTTGTAATGTGTAACACATCTCTTACCAGTTTTTCGATCGTTAGTCACATACATTAAATTTAGCGAATTCTCTTTTAAGTAATCAATAAATGTATCTTCTTGTTTTTCTAATTGACCTTCAACGATTGCATAGTATCCGCGCTTGATTACAATGTCGTTCCAATTCTTTTGAAGAACATCTTTTGTTTTAGGGTTTTTGGCAAATACTAAAACGCCAGAAGTATCTTCATCTAATCTATGGACAACATAAATTCTATTGTGCTTGTCTTTTTGTTGAACATAATCATTAACCATGCGATAGGCAGTGCGACCTTTTTCTCGGTCAGACGCAATTGATAATAGACCGCTTGGTTTATTGATAACAATGAATTCATCGTTTTCAAAAATGATTGGAAGATTTGCTCTAACTTTTTTTGTTATTCTCGTTTTTGAAACAATGACCGTATCCTCTTTTGTGAGATGTAAATTATATTGAGAAACGGGCGCTCCATCCACACTGACTTGATGATTAGAAAGAAGCGATTTCACCGCATTTCTCGATAATTTTGGATATTTCGATAGCAAAAAATCAAGTAGTTCGCAGTCCTCGTGAACCTTGAATTCCTTGATAGAATTTGGATTTACTTTTCCAGTATGAAATTCTTTTTTACGATCGTTTTTATTCATCTATTTCTTTAGCGTATGAAACCAAATCTTTGTATGTTTCTGGGCGACGATCTCTAAACACTCCCCAGGCAACTCTTTCTTTATCTATTTCTTCAAAATCAAATTCATGGATTCTAAAACCTTCTTCGGTTCTATTCATCTCTTCGACTACTTCGCCATGCGAATCGGCAATGAAAGAATAACCTTGAAAGACCATACTAGATTTTCCAGCTTTTTCTTCACCGACTCTATTTGAAGCACAAACAGGAATAATGTTAGCAGCAGCATGACCACACATCGTATTTCTCCAATGTGGCATCGAATCTCTAACTAAAACTGGTTCTGAACCAATTGCGGTTGGGTACAAAATAATTTGAGCGCCTTTAAGAGCGAGCACTCTTGCGGTTTCTGGAAACCATTGATCCCAGCATATTCCAATACCGACTCTTCCATATTTTGTGTTAAACACCTTGAATCCTGTATCACCAGGAGAAAAATAGAATTTTTCTTCATAGCATTCTCCGGTAGGAATATGGGTCTTACGATATAAACCTAAATCTTTTCCATCAGCGTCAATCATAACTAATGAATTGAAATAATTTGCTCCAGATTTTTCAAAGAAAGAAATAGGTAAAACGACTTTGTATTTTTTAGCAATCTCTTGGAAATGCTTGATGGTGACCGATTTAGATCTAACTTCTGCTAAGCTGAATTTTTCATAATCCTCAACTTGGCAAAAATATAGATTCTCAAACAATTCTTGCAAAAGAATAATTTGTGCACCTGCTTCGGCACATTTTTTAACCATTTCATCTGCTTTTTTAATGTTTTCTTCGTAATTAGAAGAACAACTCATTTGGGTAATTGCAACTTTAGTTTTCATTTCTTTTTTTGAACTCCTTATTATATGGAATCTGCATTGTAATGCAGTGGATGTTTCCTCCACCTAGCAATACTTCTCTTGTGTTAATTTGAATAATATCCTTATTAGGATAAAGCTTTTTAAGTTGAGCTTTTGCAAGTTTGTCTTCGGGCACTCCAAAAGCAGGTAATATAACGAATTTTTCGCCTTGATAGAAATTGATATATGATGCAGCAAGTCGAGAACCTTCTGGTCTTGCCTTGGCATCATATCTTCCAAGTTTGATGCCTTTAGCTTCGCTCTTTGTCATATAAAGAGGTTTAGGAAGTTTTACTTTTATAATTTTTATTTTTCTTCCTTTTGCATCTACAGATGTAGATAAAACTTTATATGCAGATTGAGAGAACTTATATTGTGGATCATCTTTATCTTGTGGCCATGCTAAAGCGACAACTCCTGGTTCGATAAAACAAGCCATATTATCAACATGTTCATTTGTTTCATCTTCAAAGATGCCGTTTTCAAGCCAAATAACTTTGCTGACATTAAGATAAACTTTTAATGTTTCTTCAATTTCTAATTGATTAAGATTTGGATTTCTACCTTTTGAAAGCAAGCATGCTTTTGTGACTAAACAAGTGCCCTCTCCATCAACATGAATCGAGCCACCTTCTAAAATAAAGTCATCAAGATAATATCTTTCGACACCAAAATGCTTAGAAAGTTTCTTTGTCAAAACATCGTCATCTTTGTAATTAGAATAAAGACCATCGAAATCTCCACCCCAAGCGTTAAATCTAAAATCAACCATTCTCATTTGGTCACCATTTGTTACAAAGATTGGACAATTGTCTCTTGCCCAAGCGTCATTATATTTAATCTTAAGAGGAATAACGTTTTTAAGATTTTCGTAATCGCTAATAACCTTTTTATAAATAGATGGATCGATTCCAACATAGACTGGTTCATATTTAGCAATTGATGTAATGATTTTTCTAAAGCATTCGAGAGCTGGTTTAGCATTATTTCTCCATGTATCTTTTCGATATGGAAGCAAAATGATGGTGCCACTATGTTTATTTCCTTCAAATGGCATCGCAAAATCATCACCACGAGGTGTTGTTAATCTCTTTTCAATATAATCGGTTAATTTATTTTTATATGTTCCGAATCTAGTCCAACTTTGAGTATCAATGACATTAACTTGTTCGGCTCCATAGTCCGAAAGAATGGTGACTCCTAATTTGCGATATTCGCTAATGCGTTGGATTAAGTCGTTTGTGAACACTTCACCTGGAACAATTAAAGGTATTCCTGGTGGATAAATCATAATCGATTCTTTTGAAATTTCGTTCACTGCTTGTTCAAGAGGAATTATCTTACTTGGAGCATGATATGCTGCTCTTGGACGAGTAATTTGGAACGGGAAATCCATCCCGAATGCGTGACGTGGATATTCGAGTTTTTTATGGTAATGAGTTTTCGAAATATCCCGCAAAGCGCGGATAAACCTTGTCATTTGAGTCTTGTCAGAGCCAATTGCTAAAATGCCCATAATGACATAGGTTTCAGCGAGCTCAACTTGAATATTGTATTTTTCTTTTAATAGATGATAGAGTTCAAAACCATTGATATCAAGGTGGTCCAATTTGATGACTAATTTTGTTTCATCATAATCAAAGCAACCTCGTTCAATAAAGTGGTCTTTGTTACAAGGAATAAATCCATTGATCTTGGCGATTTGTTCACGAGCGTATTTACTAAGTTCGTGAACTCTGTCCATGTTTTGTTGGCCCTTAGTTGCAACGTATTGACGCGCTGCATCAAGTGATGCCATTAACAAGGTGGATGGAGAAGTCGTATTTAAAATATTGATTGCTTTTTGTACTGAAGCTCTATCAATTAATTTCGATTTAAGAAGAAGTATGCTTGATTGAGTTAAGCTACCTCCGGTCTTATGAAACGAAACAGATGAAATGTCTGCTCCTGCATCCATTGCGGACATAGGACCTTTTTTATCGAAATAGTAATGTGCACCATGAGCTTCATCGACAAGGACAGCCATGCCTCGTGAGTGAGCTTCTTCGACAATACGTTTCAAATCTCCGACAGCGCCAAAATAAGTTGGGTTGATAACAAATACTGCTTTAGCAGTTGGGTAACGGTGCATGGCAGTTATATAAGCATCAACGGTCGGTTGATTAGCGATTTCAAGCTCAGTATCTAATTTAGGCATTATATAAACTGGCGAAGCACCAGAAAGAATTAATGCTGAAACAATTGATTTATGAACATTTCTTGGAATGATGATTTTTTGATTAGCATGACAAACAGACATAATCATCGCTAAAATTCCGCTACTAGTGCCATTAATCAAAAAGAACGAATGATCAGCATGACAAAAATCTGCCATTAATTGCTCAGCTTCTAAAAGAACTCCATGTGGATTGGCTAAATTATCCATTCCAATCGGAGCATTGATATCACAGCGATAAACTTTATCGCCTATAAACGTTTTAAATTTATTAGCGACGTTGCCCATATGATGTCCTGGAACATCTAGTGGAACAACATCTTCACTTACATACTTTTTCAAAGCGTCTAAGTATGGGGTTTTATTTTGATCTAACTTCTTCATAATTGAAAATTTTATTATATAAAATCTTATTTAGCAACTTTGGAATTATTTAAAAAGAATTCCACCATTCTGTTATTGCATTTTTTACCTTCTTCCATCTCGAAACAGAAATGGTTATAGACGTGACCAATTTTCTTATTCGCGCTTGATTCGAATAGATAATCTAGAGGAATATCATATTTTTCACAATCTCTTCTAAGTCTCATGGTTTGACTATTAAAATAGTCATGATATGAAGTTGACGCAAATAATGGGGATGGTTTAAAGCCATTTTTAAAATAATATCTCGGATTATTTTTCTTTATAAATTCATCATCGATGTATCGTTTTGATAGCATCCATTTCACACTTCGCTTTGTAAGTATTTGTAACGCCTGTTTTCTAACGTATTCAAAATCATACATTGGTGAGTTTAATGCAATGCCTTTAATATTAATTTTTGGAAATGAGGCAATTTGGTAATATTCTTGAATTTCTTTATTTCTGGAAAGAAGATCAATCAATAAGCAAATATGTCCACCAGCAGAATCACCAACTAAAAATAGATTTTTGGTATCAATGCCATAGTGATGCTTATTCTCTTCAACGAATTTTAAAGCATCTAGTGCATCTCTTACTTGTTCCATGATTGAAATTGATCCATCTTTTTCTCCAAGACGATAATTTATCGCGACTACATCGAAACCTTGATCCACAAACCAAGATGTAAAGACACGATGATGTTCTTTATAACCATGAACATATCCGCCACCATGAATATAAAATAAAAGGATGCCGTTTCGTTTTTTTGGATTGGTCATAATATCAAGCATATGAGACTTCTCGCCATCACTAAGGTAGTTCAAATCCTTTTTAACATTAAAATTACCAAAGGTACGATGAGTGTTATTAAACTTTTCATCGCCCCTTCTCATTGAGCTAACCAAAATTCCTAGAGGCACTTTTATAATAGACATACTCATAGAATATCATATTAATCATCTTTTTCGTAAAACGAATTGGACGATTATAATAAATTCTTCTTATAAGTTAATCGGTTTTATTTCTTAAATTTTAAAAATGTTTGTATTATACAAATATGGAAATTAATAAAAGTTGGAAAGATTTTATTCTCTTTAAAGACAAATCATTATTCCGAAAAGTTGTTGTTCTTTTATCACTTTTAATAATTCTTTTAATATTACTTTTACTCAGGAATTACCGTGATTTTTGCGATGGATACTCTAAAACTGTTGTTCAATTTTACGAGCTTGTTTTTGGTCATATCGCCTCGTTTTTCCCTTTTTCATTTTTTGAATTATTTGTGATTGGAACAATCGTTTATGCGATAAGTTGGATTTTCTTTTTTATCCTTAAAACGAAGCGAACTGGAATCAAAAAATCCTATCATATGATTTTACGATTGCTTGTAATTGTGATGTCGATTATCACCCTGTATCAGGCTACCGCTGGAATTGAATATTCTCGTTATCCAGTCGATATTCCACAGCATCATGAGCTTTTAGAAAACCATCAAGACTACAAAGAAATCTACATGTCCTTTGTCGACGATTTTAATTATTGCGCCTCAAAATTAACGTTCAATGAAGAAGGTTCGGTCGTCAAACCATATTCAAATGAAGAATTAATCAAATATCTTGAACTGGAATATGAAAAATTGGATTCAGATTACTTCTATAAATATTCTCCTAAAGCTAAGCCGATGTATTTCACCGGTTGGTTTTATCGAGCTATGTCAATTTCTGGAGTTAGTTTTGCGCCTACAGCCGAACCAAACTACAACATTTTAAATCCAGATGCATATCAACCATTCACAATCGCTCACGAAATGGCGCATTCAAAAGGTGCTATGCCAGAAGAAGATGCGAACTTAGTTGCAGCATATATATGTCTGAATTCTGAAGACCCTTATATAAGATATTCAGGTTATGATGTTTGCTTTTGGTCATTAGAGTCCTTTGTGATGGCAACCAATAATAAACAAAACGTCGAGGAGTTCTATAATTCCATCGACGATAATATTTATCGTAATAACAATTATGAATATGATTATTGGACAAACCATGCAACATTTGAAAAAATCGCTGACTGGGTCAACGATTTATATCTTAAGTTCAATAACGATGTCGGAACTATCTCTTACAACGATAACATTGATACCACGCAAACAGAAACTGAATTTATTATTAATTCTTATTCGAGATATCAAGCTTTATTTATGTGGTTGTACTTCGACAAAAATTAATGAGATATCGATGCGATAAATTCGGTTTCGATTTTCACATCAAGACGTGGGAATAAAGGTTCACCACGAGTAACGATATTTCCTTCATAAATGCAGAAGTCATGAACGTGATCATATTTTTCTTGCTCTTTTGTTAAACCAAATAACGCAAAGACTTTTGGAGCCGTTTCGACTAATGCTGGGGATAATAGTTTAGTGCAAGTAACAATAGAATTTACCAAAACCGCCATAACATTTCCAAGCTCTTCATTTCGTCCTTCTTTTGATAAAACCCAAGGCTTAGATTCTTCAATATATTTGTTTGTGGCGTTGAGTAATTCAATGACTTCATTAAAGGCTTCTGTAGGCTGTAAATCATCCATCAGAATTTCATATTTTTTAACTGTTTTCTCCGTTAAATCACGGATATTTTTCTCATTTTCGCCTGGATTAGATAAAGCGGGAACTTTGCCTTCAAAATATTTATTTATCATCGCTGTGGTGCGGTTAACGAGGTTACCAAAATTGTTCGCTAAATCGACATTGATCCTATCGGCGAATAATTCAGGTGAAAAGCGTCCGTCACTACCGAAAGAAAATTCTTTTGCAAGGAACCAGCGAACTGTGTCGACACCATATCTTTCAATTAATGGAATAGGTGAAACAACATTGCCTTTTGATTTTGACATTTTTTCGCCGTTTAAATCTAAAAGGCCATGAACAAACACTCTATCAGGAAGTCTAAGATTTAAGCCCTTTAAAAACATTGGCCAGTAGATAGTGTGGAAACGAGTAATATCCGCTCCAACAACATGGACAATTTCGCAATTCTCGTCAGCCCAAAACTTATTGAATAATTCTGGGTTCTTTGAATCATAACCTAGAGCGGTAATGTAATTGCATAAAGCATCTAACCAAACATACATGACATGTTTAGGATTTTCTTTAACTGGGATGCCCCAATCAAACGTCGTACGAGAGACGCACAAGTCTTCTAAACCATTTTTGATGAATGTGTTGAGCATTTCATTCTTTCGAGAAATCGGGGTTATGAATTTCGGATTCTCATCATAGTATTTTAAAAGATCAGGAAGATACTTTTGGGTTTTGAAAAAATAACATTCTTCACTGTCTTTGTGGACTGGTCTACCACAATCTGGACAAAGATGTTCTTCGCCAACTTGAGTGTCAGTCCAAAATGATTCGCAAGGGGTACAATACCAACCTTCATATTTACCTAAATAAATGTCTCCATTAGCGTATAATTTGCTAAAAATATCTTGGACAACAGAGATGTGCCTTTCTTCAGTTGTACGAATAAAATCATCATATGAAATGCGCATCTCCTTCCAAAGATGTTGGAATTTTGCCACGATTTCGTCGACATATTGTTGTGGGCTCACTCCTTTTTCAGCGGCCTTCTTTTGAATCTTTTCACCATGTTCATCGGTGCCGGTGAGGAAGTAAGTTTCCACTCCGCGCATTCTTTTATAACGCGCTAAAATGTCGCACATCGTTGTGCAGTATGCATGGCCAATATGAGCTTCAGCGCTTGGATAATAAATTGGTGTAGTGATATAGAACTTGTTTTTCATATGAGGTACTCCTTGTTCTTATTTCTAACTACATTCCACAAATTTGTTTTGTGGTCGAGTTAGTGCCACCCCAAATGCGACAAGCATATTCGGGATGATCGATAAATGGGTTTCTATTCAAATTAAATTGGTGATCGTAGGAAGTGACAACTCCATTAAGGATGTTGTTTCTTAATTTTTCACGATCTTGAACTTGATAATTTAAGTTCCATCTTAATAAATCGGATAATTTACCCATCGTATTGTTAGATGTGGCATCACTTTCTTCATCAATCAATGTAAGATGGTCTTTTTCTTGGACAGCACAGTAGAAGATTATTCTTGCGCAATCGCCACGATAATTTTCGGTCATACCATCGGCTTTTGGATCCCAACCATCGTGTTCGGTAGCTTTCCCTTCAACATAGAAGGAGTTGCCACGGGATGTATTATCTGAAACTAATGTAGGTCTTACCATGTGAGGATCACCTTCGATATAACTACCGCCTCGTGATTTTGGCCAAACGTGCTCTTTATTCATATCTGAACGTTTTCCAACTGTTCCTCTATAGAAAGCGGTGATGTCATCGGATGCTTTATGACCTTCCTTAGGAGAATATTCAGGATGAGTTACATCGGAATATAAAAGATAGTTACTCCAAATCGCGTCATAATCTGATTTAGCTTTTGCAGGATGAATTATTTCGTATAGTTTATTCTTAAGAGTGTCACCCATCATCGAATCATCGATAGCGGCATAATAGTCACCGGAAGGATCGTCTCCAGAAGTACTAGGTGAAAATGAAGAGTCGGAATCTCCGCCTCCAGAACTTCTATGTTTTTTGCCCCCTCCACTTGATGGAGTACAAGATGCTAATAAGAATCCAATGGATAAGATGGTGAGTGTTTTAACTAATTTCATATCAATACCCTCAATGTTTAAATAATACCACTCTACCTTTATTAAATAAAGAGACAAGGGTATATTGAGCAAGAAAAAACCCACCTTTCAGTGGGTAATTCTTTATTACTTAAGACCGTATTTTTTATTGAAGCGGTCGACGCGTCCATCGGATTGAACGAATCTTTGTTTACCAGTATAGAATGGGTGGCAATTTGAACATGTATCAACGTGAATGTCTTTCTTGGTTGATGTTGTTTCAAATGTTGCACCGCAAGAGACACAAGTGACTGTGACCTTATGGGTTGCTGGATGAATACCTTTTTTCATTTTTATAACTCCTTCCGCCTTAGGCCACATTTGGGTCCTAAAGAAAGTTTGCAAGTGAAATCTTATCAATGATAAAGAAGAAAATCAAGGACATATATTATTCGAATTGTAAGTTTTTTCTAAATAAATATTTAATTTATTTGCGAGTTTTGCAATAATATTTCCATGAATAAAAAAATTGCAGTCCTTACATCTGGTGGTGACGCCCCAGGCATGAATGCTTGTATTCGTGCAGTTGTTCGTTCTGGTTTAAAGACTGGATGCGATATGTATGTTGTTTACGATGGTTATAAAGGTTTGGTCGAAGGAAAAATTGAACAAGTTGATCGAAACTTTGTTTCCGATATTATTAATCGTGGCGGAACAATCTTAAGAAGCGCCAGATTACCAGAGTTTAAAGAAGAAGCTATCCAAAAGATGGCGATTAAACAATTAAAAGATTTCGGAATCGATTCTTTGATTGTTATCGGCGGCGATGGCACCTACCGTGGAGCAAGAGACTTATCTCACCGAGGAATTAATACAGTCGGTATTCCTGGTACGATTGATAACGATATCGCTTCGACCGAATATACGATTGGTTTTGATACTTGCTGCAACACCATCTGCGAATGTGTCGATAAAATTAGAGACACCACAACCTCGCATCAAAGATGCACTTTCATTGAAGTTATGGGTAATAAGTGCGGCGATTTAGCCCTTTATTCCGGCGTTGCTGAAGGTGTTGAAATGATTATTACACCTGACGATCCGATTACAGATGAAAACGTCTTTAACAAATTAAAATCGCTAAAAGGCGGTAAAAAGAAACACTCTTTAGTTATTGTCAGTGAAAAGATTTATCCAAATATTTTTGAATTTGTGAAAAAAGTTACCCAAGAAACCGGCATTGAAACAAGAGCCGAAATCTTAGGTCACCTTCAAAGAGGTGGTTCACCTACAAGTAAAGATAGAATTGAAGCCACTAGATTTGGTATCGCTGCGGTAAAAGCGATCTTAGATGGTGAAACAAATATTTGTCTTGGTTTAAGAAATGGTCAAATTGTGCGCATCGGAATCGACGAAGCGTTAGAGATGAAAAGACAAACTCATCCTGAACTTCTCGATGCAATCAAACTGGTCAATAGATAGAAAGGAAACATTATGATTTCTAAAAAAGTTGCAATTGATGTTTTAAACGCCGGTTTAGAAACTGGCGCAGACTTTGCCGAAATCTATATCGAAGAGAAAATCTCAAACGTTATTCAAATTGATAATGGCAAAGTTGAAAATTCATCAATTATTAAAACCTATGGTGCAGGTATAAGACTTCTTAAGAAATTTCGTTCTGTTTATGGATACACGAACGATATCTCTAAAAATGGTTTACTTAAATTAGCTAAATCACTTTCAAATTCCTTTACCGGAAATAGAGAAGTTACTGTAACAAGCATCAAAACCAAAAAGTTTAAAAATATTACTCCTGTTGAGATTCCATACGAATCAGTCGAAAAGGAAGAATTTGTTAATTATCTTAAAAAAGGTGTAAAAGCCATGCAGGACTATGATAAGAGAATTATCAGAACTACTGCGATGATATCTTATAGTCACAAAGACTCAACAATTTTCAATTCAAATGGCATTGCCATTAATGATTCGATTGAAAGAGGAAGAATCGCTCTTCAATGCGTCGCAAACGAAGGCGAAAAAATCGAAACCGGATATGCTGCTCCAGGAGCTGCAGCAGGTTTTGAATTCTTTAAGAATAAAGTTGATATTGTTGAACTTGGTAAGAAGGCTGCTGCTCAAGCAATCTTGATGTTAAGCGCAAAAGAATGTCCAAGCGGTAAGATGCCAGTTGTTATCGGTAATGGCTTTGGTGGAGTTTTATTCCATGAAGCGTGTGGCCATCCATTAGAAGCATCTGCTGTTAGTAAAAACTTATCGGTCTTCTCAGGAAAACTTGGTGAGCAAATTGCTTCACCGCTCGTGACCGCGATCGATGATGGCACTATCGAAAATGGTTGGGGATCAAATAACGTTGATGATGAAGGCAATAAAACCGAAAGAACTGTTTTAATCAAGAACGGAATTTTAACCAATTACTTGATCGATGATTTCAACGGCCGAAGAATGGAACGCAAAGGAAATGGCGCATGTCGTAGACAATCATATAGATACGAGCCGACTTCAAGAATGTCTAATACATATATTGATAACGGCACAACCCCTCCTGAAGAAATTATTAAGGCCACAAAACTTGGTTTATATGCAAAATCTTTAGGTGGTGGAAGCGTCAATCCAGCAACTGGGGAATTTAACTTTGCCTGTAGCGAAGCTTACATTATTCGTGATGGAAAAGTTTGTGAACCTGTACGCGGAGCATCGTTAATTGGCCAAGGAAAAGACATCCTCACCAAAATCGATATGGTTGGTAACGACTTAGAAAGATCACAAGGAATGTGTGGTGCTGCCAGCGGTCAGATTCCTGTCGATGTGGGTCAACCAACCTTACGTATAAGTGAAATTACCGTCGGTGGAAATGGAGGAGAACTAAAATGAGACTAAACGAAAAGAAGTTTTTTGAACTTGCAAAAGCGAATGGTTTTGAAGCAGCTGATCTCTGCTATTCTCACTCAATATCAACCTCTGTTTCAATCTTCCATAGCGAGATAGATTCTTACACAGAACACGAAACAATTAGCCTTGATGCAAGAGGCATTATTGACGGAAAATTCGGTTCTGCTTCAACCGAACAAATTGACAAAAATACTCCGCAATTCCTGGTTGATTCAATAAAAAAGACTGCCAAAATAATCGAAAAGGAAGAGCAAGGAATTATCTTTAAAGGCAGTAAAAAATATCATAAGAAAAATCTTTATAATAAAGCGGTCGCCGAGATGAAAGCTTCTGACGCAATCAATACCTGTTTAGAAATTGAAAAGAAGCTCTATTCCTACGACAAGAGGATTAATGAAGTTGTTACTGTTGGTTATGAAAATGAAGCAAGTGATTCATTCTTATCTAACACCTATGGATTAAAGTTAAAATCAAAAGAAATCGCATATACCTTCTACGCTGAAGTTACCGCTAAAGTTGGTGATGAAATTAGAACAGGATTTAAAGTTTTTGTTTCGCAAGATCCAAATGAATTCAAAGTCGATGAATTTGTTAAGGAAGTTGCCGAAGACGCTTTAAAGAAACTTGGTTCAGTTCAATGCAAATCAAAGAAATATCCAGTTGTCTTTAACCCGGAAACTTCATCGATTCTTCTTAAATTCTTTTTAGGACCTATCGATTACGAGGAAGTGAAAAAACAATCTTCATATTTTATTGGTAAACTAAATACTCAAGTAGCTTCTAAGAAGCTTACTGTTATTGAAAACGGATTAGCAAAAAATATATTCTTTAAGTATTTCGACGATGAAGGCGTTGCCATCGAAAAGAAAAATATTCTTAAAAAGGGTGTTTTAGAAACATATCTTTACACTTTAGAAAACGCGAAAGAAGCAGGGGTTGAACCAACAGGAAACTCTGAAGTTGCGGGTGGTAAATCACACGCTAAACTAAATCAATTGTTTGTTAAACCTGGCCGTAAAAGTGAAGAGGAAATATTCTCCAAAATCAAAGAAGGTGTTTATATTACCGATCTACAAGGTTTACATGCTGGTATGAACCAAAGAAGTGGAAATTTCTCTCTTCAATCAGCTGGTTTTATGATTAGAGATGGAAAACTCGCCGAGCCTCTCGCTTTAATTACTGTTGCTGATAACTTGTTGAATTTATTCAATAACATAAAAGAAGTAGCAAATAATTCAAAATTAATTATTCAAACCGCTACAACGTGCCCATCAATCTATTTCAAAAAGATTTCCGTCACTGGGAAATAAATCGCTTGGGTTAAAAGAAAAGGCCATAGGCCTTTTTTAATCTTTGATGAATAACAATCCAATTGTTCCGAATCCACAATGGGAAGCTACAACGCATCCCGCTGGTGTTGTACGAATTATTTTTGGATCAACTAATTTTGATACTTCTTTTACAAAGTAATCCCTGATTTCGTCTTTGACACCAGAATCGGTAATCATAATATTGTCCATTTGAACATTTGGAAGTGCTTTTTTAAGTTCTTCGATTTGACCATCGATAGCAACTTTCATCGTTCCACGTGGTTTTTTATAAACAATAAGTTTTCCGTCTTTAACAAGAATGTGTGGATGAATGTGGAGAAGATGTCCCAAAACTTTCGCGGTTCCAGAACAACGTCCACCTTTGTGTAAATAATCAAGTGTTTCAACACTGAATTGAGCGACAGTATTTGGAACGTCCTTTTCAAGGATTTTACAAATTTCTTTTGGTGTCTTTCCTTCTTTGGCTAGTTTTGCAGCTTTCATTGCAAGTAAGCCAGAGGCGCTAGATAAGTTCTTAGTGTCAACCAAATAAATATGTTCACTTTCAATCATATTCTTTGCAATATTTGCGCTTTGGAAAGCTGTTGATAAAGTGGAACCAATCCCCAGATAAATAACATCGTAGCCTTTATCTAACCATTTTCTAAAAACTTCTTCGAACACTTGTGGGCCAGGTGCTGAAGTAGCAGGTAAACTTTTGTATTTGACTACATCAGCATAGAGTTGATCTCTGGTAATTGTCACACCGTCTTTAAATGTTTCTTGTCCAAAAGTTACGTTTAGAGGAACAACTTCGAAATCGTATTTCTCATAAAGTTCTTTTGAAAGGTCTACAGTTGAATCTACAACAATTTTGATTTTGTTCATAACAAATCTCCAATCGTTTTCATTATATACAAAATCTATTCTTAGTTTAATTTATTTTCAATTTGATTTATAATCACTCTCGGAGGTTATTTATTAAAAATGGCAAAAGAAAAGAAATTGAAAAAAGGTAAAAAATTCTTCCAAGAGTTTAAAGAATTCATCAACCGTGGAAACGCCTTCATGTTAGCTGTTGGTGTCGTTATCGGTGGTGCCTTCTCTGCGATCGTTAATGCTTTCGTTAGTATGCTCATGAATGTCGCAACATGGCCAGTTCCAGGAGGCCTTAAAGGCTTAGTTACTGTTTTATATCCAGTTACCGATGCCCAAAAAGGTTTAGAAGGTGTTGGACAAACATTCGCCAAAGGCGATTATGACTCAGTTGCATTAGCACTTGGCCAAGCCGCTGGTATCGAAGATCCAGGACAAGCTTTGCTTTATGGTAGCCAAAAGTTAACAGCTAACTATACTGCTCATGGTGGATTATTCGTTTTTAATGGCGCAGCAGTCATTGACTGGGGCACATTAATTACCGCGTTCATTAGCTTCCTTATTGTTGCTGTTGTCTTATTCATCATCGTTAAGATTGCTAACACACTTCAAGCCAAAAAAGAAGCTGCTGAAGCAAAAGCGCGCGAAGAATACTATAAGAGACACCCAGAAGAAAGACCTGCACCAGTCGAACCAGGCGTTCCTGCTCCTACAACCGAAGAATTGCTAACACAAATTCGCGATTTACTTGCAGAAAAGAAAAAATAAATAGTTTATGACCGTTCTTGAAAAATTAGAATTTTTAGCGAAATCCTTTGGATTAACCGAGCACAAATTCCTTCAAAAATATCATGCTCATTATGGGCTTATGAAGAGAATTCGTTTAGGTTATAAAACAGAGCCAAGAGATGTGAAGAAATTATGCAGAATCCTTGATTTTGATGTCGATGATTTCTTAGATGATGCTTCAAGCGTCTCTACTGAACTTAAAGAAGGTGAGCACTTTGTAAAAAAGGCAACACCTCAGGTTCAACCCGCTCACGAGATATTCGAAGATTTCCCACCTGAAGATAATTCAAGATACGAAGAAAAAGACTAGTAAGAAAAAACATCACCAATCGTCATGAGCGGTGATGTTTTCTTTTACTTATTTAACTTCATTCTTCCAATCAGGGTGGGATGAATAAACTTTTTCAAGTGCTTCGTTAAATAATTGCTCTTCAATCTTAACTCTAGAAGCGAGGGTTCTCTTTAATGCTTTGTGGAGTCTTGATTTAGCGAATTCAACTTCTCCGTTTGAATCATCAAGAAGTCCAGCAATTAAAATGTATGCTCTTAGGGACTCCATCGATAAATCATTCGCAATGAATTTACGAGCGTTATCATTGATACTTTCGTCGTAATATTTGCGAACTTCTTCCAAAGGAAGTGTCATTATTTTTATATAGAGCTTTTGAGCAAGTAACCTGTTATAAGTTAAAGCAGATACTTTTGCTGGATCAACAACGATCATATCAATAAGTTCTTCTGCTTTAGCAAAATTGCCTTTGTGGAGCTCTTCATAAACAGAGATTAAGTTGATGCTTGCAGTAAACTCGGTTATTTGAGAGAAAACTTTAATTTCGCCAACGTCTTCATTATTCATCTGAGCGGCTTCAATTCTCATTAATTCATTATAAGCTTCAATATTTTCTTTTTTCGAAAGAAGAATTAAACGATAACCATCGTTCATCGAGTCTAATTTAAATGGTGCGAGATTATATAACGCAATCATTGATGAAATGATGATGAGGAAAATTGCAGCGACCGCCATCCAATGAAGCGGACTTGTGTAAACAAGGTTTTTGTCAGATGCCATAGTGTAAACAACAATGCATCCAACAAGTTCTAATGCATAGAAAAGAACTGGAAACCAAATGTATGGAGTAAGTTTTGATTTTTCATTTTTTGGCGCCACTTTTGTTTCACCGGTTAAGCCGTCAAAATCTTTAAATTGGAATTTCCATTTACCGGCTTTCTTTTGCCAGCAAAATCCAAGCACGTTAAACGATAATATGGCATATTTGCCGAGTTTTGCACCGATAACGTGGCCAACTTCTAGCATAATAACATTGAGTAGCAGACCGCCTAAAATAACAACAATTGCAAAAACGTACGGCGATAAATTCAGATTGTAATGGGTTGTAAAAGCATCTCTAACAACGGTTAGACCAACAATAATAGCAACCGCTATCATAACCATGTAAATCATCAAGCTAAGGATATCTTCTTTTTTCATACTAGCCTCCTAAAGACTCGATTCCATTAATTTAAGAATCTCATCTTTTTTAAGTGGATTGATCGAGGAAGGACCAATCGTAAGTGCGCCACAATCCGTCATAAGATCCACTATTTTGGAAACATCATTTTGAGATATTTCTACTTCGCTCAATCTAATAGGCATTCCTATCGACCTAAAATATTCTCGCAATAATTGTATTCCTTTTAAAGAACATTTTTCTTTATCTTCGTCTTTAATATCGAAAACATATTTTCCGAAACGAGCAAATTTTTCGACGTCTTTCTTATAAGACGCTTCCATCCAAAGCGGAATTAAAATAGACAATCCCGCACCATGGGCAATGCGAATATCGTATGCACTAAGAGCGTGCTCCATTTTATGGATAGGCATTTGTTTATTCTTTCCTAAAGAAGTCAAACCATTATGGGAATATGCTCCAAGTAGCATTAAGGCCGCTCTTGCATCGTAGTTATTTGGTTCCTTAATAGCGACTTTTCCTGCTTCAATCGTGTCTTTAATAATTGATAAAGCAAGAGAATCCGCTATTTCGAACTTTTCACTAGGAGAAAAATATCTTTCTAATGAATGAGAAATAATATCGACGATTCCACATCCAGTTTGATATTTGTTAACACTAAAGGTATATTCAGGATTCATAATCGCAAATAGGGGTCTAACGATATCGGAATTAAAACCCTGCTTTATCAAAGTTTTATCATCCATTACAACACACGAATCAGACAGCTCAGATCCTGAGGCTGAAATTGTTAGAACTACACCTAACGGCAAGGCATTTGTTGGTTGAACTTTGTGAAGATTTAAATCAAATGGTTCGCCATCGTAATAGAATGATGCGGCAATTGATTTTGCAGTATCTATTACAGAACCTCCGCCAACAGCTAAAATCAAATCTATTCCATTTTCACGAATAATTTTAAGTCCTTCTTTTACCTTAGAAATTTCAGGGTTAGGACGAATCTCCGAAAGTTCAAAATATTGGACTTTTGCGGATTTTAATTGCTTAATCACTTCATCATAAACACCGTTTTTCTTGATCGATGAAAAGCCATAAACCAACAAAACTTTTGAGTACTTATTCTCAATTTCTTTTGAAAGATTTTGGATAGCATTCCTTCCAAAATGTATTCTTGTTGGCGAAACAAAAGTGAAGTCTTTCATTAAAATCTATTCCTTCTCAAATCACTTTGATATTGATTAACAAAATAAATGAAAATGGTGTTAAGTCTGCTTATTAATGCCGGAGCTTTTTCTTTGCGCTTTGTTCCAACCCAATAAACCAGTTCGTGAGACGATAATGTCGACATATAACGCGTAATTTCTATTCCATCCACTCCATGATTTTTTAATAGCATTCCAATTCTTGAATAAAAATAGGAAAACATAAATGAATAGAGTTTTTCTTGAGAATAGCTTTTGTTAATCGCGGATACGAAGTTATAATTCGCATTTATATAATTGATCATTTCTTTAAGAATAGGTTCATAATCAAGAAGTTTTTTGGCGTAGCCAACCTTGGCTTTCAAGAAAATAGATTCGACAACATCAGAGATGTCGCGAAAATGATAATAAAATGTTTGCCTGTTTGAGTTACACTTATCGCAAAGCATAACGACGTTTATTTCGTCTAAAGGCTTTTCTTTAATTAGTTTTTTAAGGGCTTCTTGATAGACCGCTTCTATTTTCATAATTTAACTAATTCTTTTGCTATCTCGGATCCAAGAGCAGCGTTATTTAAAACTAAACGAATATTTGATTCTAAAGAATCACCTCCAGTAAGTTCAACAATGGTCTTGAGTAAGAATGGTGTAATTTCTTTTCCTTTAACACCAGCATCATCCGCCATCTTAAGAGCTTTATCTATTGCGGTGTTGATGACTACCGGATCCATCGCGTATTCTTCTGGGATTGGATTTGCAACTAGTATGCCGCCATCCAATTTATTTATTCTCTTTGCTTTAATAATTTCAGCGACTTCTTTAGGAGAATTTACTACGTTCTCCATTTTGATACCTGAATGTCTTGTATAAAAATCGGCAAATTCATCAGTTCCATAACTTAATACCGGAACTCCTTTTGTCTCCAAAATTTCTAATGTTAAATTCAAATCAAGTATTGCTTTAACACCGGCTGAAACAACTGTGACATTGGTTTTACCAAGCTCTTCAAGATCGGCGGAAATATCAAAATTATTTTGTGCGCCTCGATGAGCACCTCCAACACCACCGGTTACAAATACTTCAATACCGGCTTGAGCAGCAAGAATCATCGTAGCAGCAACAGTTGTTGCGCCCCACATCTTTTTTGCATAGATAATTGGTAAATCTCTACGAGACGCTTTTGCGACTCCTTTTCTTTTACCGAATTGTTCGATTTCTTCTGGGGACATACCGATAACAGGTTCACCATCAATAATACCAATCGTGGCAGGAACTGCTCCATGGTCACGAATAACTTTTTCAACCCTTAGAGCGGTTTCAACGTTCTTTGGATAAGGCATTCCGTGCGAGATGATTGTTGATTCAAGAGCAACAACCGCTTTTTTGTTTTTTAATGCTTCTTGTACTTCTTTTGAAATTTTCATTTTTGAGCCATCCTTTTTTCATGATTTTCTTTAATTCTTTTATCGTAGAATCTAACGAATAAAGTTTCTATTCCCATATAAAGTGGGATTGTAACTGCAATAACAATAACCGTAATCCACCAGTTGTTCGCAGTGATTAACGAATAATCAACGTTAAAGAATCCGGTATGGTCTGGTAGATGAGGATAGATAGAAAATCTATCTATTACAAAGAATATCACACCGATGATAAGAACCGCTCCAAATAAAGCGACACGATAAATATCAAACGGCATACAAATTCTAAATAAAATAACATAGCTAGCAACACTGAAGGTTATAACCGCCATAACTCGAGCGACTTCCATGACCGCTCTCGGATCAGAGGAAGGAGAAAGAGCGCTATCTCCGCCGCAGAGAGCAATAATGTAATAAACCGAGCAAGCCACAACAATACTTAATGCAGCAGGGACAGATCTAGTCATAACGTTTGCTAAGAAGCCGACTTTAATCTTTTCATTATTAGGTTGTAGCGATAAGAATAAAGACCCAATACCTATGGTAACGAGTTCCCAAACATACATGTTTTGTGGATTGAATGGATATATACGTCCTACGCCTCCGTTGCTCCAAAAGTAAATTAATGAAATAAGTGTAAACAAAACCGCAAACATAGTTTTAACTAAGAATAGCGAACACGTTCTTTGAAGGTTATTAACGACTCTGCGACCTTCAGAAACAACTTCTGGAAGAGTGGAAAAATTCGAATTCATCGAAACCAAATGAGCAACGTTTTTAGCGGCGTCGGAACCTGAGCCCATAGCAATAGAACAGTCAGCGACCTTAAGGGCTAAAATATCGTTAACACCATCACCGGTCATAGCAACAACGTGTTTATTCTCTTTAAGAGATTCGACAATCGCTTGTTTTTGTTCAGGAGAAACACGACCGAAAACGACACAGTCGTTAGCAATCTTTTTTACATCCTCAATGCTCATTCCTTCAAGAGAGATGAACTTTTCTGAATTCTTCACGCCAACATTCGCAGCGATGGCGCTGACAGAAATTGGTGAATCGCCTGAAATAATACAAATCTTTACTCCGTTATCTTGGAACCATTTGATGTTAGCAATAGCGTCATCGCGGATATGATCTTCTAAAACTAAGATTCCGATTATTTTACATTCTTCAAGTGGATGCTCTGGGGTAACGACTCTAGGATATGTGCCAATAATAAGAACACGCAATCCTTTGGATTCAAGCTCTTCACATTTTTTATCAATCTTAGTGTCTTTGTGAGGAACGAATTCTCTAGCACCTAAAACAATTGAACGCCCATCTTTGAGCATTACGGCCGATATTTTTCTTTCAGAATTAAATGGGAGTGCAGAATAATATGGAACTTCTTCTTTGTCTTCATATGCAGTTTTAATTGCACTAGCGGTAACATTAGAATCACCAGTTGCCACCACTAATGTGTGTAGAATTGATTTTAATTTTTCTGGATCTTCACCAAAGGTGATTAAATCGTTAACCCTCATTGATCCATCGGTAATTGTTCCGGTTTTATCTAAACAAAGAACATCTGCTCTTGCCAACGATTCGATGCAATAAAGTTCTTGAACGAGCATTCCTCTATTTGCTAAACGAACGGCCCCAACAGCAAGAGTTAAAGAAGTTAAAAGATACATCCCTGTCGGAATCATCGAGATTAAAGAGCCAGCGATATTACCAACAGCAGTAGTAAATTCAATATTGTTTTTAGGATCAAGGTTTCCTCTTGCGATAGCCGTTATTACTAAAGCGCTAGCAAAGAAGACAACAACGCCACCAATAATTTTAAATATAAAATTAAGAGTCCTTAAAATTTCTGATTTTGGTTTCTTAAAGTATCGAGCGGACGCTTGTAATTTTTCAGCATAATTTGCTTTACCTAAATGATCAATTCGATATTTAGCTTTTCCTGAAGTTATATATGTTCCAGATAAAACTTGGCTACCTAATGTTTTCTTAACGCTTGCAGATTCTCCGGTCAAAATCGATTCATTGACTTCGACCATCCCATCCATAATTGTTCCGTCTGCAACGATTTGGTCGCCTAAAGATAAAATAACAATATCGGATAAAACTAGTTCGTTAGCAGGGATCTTTTTCTCGTCTCCACCCCGAAGAACAGTGACCATCGGGTAGGAAACGACTCTTAATTTATCAGTTAAGCGTCTCGCTTTAATATCTTGGAACAAACCAATTGTAATATTGATAAATAAAATGACTAAAAATGCATAACTCGTAATATTTACGTTAGCCACAATCATTAATGCGGCAATCGCGAATAAAAATAAGTTAAAGAAATTAACGATATTATCGTAAAAGATTTTCCAATAAGATTTAGAGACGTGCTTAGGGATTCGATTAACTAAGCCAGCATCTAGTCTTTCACGAACTTGTTCTTCGGATAAACCTATATTTAAATCAACTCGAAAATGTTCTACGTTTTCGATTTTTTTCTCAATTAAACTACTTTTTGCCATATACTCTAGTCTAAAAGTAAACTTTTCATATAAAGTATAGCAAAATTAATACAGTGTAAAGATTTTATTTATTACGTTTACTTTTAAAGTAAGACGAAATTAGTTGAGAACATTCTTCTTTGAGGACGCCACCCAATATTTCTGGATGATGATTTATATTTTTAGCATTGAACAGTTCTAGCGAACTTTCGATTGCGCCACCTTTAGGATCCAATGCTCCATAAACAATTCGACCGATTCGACATTGAAGAAGAGTTCCGGCACACATTGAACAAGGTTCGATTGTCACGTAAATTGTTGCGCCTTCAAGTCGCCACGAATTTAATTTCTTGCATGCTTTTCGAATTGCATTGATTTCGGCGTGGCTTGTTGGGTCGTTACTCTTCTCTCTTAAATTGTGTCCTTTTGAAAGAATTTTGCCGTCTTTTACAATGACCGCACCAACAGGAACTTCATCTAAAATAACCGCGTTTTGCGCTTCTTTTAGAGCGATTCGCATATATTTTTCATCAATATTACTTTTCATAAATTAAACCATCGCACATAACTTAGATTACTTAAGGCTGCTATATTCCTATCCTGACCTGGTTCGTAGTAAATTATCGCGATGGCGTAATCATTATAACAAAAATAAACAAAAAAGCGACATCGCTGTCGCCTTAATGTTTTGAAGTAAATTTTATTTCTTAGGTTTAATGTATTCTAATCCACCCATCCAAGGTCTAAGAACTTCTGGGATCTTAACCGATCCATCGGCTTGTTGATATTGTTCAATGATGGCAGGAAAGACACGTGATGTTGCTAAACCTGAACCATTGAGCGTATGAACGAATTTAGTTTTGCCAGTAGCTTTATCACGATATCTTATCATTCCGCGACGGGCTTGATAATCGTGAGCGGTACTAACAGAGCTAACTTCTTTATAGATGCCAACGCTTGGTAAGTAAACTTCGATATCATAAGTTCTAGCCATCGATGCAGAAATATCTTCAGCAGCAAGTTTAGAAACGTGGAATGTAAGTCCGAGTTTTTGCATTAAAGAAATTGCTTTATTAACCAGTTCCTCAAAAGCTGCTTGATCACCTTCTTCAGTGGTGTATTGGAACATTTCAACTTTATTGAATTGATAACCGCGGATCATACCTCTTTCTTCGGTACGATAAGCACCTGCTTCCTTGCGATAGCAAGGAGTATAAGCAAAATATTTCTTAGGAAGTTCATCTTCACTTAGAATTTCATTTCTATGGAAGTTAACTAACGCTGTTTCGGCGGTTGGAAGAATGAATTTCTTTGGTTCGACGTCTTTAAGTGAGAAAACGTCATCAATAAATTTAGGGAATTGTCCCGCTACAAATCCTGATTCGTAATTAAGGATATGTGGTGGAAGCATGAATTGATAGCCATCTTTTAAGTGTTCGGAAATGAAGAAGTTTAATAAAGCCCACTCAAGTTGAGCACCTAAGCCAGTATAAACCCAAGTGCCGTGTCCGCTCATCTTGGCGCCTCTTGTGTAATCAATTAAGCCCAAAGATTCGCAAAGTGTAACGTGATCTTTTAAAGGAAAATCAAATTGTTGAGGTTTTCCAAATTCATGGATAACTTTATTATTTTCTTTTCCTCCCGCAAGTAAATCATCGTCCGGAAGGTTTGGAAGAGGAAGAAGGAACGCTTTTATTTCTTCTTCAACTTTTTCTAATTCCTTTTCATCGGCTTCTGATTTAGCGGAAATTTCTTTAACTTTAGCAAAGATAGCTGAGACATCTCCTCCAGCTTTTTTCACTTGTGGAACGCTGGCAGAAAGTTTGTTTCTTTCACTTTTTGCATTTTCAACACTCACTAATAATTCTTTTCGCCGATCGCTCAATTTAAGTAATGGAGCAAAATCTACGACGCAACCTTTTTTAGCGAGTTTATCTGAAATTAATTTAGGATTTTCGATGATTTGTTTTATATCGAGCATAAATAATCCTCTTTTCTTTATTATATACGCGCGCGATGGAATTTAAATATCTTCGCAAATCACGGATAAATTATTCTTCACTCTTTTCTTGAACTTCTTCAGTGGCAGGAGCTTCTTCTTCACCTTCAACCTCGTCTTCGTGTGGGACGACAGTGATGGAGGAAACTCTTTGTTTTTCGTCTTCTAAACGGATAACTCTAACGCCTTGAGTGTTGCGGTCGGAAACTTTGACTTGTTCAAGTGGAATTCTAATGACTGTTCCGCCATTAGTAACCATCATTAAGTCTTCATCTCCATTGACTGCTCTCATAGCGACAAGTTTGCCATTTTTTGGAGTTGCATTAAGAGTGGTGACACCTTTTGCGCCACGTTTGGTTTGACGATATCTTTCGATCTCTGACATCTTACCATAACCTTTGGAGGTGATGACTAAAATGTATTTACCTTCGAGGGAGGTTGTCATGCCGACAACATAGTTACCAAATTCGTCGCCTAAATCGATACCGATAACACCACTGGCGGTTCTACCGAGTGGACGAGCTTCGGTTTCAACAAATCTAACGAGTTTACCTTTGCTAGAAGCTAAGCAAATCTCGGTATCACCTTCGGTGTATTTAACATCGAGCAAGGAATCGCCTTCACGAAGTGAGATAGCGATTTTACCGTTTCTTCTAATTGATTCGTATTCTTTGACATCAGTACGTTTAACGATACCGTTTCTAGTTGCAAAGAATAAGTAGTGGCCTTCACTATAATCATAAATTGGAATGATAGAGACAACTTTTTCGCCTTTTTCAAGGTTGAGCAAGTTTTGGATTGGAATGCCTTTAGAGATTCTGCTTCCTTCAGGAATCATATAGCCTCTTAAACGATAAACTCGGCCAAACGAGGAGAAGAACATGACGTCGATATGAGTTTTGGTGTGTAACATAATTGCGACATCATCATCTTCGTTAGTTGCCATACCTCTAACTCCACGACCACCTCTATTTTGAGTACGGAATGTTGATGCTTCCATTCTCTTAACATAGTTGTTCTTGGTTAAGGTGATGACGATTTCTTTTTCTGGGATTAAAGCTTCATCTTCGATGGTTGCAGCTTCATCAGAAATATCGGTCTTACGTTCATCGCTATATTTTTCTTTGATTTCAAGGAGCTCTTCAACAACGACGTCGGTGATGTGTTCTCTTGATTCAAGAATATATTTGTATTTAGCGATGTTTTCTTCGAGTTGTTTACGTTCTTCTTCGAGTTTTCCTGATTCTAGACCAGTTAATCTACGGAGAGTCATCGCTAAAATGGCGGCTGTTTGTTCTTCACTAAATCCGAATTTCGCCATTAAGGCTTTGCTTGCATCATCCGGCGTAGCGGCGGCTTTGATAGTTTCAACGATTTCATCGATGTTACCAATAGCTTTTAGTAAACCGACAACAATGTGATCGCGAGCTTCGTCTTTAGCGAGCAAGAATTTGGTTCTTCTTTCAACGACTTCAACTTGGAAATCTAAATAATGCTTAAGGATTTCGGTGATTGGAAGAATCTTTGGTGCGCCATCGACAAGGCAGAGCATAATGATGCCCATACTAGTTTGAAGTTGGGTCATCTTATAAAGTTGATTGAGAATAACTTCTGGAATGGAATCGTGACGAACATCAATAACGATGCGGACGTTTCCTTTAGAAGATTCATCACGGATATCGGTGATGCCTTCAATAACTTTATCTCTCACTAAGTGAGCGATCGATTCAATCATGTTAGCCTTATTGACTTGATAAGGAATTTCATGAACGATGATTTGTTTTCTACCTGTACGTTCATTTTCTTTAATTTCACATTTTGAACGAATGGTGATTGAACCAGTACCAGTTTCAAAATAATCTTTGATACCAGTTCTTCCTAAAATTGTGGCACCTGTTGAAAAATCTGGACCATATAAATAGTTGGCCATAATTTCAAGTGGAGTAATTTCAGGATTTCTTGCCACTGCGACAACTGCGTCGATAGTTTCACCTAAGTTGTGGGTTGGAATATAAGTTGCCATACCGACAGCGATACCGTTACTACCGTTGACAAGTAAGTTCGGGAATCTAGCAGGTAAAACAGATGGTTCTTGTTCGGTACCATCATAGTTATCGATCATATCGACTGTATTGCAGTTTAAATCGCGGACCATTTCGGTCGCTAATTTGGTCATTCTGGCTTCGGTATAACGCATAGCCGCTGGTTCATCACCATCGACAGAACCGAAGTTACCATGACCATCAACAAGGGTGTATCTCATAGCCCATGGTTGAGCTAAACGAGCAAGGGTGCTATAAATCGCTTGGTCGCCGTGTGGGTGAAATTTACCCATGACATCACCAACGATACGAGCGGATTTCTTGTAAGGAGTGCCCGGAACCATTCCGGATATGTGCATACCATAGATAACTCTACGGTGAACTGGTTTACAACCATCGCGGACATCAGGAATAGCACGAGCAACGATGACGGACATCGCATAATCAAGGAATGAGTTCTTAACTTCGCTAGCGAGGTCGGTGTCTCTTAATCCTGGAACGATACCTTCTTCGATTTCGCTTAATTTGGCTTCATCGACTTCTTCTTCTTTAGCTTCGTCGACAATTTCTTCTTTTTTGATTTCGTCTGCCATAATTATTATCTCCTTTCCATTAGATGTCTAAGTTCTTAACGAACTTAGCGTATTTGTGAATGAATTCTTTTCTCGGTAGAACTTCGTCGCCCATAAGATCAGTGAAAATCTTATCGGCTTCAATTGCGTCTGACATTGTGACGCGAAGCATCTTACGAGCTTTTGGATCCATGGTGGTTTCCCAAAGTTGTTCAGCATCCATTTCACCAAGACCTTTGTAGCGTTGGAATGGATAACCTGGTTTGAGATTCAATTGTTTTTTGATGACCTCTAATTGATCGTCATTGTAGGCATAGTATTGCTTACCATGATATTCGACTTTATATAGAGGTGGTTGAGCGATATAAATGTAACCGCCATCGATGAGTTCTCTCATAAATCTAAAGAAGAATGTTAATAAGAGAATACGAATGTGACTACCATCAACATCAGCATCGGTCATGATGACGATTTTGTGATATCTAATCTTTTCAACATGGAATTCTGGATCGATACCAGCACCGATAGCGACGATCATGTTACCGATTTCGGCATTTTCAAATGCTTTTTCTTGAGTTGCTTTTTCGACGTTTAAGATTTTTCCACGAAGTGGGAGGATGGCTTGTGTCTCACGATCACGGCCGTTTTTAGCACTACCACCAGCGGAGTTACCTTCGACGATGTATAATTCACATTTTTCTGGATCTTTGCTGGAGCAATCAGCGAGTTTACCAGGAAGAGTTGTGACATCTAATCCGGTTTTACGACGGACGCTTTCTTGGGCAGCTCTTGCCGCCATACGAGCGGTCGCAGCAGTTCTTAATTTAGTAACAATCGTTTCGGCGACTTTAGGATTTTCAAGGAGGAATCTTTCGAGTTGTTCGCCGACAATTTGTGAAACAATCTTACGAACTTCGCTGTTACCTAATTTAGTTTTGGTTTGTCCTTCGTATTGTGGGTTTGGATGCTTAATCGAAATAATAGCGGTTAAACCTTCCAAAATATCAGATGTTTCAAGGTCATCTTGACCATCCTTTAATAATTTAGCTTTTCTAGCATAATCATTCATCACGCGGCGCATAGCCATTCTGAAACCTTCTTCGTGGGTTCCGCCTTCGTGAGTGTGAATGTTATTACAAAATGAGAAGATGGTTGGGTTATAGCTTTCGTTATATTGCATAGCAACTTCGCAATAGATATGACCTTTATCTTCTCCACCAGCAATATATTTTCCTCTACCTTCGCAGTAGATGACTTCTTGCATGATTGGTTGTTTGTTGAAATTGATTGCTTCGACGTATTCTTTAATACCGCCTTCGTAGCAGTATTCTTCGGTCTTTTCGACATCGCCACGAGCATCTTTAACAATAATTCTGACCCCTTTGTTTAAATAGGCCATTTGTTTTAAGTGATCACAGATTACGTCGTAATCGTAAACTGTTGTTTCAGTAAAGATTGTGTCATCTGGTTTAAATGTGACTGTTGTACCAGTTTCTTCAACTGGGCAATCACCAATACGTTTTAAGTGATCAAGTGGTTTTCCACCTCTACCGAACTTAATGTAATAGATGCCACCATTTTTCTTAACGGTAACTTCTAACCATTCAGATAAGGCGTTAACAACGGATGCACCGACACCATGTAGACCACCAGAAACCTTGTAACCACCAGTTTCACCGAATTTTCCACCTGCGTGAAGAATAGTGAAGACGGTTTCAACGCCTGATAATCCTGATTTGGCGACGATGTCGACTGGAACACCACGTCCATTATCGATAACAGTGATTGTGTCTCCTTTGTTAATTGTGACGATAATCTTGTCACAGAATCCCGC
Source organism: uncultured Erysipelotrichaceae bacterium (assembly GCA_902768335.1). Lineage (GTDB taxonomy): Bacteria > Bacillota_I > Bacilli_A > RFN20 > CAG-826 > Fiminaster. The sequence goes on from CACXKR010000001.1 coordinate 46,468, forward strand.
TAAGGCTTCATCGATTGAGTTATCGACAATTTCCCACACTAAGTGGTGTAAACCTGCGGATGCAGTTGTACCAATGTACATGCCTGGGCGTTTACGAACCGCCTCAAGGCCTTCGAGAACTTGAAGATCTTTTGCACTATAATCGGCATCTGGGCGATCTTCGTTGGCTTCGTCGACATTTAATTCGACTTGTTCATTTAGTTCTTGTTCTTCCATTAAGCTTTCCTCCTTGTAATATTTGCTTTTTTAACTTCATACACTGAAGCGTTTTTAACTGTTAGTTTTGTTGAAGTTATAAATACTTGTTCTAACTTCTCTAGAAATTTGAGCAATCGTTCCTGATGAATCTTGTCTAGTTCTGACATTGCATCATCGAGGACAATGATTGGCTTTTTGTTCTTATCTTCAATTAAGAAGTAAGGACAGAGTTTTAAGGCGATTACCGCGATGCGATTTTCACCTTGTGAACCGTGAGTCGAGATATCTTTTCCATTTAAGATCATCTTCATATCTTCACGATGGATTCCGAGCTGAGTGACTTTGTGTCTGATATCACTTTCCTTATTGCGCTCGTACGCGCGTGTAGCGCGATTTTTAAACTCACCATCAACTTTCACAAACGGATAATATTCGAGATGAGCTTCTTCCTTTGTGCCTTTAATATTAACGATTATCTTTGATAATATGTTGTTAATTTCGCTAACATAGGCTTGTCGATATTTACAAAGAGTTTCCTCTACATCAATCAGTTGATTCGTAACGATATCTAACTGAGTTAAATCGACATTTTCTTCTTTTAAGAGACTATTTCTCTCTTTGAGAAGTTTGTCAAACGACATCAAATTCTCTAAATAAACTGGAGATTTTTTAGATAAGTTAATGTCTAAGAAATTCCTTCTCACCAAAGGTGAGTCGCTAAACATCAAAGCATCCTTAGGTTCGAATACGATGACATTTATGAGATTTGATAACTCCGAAATCTTTCTAACTGGCTTCTTGTTACAGGTGATTTTCTTGCTAGAAGGGGTTATTACAGCAACGATATCTTTGTGGATGGTATCTTCTTCCACCCTGGCCTCAATTGTCGCAAATTGGCGCTCATATTTGATTAATTCGCTTGTTTCCGATGTTCTGAATGAGCGAGCTAATGACAAGAAATGAATCGCTTCGACTATATTTGTTTTCCCTGAAGCATTGTCTCCGACTATAACATTTAGCTTTGGATCGAATCTAACCTCCAATCTTTCGTAGTTACGGAAATTTCTAAGAATAAGTTTTGTAACAATCATTTGATCAAATAACTTTTTCCTTCAATTTCAATCGCATCGTTCGGGCGTAGTTTACGACCACGTCTATTATCGTCTTCTCCGTTAATAACAACTTTGTGCGACGCTAGAAATTGTTTTGCTTCACCACCAGATTGAATGATGTCTGCAAATTTGAGAAATTGACCCAATGTTATGAATTCGGAATCGATTTTGATTTCGGTAGTTTTTTTATTCATAAAAAGTTCAATTCTTACTCTTGTGATACATTTTATCATATATAAAATAAAAAGGGAATAATAAATTCCCTTATAAATCAATATGTTCTAAAATGTCAAAATTTGGGGTTTATGAACGCAATGGCGTGACCAACATATCGATGGTGTCATCTTTGCTATTCTTGACAACAAATGGCTTCATTTCGCCTATAAACGCAATAGTGACATCTTCGCTCTTGCAAGCCTTAATAGCGTCTGCAACAAAAGACGAACGGAAGCTGATTTCCAAGCGTTCTCCAGAGAATTGGAAAACATTTAATTTTTCGTTTGCCGATCCCACTAACGATGAACGCGAAATAATTTCAACTTCGTCTTCGGTCATGATGACTTTAACAACTCCGTCATGTTCAGCAGAAAGCAAGGAAACACGTTCCATCGCTTTCAAAAATTCGGCGGAATTGACTTCTAAGAAATAATTAAAATTCTTTGGAACAATATTCTTTGTATTTGGATATTCGCCATTTGTTAAACGGGTTGAAATAACAGTGTTATCGGAAGAGAAAATTGCTTTCTTATCGCTTATAGCGATTTGAACCATTTCAGCCTCTTCAAAACTGCGAACGATATCAACCATTTTCTTTGCGGAAATATTCGCAACAAATCTAACATCGCTTTCGATATCAACCGATTTTCTAGCAAGTCTAGCAGTGTCGGTGGCTGTAGCGGTTAGCAAATTGTCGTGAGCTTCAAGATTGATAGCAGTGAGAATAGGCCTTGTTTCCTTTGTAGAGGCCGCGAAAACAGTCGAATCGACAAGGGTCATTAAATCCTTCGTCTTGATCTCTAATGTGGCTCCAGATGGGTTTAAATCGATTTGAGGATATTCTTCAGCTTTTATCGAATTCAATTTGAAGTTTGATTTACTATCTTCGATGCTAAGAACTGAACTATCGATTAATTCAAAGGTGATATATTCTTCTTCGATATGTCTAACAACTTCGATAAGAATTTTGGCAGCGATCAAAGTTTCGCCATTTTGGCTATTCCTAATAATTTCTTTTTCTCCAATCATATAAGGAATAGTTGTTTTGATAGTGATACTGTTATCACTTCCTAAAATTTCTAATCCTTTTTCAGTTAAAGAAAGTTTGATATTTTGGAAAATTGGTAATTCGGCTTTTGGAGGAACTGCTTTTGATACTAAAGTTAATCCTTTAAGTAGCAACTCTCTATCGATAGTAAATCTCATATATTTATTTCTCCTTAAATAATTAATAGTAATAATGTCTGTGGATACTGTGGAAAACCTGTCTTTTGTATATTTTAGATAAAATCATTTTAACATAAGATTTTTCACGCGCACACATAATTTTTTATAAAATTACGATTTGAGTCTTGATCTAATGTCAGAAACAGCGGTTTGGAGGTTCGTATTAGTTTTCAACGATTTCTCCACTTTGTTTACACCGGACATAACGGTCGAATGATCCTTGCCTCCGAACGTGTAACCTATTTTTGTGAATGGCACATCAAGCATTGTTCTAATAAGATACATCGCTATATGTCTTGCGAGAGTGTAATTACTTTCTCTTGATGGTCCTGTTATTTGCGATGGGGTCAAATGATAATAATCTGCAACGACATCAATAATCTTTTGCTCAGACAATTTTTGGTTAGCGTCTTTAACGTTAATTAAGTTTTGGAGAGCTTCCATTGCGATGGTCATATCGATATATTTGGTTGGTCTGAAATTTGTGACGTACCAGATAATACGATTGAGTGCGGAGTCAATTTCCCTGACATTTTTCGAGAATTTTGATCCAATGAAGTCCAAAACAGCTGGATCAAATGAATTAATATCCAACGGACTATTTTCAATTTTTGATTTCAAGATAGCGACACATGTAGGAACTTCTGGTTGGGCGATAACAACCATTAATCCAGAAGCGAATCTCGTTTTTAATCTGTCTTCGAATCCTTTTAATTCCGAAGGAGCTTTATCACAAGTGATAACGATTTGCTTTCCTGACGCCATCAATCTGTTGAATATATCAAAGAAGAAAACTAACGTTTGGTCTTTGTTTGCTAGTAGTTGAATATCGTCAACAAGAAGAGCATCATACGAGCAAATATATTTTTTAAGAGCCTCGATTTGCTTTGCTCCAGAAGCCATCTCAATAAACTCTTGTAAAAGATCGCCAGATTCGCAATATAATGCCTTTTTGCCGGGCATTTTTTCACGAATGAAGTTTAAAATACCTTGCAAAAGATGGGTTTTTCCTAGACCAGGATTTGAATAAATAAATAAAGGATTGAAGTTCGCACCAGGATTAGATGCGATATACATAGCAGCTTGTTTTGCTTCCAAGTTGCTAGGTCCTGTAACAAAGTTGTCAAAGGTCAAATTTGGGTTAACAACTGAATTTTTAAAATACAATGGTTTATCTTCGGTTGGAGCGGTCGATTTCAAATTTTCTGCAACGTCAAATTTTAGTTTGACTGAAGTGCCAACTATTGATTTAACCGCATCTTGTAAAGCTCCAAGATATTTGGTGGAGAGAATCGTAGCGGCTAATTTAGAGTTAACACAAACAACCATTTGATTCCCTTCGTAGGAATGAATGTAGGATTCAGATAAGAAAACATCGAAAAAGCGCACATCTTCAATGCTATCTCTTAATTTTGCGGTGATCCCAGACCACAAGTTTTTGAGTTCAGTAATTGTCTCAGGCATAAATTCACCTTCCTTCGGTTGTTTACAAGTATACTATTAATGAAATTAATATCAAACACAATTTTTAAAGATTTAATTTTTTCCACAGAAATAGCAATAAATTAGTATCGAATTCATCGAAACTTTCAGAGTTTTCCACAATTTTTGCATTGTTTTGAAATTGTGATGTGGATTCTGTGGATTACTTTAAAAAATAGTTTTCAACAATTCGAACGTTATTCACATTTAAAAATTCTCAAAAAACTTCGACCCAATCGAAACTAAACTGATTTATTAACAATTCACAAACGCTTGTTATCAACACCATGTGGAATCCACAACTTTTTATAATGTAAACGCTTACAAATTGACAACTATTATTGGCAAAATTGTGGATAAAATCTATTCTCACCACTTGTTAGTATATTAAAGAAATCGCATACCCGCACACCTGCATAATTTATCTTTGACTTATCACACACACGCTTATATAATTTTCTCGCGTGTTAAAAACACAAGGAGATTTACCTTATGAAAAGAACTTATCAACCAAGCAAGAAACACAGACGTAATGTTCATGGTTTCCGTAACAGAATGTCCACAGCAAGTGGCCGTAAAGTTTTAGCTGCAAGACGTAGAAAAGGAAGAGCAACTTTAACAGCTTAATTTTTCATGAAAGTTTTAAATCGCATTAAAAAGAATGTTGAATTTAACAAAGTGATCGATGAAGGCCAAATCATTAAGGCGGATTCGGTCACAATATACTTTCAAGAAAACGCATTAGGTTATACTCGAATTGGAATTTCAATTCCAAAAAAGAGTGGAACAGCGGTCGTTCGTAACAAGATGAAACGACAAATAAGAGCAATCATTGCTAGCGACATATCTTTAGATAAAAGTGTCGACGCCGTGATCATCGCTCGCAAGAATTACGATATTTCCAATTTTTTAAAAACAAAGGAAGATATCAAAGAATTATTTAAAAAAGTAGGATAAACGCGTGAAAAGAGTACACAAAATTGGATTAATTTCTGCCGGTTTATTGGCAATTACTTTTGTGGCATCTGCTTGTACAGCAAGTTTTTGTACTACAAAAGATAAAAGTAGAATACTTTTCGCAGTTGAACCAGGGGTCTCGACCTATTACAACACAGAAGCTGATGCTGATGCAGCGTTAGCGACATTAGATAGTCGTTCGTTCAAACAACAAGTTGAAGGATCGAATGTCTGGCGTGTTGTTGGAAAAGATTCCGAGAATAACTTTGCCATGTACGATTACAAACAAGCGCAATTTGTTAAACTCACCCAACTCGAAGGTATCATAAAAAATGCTGCAAACAACGGTGCATATCGTCCATCAGATAGATATTTTGCTGCTATGGACCAAAAAGTTTTGGTAAAAGCTTTTGAAACCGCCGGAAAATCTTTAACAGAAACAAATGTTGAAGAAGTCAGATCGATATTATCTGATTACGGTTATGTTAAGTATTATGGTGAAAACAATCTTTGGGAAAACTATGATGCTTTAAATAACCAATTAGCTCAAGAATTACCTCTTGGCTATGATGAATGTGCATCCGCAGGTTTTATTAGTGTTTACAAGAGCAACATGGATTCTGTTGTGAATGCAAATAGATCCTGTATTACAGTAATCGAAGGTAGCTATGGTAACTACGGACAATTCCATGAAACTGTCCATCTCGAAAAAGTTACATGGGGTGATGCTTGGCACAAAGGCGGCGCAGTCATTGAAGGTTTGATTGTCTATCCAGTTGCATGGATGGTTGACCAATTCGCATATATGATTGCAGGTGGAGCATCTGCCGGAGCAGACGCAATTAATAGCGCATATCAAAGCGGTATTCCACAATTACTATCATTATTGATAGTAACAGTTATTGTTAGATTGTTTATTTTTTTGGTTTCGTTCAGATCAACATTGTCGCAACAAAAGATGCAACAACTTCAACCTGAATTGGCTAAGATTCAACAAAAATATCCAAACGCGAATACCAATGCTGCCCAAAAGCAAAGACTCGCTGAGGAACAAATGAAACTTTATAAGAAGTATCATATTAATCCGTTCTCTCAATTACTCGTGCTTATTGTTCAATTCCCAGTCTTTATTGGTGTTTGGGGCGCTATGACTGGATCTGCTGTATTATCAACAGGTTCCGTTTTAAACCTCAATCTCTCCGCTTCTATTTGGAATACGCTCACATATACTGATGGTTTACCATCTAATATGCATGGTTGGTGGACAGCTCTTACATTAATTATATTAATGTCTGTTGCCCAATTCCTCGCTATGAAGATTCCACAATGGCTTGCTAAGAGAAGAACAAAGAAGATTGCTCGTTTAAGCAAGAATCCTGCTCAAACACAACAAACTCGTACTGCTAACATTATTAGCTATGTAATGCTAATCATGATTGTTGTCATGGGCTTTACTCTACCAGCAGCTATGGGTGTTTATTGGTTGATTGGTGCTCTCGTTTCATTAGCACAATCTTTGATTATCCAATTTATCTTTGCTAAAAAAGGTAACAAAATCAAAAAATAATAGGAGCATAAAATGAAATCATATACTGCAAAAACAATTGAAGAAGCAGTTAAATTAGCATCTGAAGAACTTGGTATCCCTGAAGACGACTTAGTTTTCAAGGTAACCGAAGAGAAGAAAGGTCTTCTTTCTAAAAAAGCAGTTATCGAAGTGTTCGAATTAACAGATGTTATTGAATTTGCTGAATCATACATCAAAGATGTAATCGAATCATTAGGAGTTTCTGGTGTCACAACCAAAGCATCCTTAGAAGACGATATTATTCATATCGAAATTGATTCCGATCACAACCCAATATTAATTGGTAAAAACGGCGTAACCTTACAAGCCCTCAACGAAATAGTTCGTTTAGCGGTCTCTGGTAAGTTCCGTCGTAGATTCCGTGTGTTACTAGACATCGGTGATTACAAGAACGCTAAGTATTCTAGAGTTGCTTCAATTGCTAGAAGAACAGCAAAAGAAGTTCAAAAGACTAAAGTTGATGTTACTCTTGATCCGATGCCATCGGATGAGAGAAGAATTGTTCACAACGTCTTAACCAACTTCTCTAACATCAAAACCGAATCTTCTGGCGAAGGACATAGAAGAGCGGTCACAATTAAATATGTTGAAGAATAGAGAGTTTACTCTCTATTTTCATTAATAAATATGTTTGAGACAATCGTTGCATTAGCTACACCTCCCTTAAAATCAGCCTTAGCGATTATTCGCTTATCGGGCGATGATTGTTTTAAGATTGTTTCAAAAGTTTTTTCTAAAGAGATAAAACCAAAACAAAACAAAGAAATTCATTATGGTTTTATTCACGACGAAAATAAACAAATCGATCAAGTTGTTGCTTTATCTTATGTTAATCCTCATTCGTTTACTGGTGAGGACAGCGTTGAAATAATTTGTCACGGATCTACTTTAATCGCGAACGAGATAGTATCGCTTTTAATCAAAAATGGAGCAAGAATGGCGACAAATGGAGAATTCTCCTCGAGAGCCTATTTGAACGGAAAAATTGATTTAGTTCAAGCTGAAGCGATAAACGACATCATAAATGCTACAACAATTGAAAGTAGAGATTTATCGATGCTATCTTTGAAAGGCGAAACCTCGAATTTATTTAGGCCTATCAAAGAAAAAATAGCTGAAATTTTAAGTCAAATAGAAGTTAATATCGATTATCCAGAATATGAAGATATTGAGGTTGTCACAAAAAGCAAGATAATCGATGTTTGCGGAGATATTTGCAAAAAAATCGATAATTTAATAGATGAAGGTGAGCACGCTAGAATTTATCGTGAAGGATTGAAAATTGCTATCGTTGGAAAACCAAATGTTGGTAAATCATCTATTCTCAATCGACTTATCAAAAGCGATAAAGCAATCGTTACTGATATAGCGGGCACAACAAGAGATATAGTTGAAGGTGATTTCAACTTAAACGGTGTCCCTTGTCATCTTTTCGATACAGCTGGATTAAGAGATTCGGATGATGTTATTGAACGAATTGGTATCGATAAATCTAAAGACGCGATTGAACAATCTGACCTAGTGATTTTTGTTATTGATGAGACAGGCTTAGATAATGAGTTATACGATCTAGTGAAGAATAAAAAACATATCGTTGTCACAAACAAAGCCGATCTTGTTAAAGACAAAAACAACAAGAACATTTATATTTCAGCCAAAGAAAACGATGTTGAACCATTAATCAACGAAATCAAAAAAGTCATGGATATTGGCGAACTTAGCGTTAAACCATCATTTAATAACACTAGACAATTAGGGCTATTAAAGAATATTTCTTCTTCGTTAAAAACCGCAATTGAAGATGCAAAAAACGACCAACCTATTGATTTAGTTTCGGTTTCGATCATGGTCGCATATAATGCTGCTCTTGATTTGATTGGCGAGAACAACAAAAACGATTTAACTGATGAAATTTTTTCAAGATTTTGTGTAGGAAAATAATATGATTGATTCACATTGTCACATTAATGATAAAGCCTTCGTATCTAAAGAATCGCAATACGTCAAAGACGCTATTGATAGTGGTGTTAATACACTTTTAGTAGTAGGTTGTGACTTTTTGAGTTCTCTTAAAGCCGCCGAAATAGCCTTTGTTTACAAAGAATGCTATGCTGCAGTTGGCATTCATCCGACAGATTCTAAATATGCAGATGAAAAAGATTTAGAACGCATTGAATTTTTGTTACAAAAAGAACATAAAGTCATCGCGGTAGGTGAAATCGGCTTAGATTATTATTGGGAAAAAGAAGAATCAATCAAAGAACACCAAAAAGAAATATTTATTAAACAAATAGATTTGGCCAATAAATACAATCTTCCAATCTCTATTCATTGTAGAGACGCTTATGAAGACTGTTTAAATATACTAAAAAAACACCCTGTTAAAAGAGGTGGCGTTATGCACTGCTATGGCGGTTCCAAAGAAATGATGACCGAATTCATTAAACTTGGATTCTATATTGGTATAGGCGGAACTGTCACTTTTAAAAACGCAGTTAAGATTAAAGAAGTTGCTCAAGTCGTTCCTTCTGATAGATATTTATTAGAAACAGACGCTCCTTATTTAGCACCAACTCCTCATAGAGGAGAAGAGAACCATTCTAAATACCTGTTCTTAATTCGGGACCAGATTGCGCTTTTAAGAAATACAAGTCCTGAACAAGTAGACGAAGAAACGACAAAAAACTTTAAAACATTATTTAGCCTATGAAAATAGATGGTTTGATTGTGGTGGAAGGCAAAAGCGATGTAGCGTTTCTTTCCAGTTTCATCGATGCTGAATTTGTGATAACAAACGGCTCTGAAATATCTAAAGATACAATAAGTTATATAAAGAAAGCAGCTGAAACTAAACCTGTCTACGTATTGACTGATCCAGATTATCCAGGAGAAAGAATACGTAAAATCCTAGACGAGAATGTTAAAAATCTAAACCATTGCTTTATTAAAAAAGAAAATTCAATCAAACACGGAAAGGTTGGAGTGGCAGAATCGACTAGAGAGGAAATCGAAACAGCATTAAAAAGCGCGATAAGAACAAGCAAAAACCAAGTTGGCAATTTAACAATTAACGATCTACTCGAATTGGGCTTAGTCGGTGAAGAAAATTCAGGTGATAAAAGAGACCAAGTTTGTAACGCGCTTCACCTAGGCCACTGTACCGCTAAAACTTTTCTAAAAAGACTAAATTACTGCAATATTAAAATTGAAGATTTAAAGAAGATATTATGAATCAAGAAAACTATTTTGAAAAAATCAAATCCTATAAATATTTAGCTAACAAATCACTAGGGCAAAATTTCCTAATTAATCCGGAAACTGCGGGGAAAATAGTTGAAAATTTACAGCTTAATGAAGGTGAAGCAGTTCTCGAAATTGGTGCAGGACTTGGCTCATTATCTTTCTTTTTGGTCGATTCAAAATGCAGCATTGATCTTATTGATATTGATGAAAGAATGCTGTCGTTTTTAAATGATAGTTTTGGTGGCCGAAATAACGTCACAATTAGGAGACAAAATATCTTAAAACAGGATCTTTCAAATTATGACAAAATCATCGGAAATCTTCCTTACTACATTACCTCTGGAATAATTGAACATATTTTAATAAGCGCAAAAAATGCAAAAAGAATTGTTTTGATGACTCAAAAAGAAGTTTATCCAAAGCTTTTAAAAGATTTTAAGAGTCCGCTTTCGCTTTTATTAAACTATGTTTGTGAAATTTCTTCGCCTTTAAGTGTTTCTCGAAATAATTTTACTCCCGTTCCACACGTTGACTCGGTCGTGTTCACTTTAGCCCCAAACAAGAATATTAAAAAGGATGAAAACAAAGAATTACTGAAGCTAATGAAACAATTGTTTCTTCACAGAAGAAAAACTATCCTTAATTGTTTACAAAATATTACAAAAGACAAAGTCGTTGCAGAAAAAATATTAAAAGAAATGAATGTTAATCCACTTCTTAGACCTGAACAACTCGACATCGATTTTTATATTTCCTTATTAAAAGTGTTGAAGTCGATTGACTTCAATAATAGAATTTAATCGAGATATGTTTGTAAAAGCTTATGCAAAAATAAATCTATTCCTAGATGTTTTAGGAAAAAGAGAAGACGGGTATCACGATTTAAATATGGTCATGATTCCATTGGAACTTCATGATTCAATTGAGATCGAGACATCTCACGTTCTTTCTGATTCTTTTATTACAACTGACCATATCGATTTACAAGTCACTAAATATAATCTGATTAACTCTACTTTAAGAGAAATGAAAAAACGTTATGGTTTGAAGCAAAACTTCATTATTAACGTTCATAAAGAAATACCTATTTCCGCCGGTCTTGGCGGTGGTTCGTCTAACGCAGCAGCAGTTATTAAAGCTGTTAAACATTTAACAAAGTTAAAACTTGATAAAGAAGAGGAGATTAATTTAGGTGCTTCTTTAGGTGCGGACGTTCCATTTTGTTTAGCAAACACTCCAGCACATGTCGAAGGTATTGGTGAAAAAGTGACTCCTATCAAAATGAAAAAGAAATACGATGTCATTTTAATCAAACCCGCTGAAGGCTTATCAACAAAACGCGTCTTCGAATTAGGCGATACATTGATTCTTGATCATGGCGATATTTCCGGTGTCATTAAAGGCCTAGAAACAGGCGATGAGGATTTACTTGAGAAATATATGTTCAACGCCTTAGAAAAACCATCTATTTCTCTTGTTCCTGAGATTCAAAAAATCAAAGACGAATTAAAGGAAGCCGGCTTCAAATTGGTAATGATGTCTGGCTCTGGTAGCTGCGTATTCGCTTTAACCACAAATCATAAATTTGCTTTGGCAAAATATCACGAATTCGAGAAAAAAGGTTACGAAATATATCTAACTAGGACTTTATAAGATGCTATTTATCGAATGTTTTGGTAAAAACGTTTATATCGATGACGAATTGGTGGGTTATATTTCTCCAGACGGAGACATGTTTGCAAATGGTCATAAATTTGGAACTTTGACACAAGACGGCGATATTTATATTCAAGGCGAATATTTAGGCTATATCGAAGACAATTATGACATTTATATTAGAGAAGAATTGGCGGGCTATGTAACGCCATCTCACGATTTAAAATTCGATAGCAAAGCCTTGATGAATGCAAAATATTAATTAAAGATAAAAAAATCTCGCGCATTACACGCGAGATTTTATTTTGCTTAAAACCGATTATTTCTTGTTGCGGATAGCGGCTTGTGCAGCAGCTAATCTTGCAACTGGAACACGGAATGGTGAACATGAAACATAATCAAGTCCTGCTCTATGGTAGAAGTCGATTGAGTTTGGTTCGCCACCAGTTTCACCACAAACACCGATGTGGAGATCTTTTCTAGTTGAACGGCCAAGTTTGACTGACATTTCAACAAGTTTTCCAACACCTTTTTGATCTAAGGTCTTGAATGGATCTTCTTCTAAGATCTTTGTGGAATAGTAATCTTTTAAGAATTTAGAAGCATCATCACGGCTGAAACCGAATGTCATTTGAGTTAAGTCATTTGTACCAAATGAGAAGAATTCGGCTTCTTCAGCAATTTCATCGGAGAGTAAAGCGGCTCTCGGGATTTCAATCATTGTGCCAACATGATACTTCATGTTAACGCCGGCTTTCTTAATGATTTCGTCAGCAACTTTGGTAATGATTCCTTTAACGAACTTGAGTTCTTTGACTTCAAGTACGAGTGGTACCATGATTTCTGGTTCAATCTTAATACCAAGTTCCTTAGAAACATTAATAGCAGCTTTGATGATAGCAGATGTTTGCATTTCACAGATTTCTGGATATGAAACTGCTAAACGGCAACCACGGTGACCCATCATTGGGTTAAATTCGTGGAGGTCATCGATACGTTTATGGATGAAGTCGACAGAGTGACCGGTTGCTTTAGCAAGTTCGGCAATCTTGTCTTCTTCTTGTGGAAGGAATTCGTGTAGAGGTGGATCAAGTAAACGAATATTAACATTGAGTTCGCCCATTTCTTCGAACAATCCTTCAAAGTCTTTTTGTTGTAATGGTTCGATTTCTGCTAAAGCAGCAACTCTTTCTTCTTTAGTTTCAGCAAGAATCATCTTTCTGAAGGAGAAGATTTTGTCTTTATCAAAGAACATGTGTTCTGTACGGCATAAGCCAATACCTTGTGCTCCGAAGACTTTGGCTTGGTGAGCATCTCTTGGAGTATCGGCATTAGCGCGGACTTTAAGAGTTCTAGCTTCATCAACCCATTTCATTAATCTACCGAAGTTACCACTTGATAGATCTGGTGCAACTTTCTTAATATCGCCTTCATAGACGGAACCTGTGGAACCATCAAGGGAGATAACATCGTTTGGACCATAAACTTTACCATTAATGGTAAGAGTTTGTTTTTCTTCATCGATTAAGGCAGCAGCACAACCGGTGACGCAGCATTTACCCATACCACGAGCAACGACAGCTGCGTGTGAGGTCATACCACCACGGTTAGTGAGAATACCTTCTGAAGCGATCATACCGATTAAATCTTCTGGTGAAGTTTCGGCACGGACTAAGATAACTTTTTCGCCTGCTTGATGACGGGCTTCAGCTTCTTCAGCAGTGAATGCTAATTTACCAGTTCCTGCACCTGGACCAGCTGGGTTACCAGTTGCAACTTTGCGGGAAGCAGCTTTTTCAAGTTCATCTTTATCGAAGTTTGGAAGAAGTAGTTTATCGAATGATACTGGATCAATTCTTAAGACAGCTTCTTCTTCAGTGATTAAACCTTCATCAACCATGTCGCAAGCCATCTTTAAGGCAGCGGCTGGAGTACGTTTACCACTTCTGGTTTGTAAGAAGTATAATTTTCCTTCTTCAACAGTGAATTCCATATCTTGCATATCGCGATAATGGAGTTCCATTTTCTTAATAGTTTCTTCAAATTGACGATAGACGTCAGGCATACGTCTCTTGAGTTCATCAATGTGAAGCGGGGTACGAATACCAGCAACAACGTCTTCACCTTGAGCATTTGGTAAATATTCAGCAGAAATTACTTTTTCACCAGTAGCAGCGTTTCTTGAGAATGCGACGCCTGTACCGGAAGTTTCGCCTTTATTACCGAAGGCCATGGATTGAACGTTGACAGCGGTACCCCATGAATATGGGATGGAGTATTGCATACGATAAACGTTAGCACGTGGGTTATCCCATGAACGGAAGACTGCGGTGACAGCTTCAATCAATTGAACTTTTGGATCAGATGGGAATTCTTCACCAAAGGTTTTCTTATAATATTCTTTGTATTTGCTGACCAACTCTTTGAGTTCGGAAGCAGTGACTTCTGTATCGAGCTTGTAGCCTCTTGATTTCTTTAGATCATCAAGCATTTTGTCCATATCGGTACGTGGATGACCTTTAGCGATGTTTGTGAACATCAAAATGAAACGACGATAGCTATCCCAAGCAAATCTTTCATTATTGGTTTCTTTGATCATCGCTGCGACAGTTGTGTCATTTAAACCAAGGTTTAAGATGGTGTCCATCATACCTGGCATAGAAACACGAGCGCCACTACGAACAGATACGAGAAGAGGTTTGACTGAACCGCCAAAGTTTTTGCCTGTTTCTTTTTCAACTCTTGCGATACCAGCATAGATTTGTTCGACTAGATAGTCTGGAAGCTTCTTTCCACTTTCATAGTAAAGTGTACAGGCTTCCGTAGAGATGGTGAATCCTTCAGGAATTGGGACTCCAATATGAGTCATTTCTGCAAGACCAGCACCTTTTCCTCCAAGGAGTTCTTTGCCTAATCCATAGGCGTCCTTGAAGTTATATACGTATTGTTTCGCCATATTTTCCTCCTGTGAGACAATAAAAATATTGAATGCTAAAACACTCGCTTAAAATATAGCAAAAAAGTAATATTAATCGCAATAAGAATAATTAAATTTTATAATTTAACCGCTTACATTGTTGTTATGATAATCAAAAACAAAGTGTGGTATCATTTAAAAGTGGAGGTTTCATATGAAAGAACCATTGATTCTTACTATTGATTTTGGAACGCAATCAGTCCGTGCAGGATTATTTAATAAAAAAGGTGAAACAGTTGCTTTAGTTAAAGAAAAATACAACCCACCATACTTTTCTCCTAAGAAAGGATATGCCGAACAAGATCCTGAATATTACTTCGAATCGCTTTGTAAAGTAACAAAGAAATTAGTCGAAGAAAATAAGGATAAAATGGATGATGTTTTAGGCATTGTTATGTCCTTTTTTAGAGACTCGGTTGTCTGTCTCGATAAAGACAATAAAGTGCTCCGTCCTGCTATTTTGTGGCTCGATGAAAGAAGAGCCGAAGGCAAGCAAAAACTCCCGGTTTTGCATAGATTTTTGTTTAAATTGATCGGAATGAAGCCAACTATTGAACTCAATTTAAAGCGTTCTATGGCACAGTGGATTAAAGAGAATGAACCAGAGATTTGGCAGAAGACTGATAAGTTCATGATGATCTCAACTTTTATCACTATGAAATTAGTTGGCGATTATGTTGATTCACCATGTTCACAAGCTGGGCATCTCCCTATTAATTTTAAGAAAGGTGTTTGGTACAAAAATCCTGATAAGCATATTAAAGGCCAAATATTTGGAGTGGATGCAAAACGCCTCTGCAAACTTGTTCCTGTAGGTGAAGTTCTTGGTGAAATAACCGAAGAAGCAAGTCGTTTAACAGGATTACCGGTTGGAATGAAGATGTTCTCAGGTGGTTCAGACAAATCTGCCGAAACATTAGGCTTAGGCGTTGTTGATGATAGAACTGCCGCGATTAGTTATGGAACAGCCTCTACGATTGAAATCCCTATTAATAAATATAAAGATGCAGAACCATTTTTACCTTCATATCCTGCAATTGTAAAAGGTTATTATAACCTTGATGTTCAAGTATATCGTGGATATTGGATGTTAAATTGGTTCGCTAAACAATTTGGAACACAAGAAGTCGAAAAACTTCTCGACGAAAAAGACGAAATCGAAAAATTAAACAAAGCAATGCTAGATATTCCACCTGGAAGCGATGGCTTGGTGCTTCAACCTTATTGGGGGCCAGGTCTAAGAAGACCTCTCGCTAAAGGTGCTATCATTGGTTTTAGCGATACGCACACAAAGATGCATGTATACCGCGCAATTATAGAAGGTATCGCCTATTGTTTAAAAGAAGGTCTCGAACTCTTCGAAAAGAAAAGACTCCATCACAAAATTGATAAAATTAGAATATCTGGCGGTGGTTCCCAATCTGACGCAATCTGTCAGATTACCGCCGATATATTTGGTTTACCTGTTTCTAGAATTCAAACATTTGAATGCTCATCTTTAGGATGTGCAATTGCTGGATTTGTTGCGGCCGGAGAATTTAATTGTGTCCATTGTGCTGTTAAAGAAATGGTTCATCAAACTGATGAATTCTTACCGAATCCAGAGAACACTAAAAGATATAAATATCTTTTCGAGAATGTATACATGCCTATGTATCCAAGCTTAAAGAATATTTACGCTAAAGTTAAAAAATATAACGACGAATTTTAACGTTTAAAAATCTTAATTATATTGTCGATTGAAGGCACCTTAATAGTAGGGTACTTTTCATTTAATTTTGTTAGGTACAAACCTTTAAAGAATAGTAACAATGTCGAGGTTATATCACTTGGAGACCCACCGGTGATCGTTCCTTCGTTTTGGCCTTGTGAGATTAATTTTATGATTTTGGAACGAAGAGACAATTTTCCGTCGTTTGCCAAGATGATTAAAGCGAACGAAATAGTTGTTTTTGATTCATTTGCTAAATCTACGAATTTTCTAACCAACTCAACAAGTTGAGAATATGCTTCTTTTGTAAAATCAAATACATCAAGTTTTGAGAATAGATTTTTATATGTATTTGATGATAATAGCTCCAAATAAATTTGTTCACTATTTTTAAAATAATGATAAGCGAGCCCGTGTGAGCATTTCGCCTTTTGACAAATCATATCAATCGAAACGCCGTCTTTGCCATTGGTCGCAAAAAGAGGAAGAGCACTTTCTAAAATAGAGAGTTTTCTCTCATCTTTCATTTGTTGAAATTGAAGAGGGGTTCTAGGCATTTTCTTCTTTTACTTCCGGATGCTTTCTCATATATAGATAAATTGCAATGGAAGCAGCAAGACCGATAACAGCAAAAATAGGTGATAAAATCACATCTAATAATGTAACGCCAGTCTCAGCGAAATAATTAAACATATTACTATTAATGAAAATAGCAACGATTGATCCAACTAGAAATCCTAAGACAACACAATTGGTGGTTTCTTCATGTTTTTCAAACATGTATTTCATTAATTTTGAGAAGAAGACAAAACCAATCGCCACTCCGACCGCGAATACTGCGAGTCTAAGAATAGACAAACCAGGCTGTTCAGGAACTTGTAGAACTAAAGCAAGAATTTTGTCGTAAAAGCCAAGCACCATCAATAACATTGATCCAGAAAATCCTGGAACAATTAAACCCATGGACGAGATCATTCCGATACCAAAGATGATCGGATATAAATAAATAGGATTATCAGCAAACATGCCTTGCACTTGTTTATCAAGATTGATACCAATTGATAAAACACCAAAACCAACCACGACAAGCAAACCAACAATCAAACCAATGATATTTGCCGCATTAAGTTTCTTACCTTTTATTGATGCATCATAAAGACTTGGTAGTGAGCCAAGCATAAATGCTGCGAACAAAATTGTTAAAGCTAACATGCAGTTTTCAAAAGCCAGTTTGATTGGGAATAGTAAGCCTGCAACTGCGAGAATAGCTCCAATACCAAATGGTAAAAGAATCAAAAGGTTCTTCCAGAAACGTTTTGTAAATAAATCATCAACAGCATTAACAATTTCTTTAAACGCTCCAGTAATAAGGGCAATTGTACCTCCTGATATCCCTGGAATAATTATTGCGGTTCCGATGCCCATACCGACCGCGCCATCTCGTAAAACTGTTTTTGCTTTTTTGTTCATAATCGGTATTTTAGCATAATTAGAGATAAAACAAAGTTTGGAAATAATTATTTTTTTATTTTTATAGTAAAGACATTTTGGTTAATTTATAATTAACGACATGAGACTTATTGTTGGGCTTGGAAATCCAGGAAAAGAATACGAGAATACTCGTCACAATTGCGGTTTTAAAGTAATCGATTCTTTTGCCGATGAAATCGGAGTCGAATTTAACAAAAATGATTTCGATGGAACTTACGCAAAGTTCAAACTTGATGATGAGGATATCATCTTATTTAAACCACTCACCTACATGAATCTTTCTGGAACAGCGGTTCAAAAGATCGTTCACTTCTTCAAAATTGATTTAGAAAACATTGTTGTTATTTATGACGATATGGCAATCAAACCTGGTGAAATCAGATTAAGACTTGAAGGTTCAAGCGGTGGACAAAAAGGAATTCAAAACATTATTGAATGTCTAGGTTCGCAAAAAATCAAAAGAATCAGAATTGGAATTGGCGAGCCCGAATATAATGCGATTGACTATGTTCTCGGAAAACCAACTAAGGAAGAAAAACTAAAAATCGATTCCGCAATTGAAAAAGCAGCCAAAGCTCTAAAAGAATATCTCAATCATGATTTCCAAAACGCAATGAGCAAATATAATGGTGGTGATAATGTCTGAAAGATGAATTATTAAATCTAATCGCAAATAGTGAAGCCGCCACCTCCCTCCTTCGTAAAAGAGGGCATTTTGTCGTTGACGATACAATTGGAATATCTTTGCTTTTTGCGGGGATTTTTCACAAAAAACCAGATAAATATTTGCTTGTAGCGAACAATCTTTATGGTGCTCAAAAAATCGCTGATTTCATCGCTTCGCTCATTGGAGAAGAAAACGTTTTGTTCTTTCCAGTTGATGACTTATTGCGTAACGATTTACTAACCGCTTCAAAAGAATTATTGGCTCAGCGCCTTTATGTTCTTAATCGATGTTTGTATTTAAAAAAAGGAATTGTTGTCACTCATACAAGCGCACTACTAACCGCCTTGCCTGATCCATATGAATTTAAAAAATCAACATTTGAAATCCATGTTGGCGACACAATTCATCTTGGTGAATTTAAAACCCAATTAGTTAAAGCGGGTTATTCACAAGTTAATAAAATTGACCAAACGCTTCAATTCGCATCTAGAGGCGATATTTTAGATGTCTATCCAGTTTCAAGCGACAAACCAATTAGAATCGAATTTTT
The DNA here is from genome assembly GCA_902768335.1 of uncultured Erysipelotrichaceae bacterium. Classification (GTDB taxonomy): domain Bacteria; phylum Bacillota_I; class Bacilli_A; order RFN20; family CAG-826; genus Fiminaster. The sequence goes on from CACXKR010000001.1 coordinate 65,543, forward strand.
TGGTGATAGTGTTGAATCAATTGCAACCTTTGATGTAGCTACTCAAAAAAGCATTCATCAAATCGATGAGATTGTTTTTCCTCCTGCAAACGATTGTCTATTCACTGATGAAGAAATCGATGATTTTAAAATTAATTTAGGCGCTCAAGTCCATCGTGACTCAGAACACCTGGATGAAGATAAGCAAATTCTTTTAAAACAGAATAGCGAACTAGATTTTGAAACGATTCAATCACGCGCCTTTACGCCAAAACAATATAAATATTTTAGATTCATTAAAAAAGAAACGGCTTCAATCGTCGATTATTTTTGTCCTAATATCACCTTTATTTGTAATAGAAAACAATTCAATGCGACGGTTGAATTTAATAACAAAGAAGCTCAAAAATACTTATTTGAGCAATCAGAAAACGGAAGAATTATCACACACTTGGAACTATATTCTAAAGTTGATAAATCCATCAAACAATCAAGCTGCGTTTTATATGGTAATCAATTTAAAGAAAGTGATGATGATATTTCATTTAAAACTGCGCCAGTGGTTTTTTCAAAAGCTAATGTCTCAAATTTGAAATTGGTAATTGATAGCTACTTGCCGCATTACGATAAAGTCATCCTTGCTTTAGCAAATAAACAACAATTCGATTTAGTTAGCAATCTTCTTAAAGAAGAAAAACAAGATTTTGAAATTTTAGACAATTTAAACATTCCATCTAAAAAAATAGGAATTGTGATGTATTCGTTAGAAGATGGTTTTGAACTCACTAACGAAAAGATTGTTTTCATTTCGTCAAAAGAGCTTTTCGGCTTTCAAAATAGATCATCTCGTTTTTTAAATCGATTCAAAGAAGGAACAATTATTAAAAGCTACGAAGATCTTCAACCCGGAGACTATGTTGTTCACGAATATTATGGAATTGGAAAATTTATCAATATCGAAACGACCGAAACAGGTGGCGTTCATACTGATTTTATTCATATTCAGTACGCGGGAACTTCAACCCTTTATGTTCCATTAACACAATTTAGACTAATTAGAAAATATTGTGGTAGAGAAGGGGCTGAGCCTAAGTTATCTAGCCTTAATTCCAAAGAGTGGGAAAAACGAAAAGCTAAAATCAAAGAAAGAGTTAATGATTTAGCAGATCGTTTATATCAACTTTATTCTGAAAGGGCTCAGATTAAAGGCTTTGCCTTCCAAAAAGATGACGAGATTCAGGAAGCTTTTGAAAGCGAATTTGCTTATGAATTAACCGAAGACCAAAAAACAGCGCTTGATGACATCAAAAAAGATATGGAATCTGATCGAGTTATGGATAGATTGCTTTGCGGTGATGTCGGCTTTGGCAAAACTGAAGTTGCTTTCAGAGCAATATTTAAAGCAATCTTATCTCACAAACAGGCCGCGATACTTTGTCCAACAACTTTGTTAGCTAGACAACATTATGAACTTGCTCTAGAACGCTTTCAAAACTATGGAGTTAATATCGCTATCATCTCTCGCTTAGTAAGTGAAAAGAAGCAAAAAGAATATATTAAGGATATTAAATCTGGGAAGATTCATCTTGTTATTGGAACGCACCGTTTATTATCGAAAGATTATGTTTTTAATGATTTAGGATTGCTTGTTGTTGATGAAGAACAAAGATTCGGAGTTGAACAAAAAGAGAAGATAAAAGAACTTAGAACTGACGTCGATGTTTTATCACTTTCAGCGACGCCTATTCCAAGGACTCTGCAACTATCTTTAATCGGTGTTAGACCTGTATCACAAATTACTACTCCACCTACAAATAAATCCGCAATTCAGACATATGTTGCTCCTTTTTCAAAAGAAGTCGCTCGTGAATTAATCGAAAGAGAACTATCTAGAAAAGGACAAGTTTTTTACATTCACAATGTCGTTGATTCAATCGATCATGTAGCGCGAGATATTCAGCGAATGGTGCCTTCTGCTTCTGTTGGCGTTGTCCATGGAAAGCTCGATAAAGAAGAAACTGAAGATGTAATGATGAGATTTTATGCTGGAGAGATAGACATTCTTGTAGCAACATCCATTGTTGAGAATGGCATTGATATTCCTAACGCTAATTTAATTATTGTTGAAGATGCTGACAGATTTGGATTATCTCAACTCTACCAAATTAAAGGTAGGGTTGGCAGAGGTGGAAGAATTGCATATGCATATTTGTTCTACCGTCCACAAAAGAACATGAATAAGAACGCTGTAAAAAGATTACAAGCGATTCAAGATTTTGCTGAACTCGGTAGCGGATATAAAATTGCTCAGCGCGATTTAATGATTCGTGGAGCAGGAGATATATTGGGGCCAGAACAAGCAGGCTTTATTGATTCGATTGGTCTTGAACTTTATCTCAAATTGTTAAATGAAGTCATCGAAGAAAAGAAGACGGGCGTTAAAATCGAACCTCCTAAACCAGTTAAAATGTTCAATATTGAAGCTTATGTTCCTGAAAGTTACGTTAGAAGCCAGGATAAAATTGAAATATATCAAGATATAGAAAACGCGAAGAACGAAAAGGAACTTAAAGCGGTTCGCGCAAAAATTAGAGATATTTATGGTCGAATTCCTGAAGAAGTTAGCACGCTTATTAATAAGCGAAGAATCGATATTCTTATCGGACATGATGAATTTTCAGACATCAAGGAATATCCAGAAGTTATTGAAATTATTCTTTCTAAGAAATTTACCGATTTAAACGGAATAGGTCAGCAGCTTTTTGAGGTGCTTGCTCCATATTTAGATAAAATCCAAGTAAGTTATCTTAAGAAAGTATTAAAAATTAGATTAAAGAAAATTGATAATTGGATGAAAGATTTAGAAACAATTATCGAATGTATTGATGTTTTATATAATAAAAGAGCCAGATAAAAATGAGATTAGATAAATATTTAAAAGTCAGTCGAATTATTAAAAGAAGAACCCTTGCCAAAGAACAAATCGAAAAAGGAAATGTTTTACTTAATGGAAAAGTCGCCAAAGCATCAAGTGAAGTGAGCGTTAACGATTTAATCACTTTGTCTAAAATCAATAAAAGCTATAAAGTGCTTTTGATTCTTCCAAATGCAACAGAAGAAAAAGCTAAAAGTATGTACGAGGAAATATAATGATCGCGCTAGATAAAAACAAAAGATATGTTGTTGCCTGTTCTTATGGTCCTGACTCCATGGCGCTTTTAGATATGCTTTTGAAAGAGCATTACGATGTGGTTGTCGCACATGTTAATTATCACAAGAGAGACGTTTCTAATTTTGAAGAGCAATCATTAAGAAATTATTGCCAAGAACATAGTGTAAAAATAGAAGTTTTAGACACAAAAGAATTAAAGTGCACAGGCAATTTCCAAAATTGGGCTAGAGAGATTAGATATTCGTTCTTTAAAGACGTATGCAAAAAGCATGATTGTGTTGCAGTTTTAGTGGCCCATCAACAAGACGATTTAATAGAAACATATTTGATGCAAAAGCAACGTGGTGGATATGTAAAAAAACCGGGAATTGCGGGTAAAACACGTATTTTTGATGTTGATATTATCCGTCCTCTATTAGGCTATTCTAAAGCCGATTTGTTAGCTTATGATAAAGAGAATAACGTTCCATTTTCAATTGATATTTCTAACTTATCTAATGTTTACGCTCGTAACAAAATAAGACATGAAATTGTTGAAAAAATGAGCAGAGAAGAACGACAAAAAATCATTGATGAGATTAGCGTTTTTGAAACTTCTGAAATTGATACCAGTAACGTGTATTCGCTCAAAGATTTCCTTATAAAAAGCAACAAAGAACTTGTATCGATTATCTCAGAATATATCCATAGTTTTGGTTACCATTTAAATTTGTCAGAATCTTTTATTAACGAAATTAGAAAAGCATTACTTTCGAAAAAATCATATATTGAAATTATGTTATGCAACGATCTTGTTTTAACTCGTGATCAAGACCTTGTTATTTTGTTGAACAAAAATCGCATTTTAAATTATTCAATAAAGATTGAAAACAAAGATAATGTTGTTGATAACGATTTGTTTTTAATTGATTTTTCGTTAGGTGCAGATGATAGGAATATCAATGAATCTGATTACCCATTAATAGTTAGACCTGTTGATAAAAATGATAAGTACTTAATCAAAGATTATTTTAAGGAAGTTCGTCGGTTGTTTATCGATTGGAAACTTCCCCATTATTTACGTCAGTCATGGCCAGGCATTTATAACAAAGAAGGTAAATTAATTTACATTCCTAGATATAGAGTAAAATTTGTCGATAATCATAAATCAAAGTTTGTCATTAAATTTGCAAATCCAAAATTGTGAAACATAATGTTTTACAAAAGATTTAGTTTTGATATTATTTTAACAACACTATAATTTTGACTTAGTCATCATTTATAAGAAAAGAGGCCCTTTATGAACGAAAACGAAAGACCAAGAAGGAGTATATTGAGTTTAATTCTTCCATATATTCTTTTAGCTGCAATTATTGCAGGCTTTGCTATTTTAATAACAAATATAAACTCTAAAAGAGTTACTAAAATTTATGAAAACGAGATTCAGTTAAAACTCGCCGATACAAACGTTAGCACTGTCGAAGTTTACGATAAGGAAGTTGTAGTTGAAGTTAAATTTGCAGGTACAAAAGTGGATACTCAAGCAAACGTTGCTTATTCTGTTTCACTTTCTCCAAATATTTTCTATCACACTTTTACTGATGTGGATGGCAATGTCCATGAAGGTGGTTATGAAGTTATTTTCCGTGACGAAATTAAAAATGATGGCCTCGCTGGTGCTCACCTTGAATATCACTATGCCTTTGAAGTGTCTTGGTGGGATGCTTGGGGACCAACAATTATTACAGTTGGTGTCACTATCTTAATTGCTATCTTCTTATTCTCTCGTCTTTCTTCGTCCGTTAATGGCGCAAATAATAGAGCGCTTGATTTCAATAATTCACGTGCTAGAAGAGTTGATTCTAGCAAAGTTCGCTTTAGCGATGTCGCAGGTTGCGATGAAGAAAAAGCCGAGATGCAAGAAATCGTTCAATATTTAAAAGAACCTCAAAAATTCTCTAAATACGGTGCTAAATTACCAAAAGGTATTCTTCTTGTTGGTAATCCAGGTACTGGTAAAACCTTATTAGCAAAAGCAGTTGCCGGAGAAGCAGGAGTTCCATTCTTCTCAATTTCCGGTTCTGATTTCGTTGAAATGTTCGTTGGTGTTGGTGCGGGTCGTGTCCGTGACATGTTTAGGAAAGCTAAACAGGCTGCCCCATGTTTGATCTTTATCGATGAAATCGATGCTGTAGGTCGTCAAAGAGGCGCTGGCTTGGGCGGTGGAAACGATGAACGTGAACAAACACTCAACCAATTACTTGTTGAAATGGATGGTTTCGAAGATAACTCCGGAATTATCGTCATTGCTGCAACTAACCGCGATGACGTTCTTGACCCAGCTTTACTTCGTGCCGGACGTTTTGATAGAACCATCACAGTTAACTTACCAGACAAAAAAGGCCGTGAAGCAATTTTCAAAGTACACGCTCGTGGAAAACTAATTGATCCAAAAGTTAGTTTTGAAAACCTTGCTAAACGCACCGTTGGTTTCTCTGGTGCAGATATTGAAAATATCTTAAACGAAGCCGCTATTCTTGCGGTTCGTAGAAATAAACCAATGATCACTATCGAAGATATTGATGAAGCTATCGATAGAAGAATTGCCGGACCTGCTAAATCTAGTAAAGGCTTGAACGCAAATGAACGCAAACAAATCGCATATCACGAAGCTGGACACGCTATCATTGGTCTTAAGCTTAAGAACTCTGATAAAGTTCAAAAGATTACAATTATTCCGAGAGGCCGTACTGGTGGTCACGTTTTAATGACTCCAGAAGATGATAGATTCTTGCTTTCAAAATCTGAACTTGAAGCACGCATTGTTGGCTACCTTGGTGGTCGCTCATCTGAAGAAATTTTCTTCAAGGATGTTTCTACAGGTGCATCTAACGATATTGAAGTCGCGACTAGAATCGCTAGATCTATGGTTACCGAGTATGGTATGTCTTCACTTGGACCTATCCAATATGAAAGAGATACAGGTTCGGTCTTCCTTGGAAGAGATTACACTTCAACCCAAAAGAACTTCTCAACTCAAATAGCTTTTGAAATTGATACTGAAGTTCGTAAGATTATCGACGAAGCACATAAGACCGCTATTAAGATAATCACCGAAAATAAAGATGATGTAATTTTAATTGCGGAAACATTGCTTGAAAAAGAAACTATTACTGCAGAAGAAATCGATACTCTTTTAAAGAATAGAACTCTTAAACCTGCGGAAGTTTCTAAAGAAAAGGTAAAAGAAGTTAAAAAAGAAGATAAACCAGCTCCAAAGAAAGCTCCTGCTAGAAAAGCAGTTAAAAAAGAATAGTTAAATAGGGGAGTGATGTCTCCCCTTTCATTTATGTTTAAGATTGGAAATATTGAAATTGAAGGAAAAGTGATTCTTGCGCCAATGGCAGGAGTCACTTCTTTAGCGTATCGAGATTTCATGAAACCGTTTGGTGTTGCTTTAACTGTCACCGAAATGGTCTCTGATTGTGGGCTAATCTATGAAAACAAAAAGACTCTTGATTACATTAAAACTAGCAACATCGAAAGACCTGTTGCAATCCAACTTTTTGGTAATGATGCGGAAACGATAATTAAGGCAATGAAAATAGTTGAAAAAGAGAATCAAAATTTCGATATTTTTGATATAAATTTAGGCTGTCCAGTCCCAAAAGTTACAAAAGCTGGCTCTGGTTCTGTTTTATTAAAAAATCCCGCAAAACTTCAGGATATGTTTACTAAAATATGCACTTCAACTAGCAAACCTGTAACTGCAAAAATCCGTCTTGGATGGTCTGATGAAACCATCAATTTTTTAGACAATATCAAAGCATTAGAAAATGCTGGTGTTAAAGCCATAGGAATACATGCTAGAACTACCGCTCAACTATATTCCGGAAAACCTCGTTATGAGTTATTAAATGATTTAAGAAAAAAGATGTCTATTCCATTATTTGTCAGTGGAGATATCTATTCTCTTGATGATGCAATTAATGCCTTAAACATCACTGGAGCAGACGCTGTTATGGTCGCTCGTGGTGGTGTTGGTAATCCTACACTCGTAAAACAAATTGATCATTTCTATAAAACTGGAGAAAGATTACCTAACGCTTCACTTGTTGAAAATATCGAATATCTAAAACAATTTACCGATATGCTCATCAATGAAAAAGGTGAATATCGAGCGATGAGCTTGTTAAGAGGCATATCCCCAAAATTTCTTGATGGATTTCCTGGAATGAAACCATACAAAAATATGCTTGCTCAGTCACTTACGACCAAGGAATCTTTGCATAGAATTTTAGATCAAATCAACAAATAATTTTGCTCTCAATATTAAATATTGATCACTTCATACGATAATTTATATAGATTGATTCATAAACAACGCATTATTGTATAATGGTCTTTTTTATAGTAAACTCTAACCGAGGTTTTTAATATGGAACAAAAGTTAACAGATCAAGAGAGGGCAAGAAGAGATAAACTCCCTCGATATGAAGAATTAGGAATTGATCCCTATGGACATAAATTTGAACGTAGTGATTTAATCCAAGATGTTCGCAAAAAATGCGAAGGAAAAACTAATGAAGAATTAGAAGCAAAACCAGTCTATGTAACCGTTGCTGGAAGAATCATGGCGTTACGTAAGATGGGTAAAGCTTCGTTCATGAATATCAAAGATGTTTCTGGACGTATCCAATGTTATGTCGGTATCGATGTCGTTGGCGAAGAAGCATATAACGTTTTTAAATTAGCAGATATTGGTGATATCGTCGGTGTTTATGGCCGAGTTATGCTCACTAGAACAGGCGAACTAACAATTCGAGTTGAGAAATATACTCATTTAACAAAATCGCTTAGACCACTTCCTGAAAAATTCCATGGTTTAACTGATGTTGAAGAAAGATATCGTCATCGTTATGTGGATTTAATCATGAATGATGAATCGATGAAGATTGCACAGGCAAGACCAAAGGTCATTCGTGCCATTCAACATTATTGTGATAGTTTAGGGTTCACCGAAGTTGAGACTTCTATTCTCTCACCAATCCTTGGTGGAGCATCCGCTCGTCCTTTCATTACCCATCATAACGCTCTTAATAAAGATTTTTATTTAAGAATTGCAACTGAAATTAATTTAAAGAAGTGCATCGTTGGTGGAATGGAAAAGGTTTATGAAATCGGTCGTCTTTTCCGTAATGAAGGAATGGACACTAAACATAATCCGGAATTCACTACAATTGAGTTATATCAAGCATACGGTGATCTCCAAGACATGAGACACTTCTGCGAAAATCTCTTTAGAGAAGTTGCATTAAAAGTTGTTGGTTCAACCACAATTCCATATGGAGATAAAACTTTAGATTTAGGAAAACCTTTTGGATGGAAATCGATGGTAGAAGTTGTTAAAGAAGCAACTGGTGTTGATTTCTCTAAGGATGTTTCCTTCGAAGAAGCCGTTAAACTCGCTAAAGAGCATGGAGTCAAACTTGAAAAACATTACACTTCTGTTGGCCATATCATCAATGCGTTCTTTGATGAGAAGTGCGACCCATATTTACAAGAACCAACATTTGTCTATCGTTATCCAATCGAAGTTTCTCCATTAACGAAGAAATATAAAGATGATCCAAGATTCACCGAAAGATTTGAATTATTTATCGGTGGAGTTGAATATGGTAACGCTTATACCGAACTTAACGATCCAATCGATCAAAAAGAAAGATTTGAAAAACAACTCGAAGCTAAAAAACTTGGTGATGAAGAAGCTTCGGAAATGGACGAAGATTTCCTTGAAGCTCTCGAATACGGTATGCCACCTTGTGGTGGAATCGGTATCGGCATCGACCGCTTAGTGATGCTTATGACAAATCAACAATCGGTTAGAGAAGTTATTCTCTTCCCTTGTATGAGAGATCAAAACAAATAACAATTTGAGAAAGTTATGGATGGCGAATTTAATAATTTAAATATTAATAATGCAAACATAACTTTTTCAGTTGCGACCAACAATATTGCCACAAGTGATGAATTAAATGTAGACCCAATCTATCAAAGACAGATGGGAACCAATTATTCAAAAGGTAAAAAAGTTGGTCGAGCAATAACAATCGTTGGTATTTCCCTTGCATTCACGGCAACCGCAATCGCTGGTGGAAGTGTGCTCAGCAATATTTTTGTGCCAAATCCCCCGACTGTGAGCAATGCGCTAATTAATGTTGAGGGTGAAACACTAACATATTCATTCACTTTAAAAAATGTTCAGAAATATAAAACAGTTTTCAACCTGGACATCAATGGTGAAAACGTAATCAAAGAAGAGATTGTTGAAAGTAATGATTATAAAGGAGAATATTCTCCTGTCGTCAGTGGAGATAGATGCAAAGCTTATATCGTATTCACTAACTCGTTAGATTATTACAAGACAATTTACACGAACGAATTTATTGCAAAATAAAGGAGAATTAACTATGGAAGAAAAGAGAAAAAACTGGTGGACTAGAAAATCATTTTCTGGCAAGGTTGGCTTCATTATCGCCGCAATTCTCGCAGTTTTATCCATTTTTGCATTTGTTGTAGCAATGGATTTAAGAACCTATTTACCAAAAGAAATTTGTGACTTAGTTTATGGTGAAAATGTTCCTAATGGTTGGGTTAGAATGGGCATCGCAATGGCTAATAATGTCAGCGCATGGATCTTAACCGCGATCATCATTTTCTTAACCTTCTTAGTCATTTTTGTTTCTGGCTTTATTACTCACTTATTTGATAACGGTTCTAGAAAAGCAAAAACTATTTCTTCTTTAGTTCGCTCTTTGGTCAAATATATCGCTATCATTGCTGCTATCGCTTTTGTTTTAGTGGCGTGGGGCGTCGATGTTGCCGGTATTGTCGCTGGCGTTGGTGTCATCACTTTAATTGTTGGTTTAGGATGTCAATCACTTATCCAAGACGTTGTTTCAGGTTTATTTATTGTCTTTGATGATTATTTTGCCTCTGGCGATATGGTTATTATCGACGGTTTTAGAGGAAAGGTTGTTGAGGTCGGTTTAAAGACAACTAAATTAGAAGATTTTGGCGGGAACATTAAATCAATTACGAATAGTTCGATTACAACAGTTGTTAATATGTCTAGGCTTCGTAGTGTTTGCCCAATTACTTTATCTATTTCATATAATGAAGATGTCGAAAGGGTTGAAGCACTTATTGTTAAAGAATGCGAAAAACTTCCCGCAAAGATTCCTAACATTGTTGATGGTCCTTATTACAAAGGCATTGATAGTATCGGACAAAGCTCAATTAATTTATTAGTTCTTGCGTTCGCCTCTGAAGATAACAGATTCCAAGTCACACGTGATTTAAACCGTGAATTCTATTTATTGTTTAAGCGACACGATGTACAAATTCCATATCAACAAATTACAATCAATCCACAAGACGAAAAAGAACGCAAAAAAGCTTCTGAAGAACAAAGCGAAGTCTCTAAGAAAACACAAAATCTCTTACGTGGTATAGAGGGCAAACAACCTCGTAAAAAACGTTCGGTCTCATCCATGGTTAGAGAGTCACTTGACAAGACAAGGCGCGACATGGAAGATTAATTCAAATTTACATGGCACCTATGGTGCCTTTTATTTTCCTCTCAAAAATATCGTGCATGTAAATAAAAGTTAACATCATTTTTTGTTGACATATGCAGGTTCTTTATTTATATTTGTTGCTACCTAAAAAAGGAGACTAATTATGACTATTGGTGAGAAAATCACACATTTAAGAATAGCCAATGGTGTTTCGCAAGAAAAGCTTGCCACTATGCTTAATGTGTCACGTCAGTCTATTTCAAAATGGGAAAGTGATGAATCGCTTCCTCAAATTGATAAGATTGTTGAATTTTGTAGTTTGTTTAAAATTTCCACAGATGAGTTACTTCACGACAGCGTCGTTATTCATCGTGGAAAGAATTTGGTGCCTAGCATTGGAGAAGATGTTAAAACCAAATATTTTGGTACAGATGGTTTTAGGGGAGAAGTTAATAAGACTTTAACCGCTGATCACGCTTATAAGATTGGTAGATTCCTTGGTTGGTTCTTTTCTAATCCAAAATATTCTCTTCAAAAACCAGGTTATAGACCAAAAGTTGTTGTTGGTAAAGACACCAGAAGATCAAGTTACATGCTTGAATACGCTGTTGCAGCTGGATTAGCAGCAAGCGGTGCTGATGTTTATTTGCTTCACGTTACAACTACTCCAAGCGTCTCATATATCACAAGAATGGATGCTTTTGATTGCGGAATTATGATTACCGCATCACATAACCCTTTCTATGATAATGGAATTAAAGTTATTAATTATAATGGTGAAAAACTCGAAGATTCTGTTGCTGTTTTAATCGAAGCTTATATCGATGGTGATTTAAAGAAACTTGGTGTTGAAGGAGATGATTTACCATTTGCTTCTAGAGATAACATCGGCGTTGTTGTTGATTATTCCAGTGGAAGAAATAGATACATCGCTTATCTAATTTCATTAGTTCAACACTCATTAAAAGATTTCAAGATCGGTTTAGACTGCGCGAATGGTGCATCATGGATGATTGCAAAATCAGTGTTTGACGCTTTAGGTGCACAAACATATGTTGTAAATAACACTCCAAATGGCCTAAATATAAATTTAGATGCTGGATCAACTCACATTGAGAAGTTCTGCAAATATGTTAAAGACAATAAACTTGATTTCGGTTTTGCTTTCGATGGCGATACCGACCGTTGCATTGCTGTTGATGAAAACGGCAAAGAAGTGGATGGCGACAAAATCATGTATATGCTCGCTAATAAATTAAAATCAGAAAATTCACTTGAAGGAAATACAGTTGTTGCAACCATCATGTCTAATTCTGGTTTAGAAAAAGCTCTAAAAGGAATTGGCTGCAATCTCGTTAGAACAAAAGTTGGTGATAGATTCGTTTACGAAAGAATGCAAAAGGATAATTTCTCTTTAGGTGGTGAGCAATCCGGTCACATCATCATTAAGAAATATGCGACAACAGGAGATGGCATTTTAACTGCTTTAATGGTGACTGAAGAAGTTGTCGCACGTAAGACAACTCTTTCTAAACTTGTTGCACCAGTTAAGCTATTACCACAAAAGACTGTCAATGTCCGCGTTACAAATAAAGCCGATACTTTAGACGATGCTCAAGTTCGCGCTAAATACGATGAATGCAACAAAGAGATTGGTGATAATGGCAGAGTCCTATTAAGACAATCCGGTACCGAACCTGTCGTTCGTATTATGGCGGAATGTGCGACATTAGAAGAATGCGATAAATACATCAAAAAGATTTATGATGTCATCAAGAAAAGAGGATACGTTTGTGAATAAGCTCAACATCAAAACGAAAGAATTATTTGAAAACGTTCCCAGCTACTTAAAGCCATATTTTGACGAAGCACAATATCCTTGGGAAATTTTGCCAAAAATCAAAGAAATCACCGCAAAACTCCTACAGACAGGTCTTGAAGGTTATACTCTTTTGGAAGAAGGAGTGCTTGTTGGTAAAGATGTTAAAATCGCTAAAACAGCGACAATTATTCCACCAGCAATCATCGGTAACGGAACTGAGATTAGACCAGGGGCGTTTATCCGTGGAAATGTTATTGTTGGCGATAATTGCGTCCTCGGCAATTCATCCGAATTCAAAAATTGTGTTTTACTCGAAAAGGTTCAATGCCCACATTATAACTACATTGGGGATTCAATCTTAGGTTATCATGCTCATACTGGTGCGGGAACTGTGTGCTCAAACCTTAAGAGCGATGGCAAAAACATTGTTATCCACGGCGACAAAGAATATGAAACTGGTTTAAGAAAAATCGGAGCATTTGTTGGTGATTATGGTGACTGCGGTTGTAACGCAGTGCTTAACCCAGGAACGATCATTGGAAAGCACACTCAAGTTTATCCTTTAACTAGAGCGAGAGGCGTTTATCCTGAAAATAGTATTGTCAAAGACACGAAAGTCTTTGTTGATAAATATTAAAAAATACCAAAAGGAAGAGATGGTCTTGTTACCATCTTTTTCTTTTTTGTCTTTGCGTCACGCATTACCTAATGTATAATACATACACGCATTAAATTGCGTTTCTCTCTGCTAATAGAGAATATTAGCCAGAAGACCAAAGGGAGGTGCCTATATGAAAAAGTACGAAATCATGTACATCGTGAAGGACGGACTCGAAGAAGAAGCCCGCAAGGCCGAAATCGAAAAACTTCACGCCATTCTTACTAAAGACGGTGCGAAAGTCACTGATGTCAAAGAATGGGGCTTACGTAACTTTGCTTATCCAATCAATAAGATGACCAAAGGTTACTATGTTGTTATTAAGGTAACAGCAGACGAAGCTGCTCTTAAAGAGTTCAGCCGTAAAGCCAAAATTGATGCAAATGTTGTACGCCATTTAATTACTGCCGATAAAGACTAATATTGGAGGAATTTAAATTATGTTAAATCGTATCGTTCTTACTGGTCGCTTAACAAAAGACACAGAATTAAGAAGAACACTTAATGATACCGCTGTTGCATCCTTTACTTTAGCTGTCAATGATGGCTTTAAGGATACAGAAGGCAATCCAACTACAACATTTATCGATGTTACTGTCTTTGATAAACAAGCTGATAATGTCGCAAAATACTGCCGTAAAGGTAGTTTAGTCGGCGTTGACGGAAGAATTCATCAACGCAGATTCGAAAGAAAAGATGGAACCAAAGGTAGCGTCATTGAAGTCATTGCTAGCCAAGTTACATTCCTTGAACCAAAAGAAAAGGATGAAAGCGCTGCTAGCCAAGGTTATGTTACTGATATTCAACCACCAGTTGAAGAAAGCAAGAATCTTGATGCAATCGATGTCACCGATGATGACCTTCCATTCTAGTTAAGAAAGGAAATTGATTATGGGATTCAAAAAAGTTAGACCTCATAAGAAATCATGCTATTTTACCAAAAATAAAATCGCATATATTGATTATAAGGATGTTGAACTACTTCAAAAGTTCATTACTCCAAATGGAAAAATTGCTTCCCGTCATTCGACAGGAACATGTGCTAAATATCAACGCGAACTCGCTAAAGCGATCAAAAACGCTAGATATATGGCCTTACTTCCATTTGTCCAAGACTAAGTTAACGCTCTTGTTGTTGGACAACAATAATTATCTAACAACCGAGCATTAGTCGAAGCATATGAAAAGTCCTAAGTCTAGGGCTAAAATCAATGCAAATTAAGTCGTCCAAATGGGCGACTTTTTCTTTGTGGCACTTTTGTGACACGTAACGCATATAATGTGTGTGAGGTAAATAATATGAAAAAGAAAGCTTTACTCACTCTAATTATTTCTACAGTTACTATATCAATGTGCGCCGGTATTATCGCTTTTGCGGGATCAAATGAACTTATTGTTCCATCTCGTGCAGATGATGATTACACATTAACTATCGACGCATCAAATAAATCTAATTTTGTGCAAGATGGAGATGTGTATAGAGGTACGTTTAAAACTGGTCTTGGTAATGATATCGTTTTTAAAACGAAATCAGCTCCTTCTACTAAAGAGGGTGTTGCTTTAGAAATGACAAGCATTGATGATTATTTAATCAACGAAACCCCACTTAGAGGTGTTACAAGAATGGAGGTCACTGGCCATTATTTGCGTGGCACAGGTTTAAGGGCTGACTATGCATTATATATTTATTATCTTGCCGATCTTGATATGGCTAATTTAGATAAGGACTCTCTTACAAATTCCACAAATAAAATTTATTCTGTAAAAGAATATGATTACACTTATGTTGTAGACACAGGTAATGGCATTGGTAGAGAAGGTAGTGCTTATTATTATATTGGTAACAAAGACTATTTCTATAGTAGTAGTACATGGGTAATCGATTCTGTTAAATATTATTTTAGTTGCGAAAGTACGAAAACCTATGTCAGTGTAACGAGTTCTGATTCTTCTTTAGGTAAAGTTAGTATCAATAGCGAGACTTTTGTCTCCTCAAGATACACAGTTATTGCTAATGGCACTTCGGTAACCATTCACGCTCTAAGATTAGATGATATTGCCGAAGAAAAATTTGTTAGTTTCAAGGGCTGGCGATTAAATGGTAGCGAAGGATATATTAGCACTAGCTTAGACTACACATTCGCCACTGTTCAAGATGGTTCTTATAAATTTGTCGCTGAATTTGTTGAAGCGGAAACTGAATTATTTAGTCATGGTGATCATATTGCTGACGATGATGATCACACATTTGTTTATAGCAAAAAGGCGAAAAAATATTATTCGATAATTGGAGCAACAGATGGTGGAGGAATATATTCTCACACCCCACAACCAGGCACAAGAAAAGACAATGAGTTGTTTGTTGAAAGACATCAATTTGTGCAATATCAATCTTCTTGGATGAGCTACTTTAAACTCAATGCATATAGTCCAACACATGGATATTACGATGTAAAATGGCTTGAAGATGACCAAATAGAAAAATTCGATCCTGCTAAAGTCCAGGCAGTTATATTCTATCTGGCGATGGATGAATCAGGCAGAATTGATGAATTATCTTCTAGTAATGGAACATTTACAACGTATAGAAATTTACAAGATCCACTTGATGGAAATAAAGCAATGTCTAAAGTTGTATGGACAGGTTTCACTTCTGCGGAAGCAAAAGTTTATGTTCCTGATAAGTATCGTAATGGTCGAGAAGATGGTACTCTCTGGATTAAGAGAATGAAAGTTGTCTATAGATAATTAACTATCAATTATTAAAGCGGATTTTAAATTCCACTTAACAAATTAAGTCATCCTTAAAGGATGACTTTTTTATAGACTATTCATCGCATACATCATATAATAAAAACAATCTAAATAGGAGATAGTAAAATAAAACTATGTTTTCAATTAACAAATATAAATATGTCGATGTAAAGACGCGAAACAAGTTTGAGGTTTTTGCTCGCGATGTTAACTTTGCGGATAAGTTAATCGAAAGAATAAATAATTTAGGCGTCTTTAATTTGCGACGCGCAAAGTTTAGGTTCTGCCGTAAAATGATCACCGAATTAGAACCTTATAAAATAGAGCAAGAACAACAAGAAACTGTGAAAGGCTGGGAGAATAACGCAAATGCCAAAAAGAGTTGAAAATGTGCTTATAATGTCGCAAAGCGTTAATGAATGGAACTCAAAAGAGTTCTTTTATTTTTGCCAGAATTCGATCGCTTCTTCGAAATGTTTAGACCAAGATGCTTCGTTGTGTTCGGCGTTCAGATCTAGATTAATGACGACCTTGCTTGTTTCAAAGCCACGTTCAATAAAATAGTTATAGATCGCTTTTGTGCTTTCTAAAAATTTAGATTCAAAACCAATGTTTCCTGAATAAAAGAATAATTTATTATTTTGTAATCCAGGAATTACGCTATCTAAATAGTTTTTAATATCTTCTAAAGAATATAGGAAGAAACCTGGAGAAAAAATCAAAGAGAAACCAAAGGTTTTAGGGTAGGCGGCAGGAAGGGTTAAAGCAAAAATCCCACCCATCGAAGCCCCACCGGCACCAATGTCTTCTTTTTTATCTGAAACCGGGAAATATTTCTTTATTAATGGAATTAGTTCTTCCCCGATATATTTATTGAGCAAATGAGATTCGAATTGCAATTTTGTTTTATATAGTAAATCCCCATCTCCACCTTTTGCCCCTCTTATATAAGGAAAAGAATATTCTAGCGCTCGATGAAGCGGATTCTTTGGAGAGTCGATTCCGACCACTATGAAGGATTTGAACCCTTTTTTAATTAGATTGTGCTCATGCACATCAATATCCCATGCTCCGAAAGCGGTGGTGTACTTATCAACAATATTTTGTCCATCCGCCATCACTAAAAGTGGATACTTTTTAGTTTCGTCAAAATCTTCCGGAAGATATACGCGAATAGTCCTTTTTGGCGAATATAAAATAGGCAGTTCAACTTCTAATGTGTAAAGAGTTCCATATTGAATATCGTTTGGAGTCTTCGTGTAAAGAGTAAATGGACCAAAATCTAACATATATCAACCTATTAATTGAAATTGTAATACTATTGGATTTTTGAATAAATATGTTTATATTATGGGTAGTATGTGTTGGGCAATAAAAAAATGTTGGTATAGATTTAACCAAAAGGTTTTAAAACTAGGAATGTCTTTCATGAATTGGAAAGAACCCCAGTTATTTGAAGGAAGGAATTCCGTTTTAAAATTGCCTCGATTTATCGAACAACAAAAGATTAAACGCGTTCTTATTGTCACCGATAAGGGATTGATGAAGTTAAATCTTTTAGCGCCTCTAATTCGAGAATTAAATGTCTATAAAATTGATTGCTTCATCTTTGATGATGTTCAACCTAATCCTACAATTCAAAACGTTGAAGCATGCAAGGAAATGTATCTCCAAAATAAGTGCGAGGCAATTATTGCATTTGGTGGCGGTTCACCTATGGATTGCGCGAAAGCAGCTGGGGCAAGAGTTGTTAAGCCTCGAAAAAGTATTCGCAAGATGAGAGGTTACCTAAAGATTCACAAAAAACTACCTCCATTTTTCGCGGTTCCAACAACTGCTGGGACAGGTTCAGAAACAACTTTAGCGGCGGTCATTTCAAATCCAGAAACTCACGAAAAGAACGCAATTGCGGATATGTGCTTAAGACCAAAATATGCTGTGTTAGATCCGATGCTTACAGTTGGCTTACCTCCACATATCACTTCGACGACAGGAATGGATGCTTTAACGCATGCAGTCGAAGCTTATATTGGAAAAAGTAATGTGAAATCCACAATTAGGTATGCTGAAGAAGCTACAAAATTGATTCATGAAAATTTAGAAAAAGCTTATCAAAATGGTGGTGACATTGAAGCAAGAAATAATATGTTAAAAGCATCTTATTTAGCTGGAAATGCATTCACCAGAGCGTTTGTTGGATACGTTCACGCGATTGCTCATAATTTAGGTGGCATGTATGGCACACCTCATGGACTCGCCAATGCCGTCATTCTTCCTTATGTTTTGGAATGGTACGGAAGTAAAGCTTATAAGAAATTAGCTAAGCTAGCAGATATCATAGAAATTACCAAACCAGAAATGTCTGCTGAAGAAAAAGCCAAAGCATTTATTGCGGAAATCAAACGTATGAACAAAGCAATGAATATTCCAGAAAAATTTGATTTTATCAAAGAAGAAGATATTCCAACTTTGGTGGAGCGTGCTCTCAAAGAAGGAAACCCAGGGTATCCTGTTCCAAAAATTATGAATAAAAAAGATTGTGAACAGGTCATTCGATTACTTATTGCATAGTTTATAAAAAATCATTTTTAATCTTTAATTTTGCTCTTTGCTGTATTACAATGTATTACAGAAGGAGAACATTATGGTTGTTTCTATTAGAATGACAGAAGAAGAAAAACGTTTAGCTGATGCATACGCTAAGCTCAACGGAGTCTCTTTAAGTGAAGCGATAAAAAGAGCTTATTTTGAAAAAATAGAAGATGAATATGATATCGCTTTAGCGGAAGCGGCTGAAAAAGAATATAAGAAGAATCCTAAGACTTATACTCTAGAAGAAGTTATGAAGGAGCTAGATTTATGACTTTTCACGTTGAATTAATTTCATCAGCGAGAAAAGAATTGAAAAAATTGGACAAGTATACTCAAAAAATGATTTTAGTTTGGCTTGATAAGCATTTGGAAGGATGCGAAAACCCACGACTATATGGAAAAGCATTAACAGGGGATAAAAAAGGTTATTGGAGGTATAGAATCGGGGATTATCGTGTCATAACTAAAATCAAAAATGATCGTTTGATTATAATGGTCATAACGATCGGACATAGAAGAGAAATTTATAAATTAACTATTCTCTAAAAAATGGCTGTTGCATTAGCAGCCTTTTCATTTGTTCGCGAAATATTAAGGTTTTGCGGACTTTTTAGTATTTATTCACATATTAAATATATAAAATGTCGAACAATAAATTTTATTTATTACTATATTTTTAGTTGGGAATAGGTTTATAATACCATTACTTATGAAAAACCACCTTCGAAGAACCAAAATAATTGTATTCATATTGATGCTCCTCGAACTTGCCGCTGTGGCTGGTTTTGGTGTTGTCTATTACTACAACTTCTTTGATATCGTTAATAAGATTACGGTTTCATCCATCTACATTACGGTTGCTTCAATTGTTGGTGTCGACATTCTTTTCCTTTGGATTGAAGTCATCTTATTCTCTCGCATCAGACATAAAACAGATTTGAAAGCCGCGGAGCTCATCGGTGCAGATGTTCAAGAAGCATATAACTTTGGCATGATCGGTTTAGTCATCGTTGATGAGAATAATGTTGTTCTTTGGGTAAACGAATTATTTAAAGAAAGACAGATTGATATTCTCGATTTAAATATTATCGAATGGCAACCTGCTCTGCAGGATTTAATTGGTGCTCCATCGACTACAGTTGCCAAAGTTGAAATAAATACCCGTAACTATGATGTTAAATATCTAGCAGACGCTGGTCTATTCATCTTTAAAGATGTCACTGAGTACGAAACAATCTATACCTATTCTCGTAAGCAAGCGACCGTTGTCGGAACGATTATGATTGATAACTATTCTGATTTATCAGATAACGCTGACGACAGTAACGACGTTATCTCAAAAGTAAGAAACGCCATTTTTGAATATGCACGTGATTATCAAGTTTTGATTCGTCGTTATCGTAGTGATGGTTACTTTATGATTTGTAACTATGAATCGCTTCGAAAAATGATTGAAGATAAATTCTCTCTACTAGAGACAATTCATAAAATTGGTGAAAAAGAAGATACTCCACCAACTCTTTCTATTGGTATTGCCCATGACTTCCCTGATGTTGTTAAGCTAAATGAAATGGCGAACTCCGCTATTGAAATTGCAATGTCTCGTGGAGGTGACCAAGTCGTCGTCTCTAGATACGGCCAAGATTTAATGTTCTTTGGTGGTAAAAGCGAAGCTCAAGAAAATCGTAACAAAGTTAAAGTTCGTGTTATGGCTGACTCAGTTATTTCTCTTATTAAGAATTCGAGCAATGTTCTTATCATGGGTCACACCATGGCAGACATGGACGCTATCGGCGCATGTTTAGGCATGAAGTCCATATGCGAGCATTGTGCTAAACCAGCTTTAATCGTTTACGATCCAAAACTTACTGAGAGAAAAACTCGTGGAGCAGTCACTTCATCATTCTCTCGCGAAGATTTATCTAAGATAATGGTTTCACCAAGTGATGCTTTAGATAAAGTTAGAAACAATACTCTAGTTATTGTTGTAGACGTCCATCGCCCAAGTATGACTATGGCTCCTAAGGTTTTAGAAAAAGCATCCAAAGTTATGGTTATTGACCATCATAGAAGAAGCGAGGAATTCGTTGAATCTCCGGTCTTCTCTCATATTGAGCCAAGTGCTTCTTCATCATGCGAACTTGTCGCCGAATTCGTACGTTACGCCAGCGCTAACCCGCGCATCGTTATCCCGTCGTCATACGCGACTATTATGCTCTCTGGTATCTTTATGGATAGCAATTATTTCAAATCTAAAACTTGTGGTATTAGAACCTTTGAAGCGTCCATGATACTTAAAGAATTTGGTGCAGACAACTCTGTTGCTGATGATTTCTTAAAAGATGAATTCGAAGAATACACCTTAATTACGAAGATTATATCTAGTTTAAAGACTCCATATTATGGAATCGTTTATTGCGTTGCTGATGAAGACGATGTTATTGAAGCTGCTACCCTTGCTAAAGTTGGTAATCAATGTATGCAGATGCGCGGCGTGAACGCTTGCTTTGTCATCGGCAAAACCGATGTTAACGAAGTTAGAATCTCGTGTCGAAGCGATGGTTCGGTTAACGTTCAATTGCTCGCCGAAAAACTTAATGGCGGTGGTCATTTTACCCAATCCGCTGCAACATTTAAGAATTCCACGATTGATCGAGTTGAATCTAAATTATTAGATGTTTTAAATGAATATTTAGGAGATGCGAGAAACTCGCAAGAAAAATAATATGAAAGTCATTTTATTAAAGGATGTCAAAGGTATTGGTAAAAAGGATCAAATCGTCAATGTCAAAGATGGTTACGGTGCTAATTATTTAATTCCAAATGGTCTTGCGGTTATGCATTCTCAAAAATCAGTCGAAGTTCTTAATCAACAGCAAGCTGACGCTGCTGAAGAAGTTAGGCAACTAACCCTTAAAGCACAAGAAGTTGCAAAGAAGCTTGAGAATATCGTTGTTGAGTTTGAAGCTGCCTGTGGGTCAGATTCAAGAATGTTCGGTTCTATTTCAACTAAACAAATCGAACAAGAACTCAAAAGCAAATATTCAATCGAAATCGATAAGAGGAAGTTTGTCGATAAGATACCTGTTGATAGACTTGGTTACACCAAACTTCGTATCGAGTTATATAAAGGTGTCATTGGAACCGTTACAGTCCACGTTAGCGAGAAGAAATAATTATGGAAAAGAAGAATGTAAAACGAAGGGCAGAACTGCCTCATAATACCGAAGCCGAAAAGGCTGTTTTAGGAGCGATGCTTCGTTCTAATACAATCCTTATGGATTATGTCTATAAACTTAATGTGGAAGACTTCTACGAAGAGAACGAAAACCATCGCGTTATTTTTGCTGCAATGCAAAGACTTTATGGAAATGGTATTCCTGTCGATAGCCAAACAATCACAAATGAACTTATCAATGCGAATCAGTTAGAAGTTTCTGGCGCTCCAGAATATTTGATTGACTTAGCGGACTCCATTATTACATTCGAAAACATCAACGTTTATCTCCAAATTGTTTTAGATCAATCCTTACTACGTAGATTTTTGAAGCTAATGAACGAAATTAGTGATGAATATTACACCACTGAAATATCAAGCGTCGGTGAATTTTTATCAGATGCTGAAAAACGTTTAAATTCAGTCACAGAGCAAAGAAGAACATCAGATTTCCAATCTTCGAAGAATATCACAAGTGAATTATCAAAAGAATTTGAGACGCTCCAAGCTACAACCGATGATGCGAAAGTTACCGGAACTCCAACCGGGTTTCCACGCCTAAATTCTTTAACTCACGGTTTCCAAAAAGGCGAGATGATTATCCTTGCTGCTCGTCCAGGTGTTGGCAAGACCGCTCTATCGCTAAATTTAGCATTTAACGCCGCAAAACTCGGACATCCTGTTGCATATTTCAGTTTGGAAATGCCTGCAAAAACTTTATTTAAACGTCTTGTTAGTGCAGATTCCAATGTTCAATTTGATTCCTTGCTTTCCGGCTACGGAATTACCGATAAAGTTCGTTTAAAACTCAAACAATCCTGCGACGCTTTATCGCA
Source organism: uncultured Erysipelotrichaceae bacterium (assembly GCA_902768335.1). Lineage (GTDB taxonomy): Bacteria > Bacillota_I > Bacilli_A > RFN20 > CAG-826 > Fiminaster. The sequence continues at coordinate 88,132 of CACXKR010000001.1, forward strand.
GATTAAAATCTATATCGATGATACCAGCGGTATTAAGCTTGCTGATTTAGCTGCTAAATGTCGTAAATTAAAGAAAGAAGTCCCTGATTTAGGTTTAATTGTCGTTGACTATATTGGATTAGTTAGCACGAATTTAAAAACAAAGAGCGAATCTCGTCAACTCGAAGTTCAAATGATTTCACAAACCCTTAAGAAATTAGCGCTCGAACTTGAAGTTCCAGTTTTAGGCGTCGCTCAGCTTAATCGTAACGTCGAATCCCGTGGTGGAGAACCTCAATTAAGCGACCTCCGTGAATCTGGTTCAATTGAACAAGATGCTGATATTGTTTTGATGCTACATGAAAACAAAATTGGTGATGCTCAGCCAAATGGCAAAGCCTCCATCTTTGAAAAACAAGATATGGCTGTTCAACAAAAACAACAAGAAGTGGCCGCAAAAGATGGTGGTCCTGATACAAAGATTGTAAATCTTATAATTGTTAAAAACCGTTCCGGTAAAACCGGGAAGGTTCCTCTATTATTTAGAAAAGATTTTTGTAAATTCGATTCTCCAAGTCGAGATGCTGAAGAACAAATTAGATCTTTGGAAAACGAAAGAGTTAATTACTTCAATAGAGATTAATGAAAATAATCGTTATCGAATCTGGCTCTAAAGGAAACGCGACCTTGATATCTGACAAAGGTCGCCTTCTTTTAATTGATATGGGTATAACCTTAACTTCTCTTAAGAAAGGTTTAGCTCGACTCGGCAAGAAGCCATTAGATATCGACGCTTTATTATTAACCCATTCTCATAGCGATCATACAAAAGGCGTTAATCTTCTAGATCCTCTCCCTATCTATTGTTCGAAAGGTACATACAAAGGAACTAATGTCACAGTTATTAAACCTTTTAAAACTTTTTCGATAAATCATTTTAAAATAACCCCTATTGAAGCATCTCATGATGCTCTAGGTACTCTTGGTTTTGTAATCGAAAACAAAAATGAAAAGCTGTCTTACTTGACTGATACAGGGATGATTCCAGAAGCAACGCTTGAAAAAATGAAAAACTCTGATTATTTCATCATCGAATCAAATCACAACATAAAAAAACTTCATCAAACCAATCGACCAGCATCTCTTAAATTAAGGATTTTGTCAGATGAAGGTCACCTTTCAAATGAGGCAAGCGCAATTTATATGAGTGAGCTTGTTGGTGAACGAACAAAAGAGATTATTCTAGCTCATCTGTCCGAAGAGGCTAATGATCCTGAACTAGCTCTACAGGCATACAAAAAAGTATTTCGAAAATGTCGTATTGATTTAGATAATATTTATCTTCACTGCGCATCCCAGCGAGAAATAGTAGAAGGAGGAAAATAACCGTGAATTACGAAGAATTTTCACATTTAGAAGAGATTTTTGACTCAAAATTTGTTAAAGGATTTCGCTATAAAAACGGCGAAACATTTTATATCGAACCTGCCTTCTATACTCAATTAATGTCAATCAAAGAAATTTATCCAAATGATTTCAATAATGTTTTAAAAGAAATGGAAAGACAAACACTTGAAAATAAGCTAGTTTCATTTGTTTATGATTTCGAAAATCCATTTTATCCAATTGATAAATGCGTCTACCGAGAAATTAAAGACGTAACCGATAGAATACAGTTTTTTTACGAAGACAAATCGCGTGGTTCTGATTACGGCGATTAATTTATTTTTGTAATTATCATAAGATAACGGCTATAATAGATATGGGAGAATATCCTATGGATTTTACTGTTCTCGGCTTGAGTCATGTCGGTTTAGTGGACTCTCTCGTTTTGGGTTCTTACTTTAATCATGTTATTGCCTATGACGATAACAAGGACAATATTGAAATGCTTAGAGATGGTATTTCTCCTTATGAAGAACCGTTTGTTCAAGATCTTATTAAAGAAACAAAATCTTACGTTAGATTCACATATAACATCAAAGATGCAATTAGACCGAGTAAATATATTTCGGTGGCCGTTGATACATCCTTCAACGAAGATGGAACTTTTAATCTTACAAAGTTCTATCAAGCATTAGATTTGATTGCACAGAACGCTACTCAAGATTGTTTTATCTTTATTCGTTCATTTGTTCCACCTGGAACCAATCGTAAAACCAAAGTATACCTCGAGGAACACTCTTCTTATAAATTCACTGTTATATCAATGCCATTTTTTGGTGCTCAAGGTAATTTAGTTGAATCTGTTGTTTCACCAAAACGCATTATTTTTGGTGTCGACTCTCCAGAAACAGGCCGAGCAATTAAAAGTATTCTTACTTCATCTATTCCAAAGAAGAGTACTATTGTTATTACTTCTCCCGAAAATGCTGAACTAATTAAATGGTCTAACAATCTTTATGTTGGAATGCATGTTTCATTTATTAACTCACTTGCTAGATTAGCGGATGTTTATTCCGGAAATATCGATACAATTTCTTATGGTTTAGCCCTTGATCCAAGAGTGAATGGTGAGCTTCTTCATGCCTCGCTTGGTTATGGCGGACCAGTCCTTCCTTTCTCAATTACGAAGAATCCCGAAAACAAGGATGAAATTGATTATTATAATTCCGACCTCTTTAGAGCGACAGTGAATTCAAATAGTTGTCAAATTAAATATTTTATCGACAAAATCTATGAAAGATATCGCTCTGTATCTGCGAAGAAGATTGCTATTTTAGGCGCCTCATTTAAATCAGGAACCGAAGACATTAGCAATTCCCCAGCCCTATATGTAATGAGATTCCTTCTTGATAAAGGCGCGTTCATTCAACTATACGATCCACTCGCAGAAGATAAGGTCCAAAAATATTTTTCAAGACACACTCATATAACTTATTTCGATTACGCAAAAGATGCCCTTAAGGGTGCAGATATTTGTTTAATTCTTACCGACGCAAAAGAATTCAGAGAATTGACCGCAAAGGACTTTAAAGAGAATCTTCGTAAGCCAATTGTAGTCGATGGTCGAAACCTCTATTCACTTCAAGATATGGACGGTATCGAATATCATTCCATCGGTCGAAGAACAGTAAAAATTAAATCGGCTCTCGATAAATAAATTTGTTAAATGAATAAGAGGATGCAACAAAATGCATCTTCTTTTTCTTTGTATCAAAAATCTTGATGCAATGACTTTGTCATCATTGCTTTTTGGTTGAT
>CACXKR010000002.1 GCA_902768335.1 uncultured Erysipelotrichaceae bacterium
CTGCGAATTATCATATTTTTCAAAAATTCCTTCTGTTTGGAATCTTTTCAACGTGAAGATTATTTTTTTCTTGACTGATTAATAGTTAATCTCCTTAATAAATTATTTTATCTAGCTCATCGACATGAGTTTTAGGTTCTTTTAGGATTATTACCTCACTATTAGGGTAATTTTCATTAATCTTTTTCATCACTTTAGGTCTAGCACCGCTTCCAGAATAAATTAGGAAGGATAATTTCTTATCTTTAAAATTTGTTTTTAAAAGCACCGAATTAATCGCAGGTGGGAAACGACCATTCCAAATAGGTGAGCCGATAACGACTTCGTCATAGTTAGAAATATTATTATCATAATCGATAAGCTTTGCTTTCTTATTCATTCCCGCTCTAAAACCTCCGATAAGAATTCTCCAAAAGAAAGATTTAGGCATCTTCTTCTTTTCGATTACTTTTCTAACCTCATAGCCTTTTTCGAGCATTTTAGAAGCAACAAAATCTCCATTACCCGTAAGTGAATAATAGATGAATATTTTCCTCATACGTTTTTATTATATTTGAACAATAAAAAAGTTTAAATAAATACTGCAATAATTACTTTTCTCTACCGATTAAAAATTGGGTTTTATCCGAAGAGGATGAAAAGAAAATCGATATGTTTGTAAAGCGAAAACTCAAATAAGAAAGGGCCACAGTTTTAAATTTATAAATTTATAGTGAAATTGATTATATAGTTTTACTTTGTAAAAGTGACAGTGACTTTTGTACCTTCACCAAGTTTGCTTTCAATTTTGATGTCACCTTTAGAGATATTTTTGATGCGGTGTTTAATATTATTTAGACCAAAATGTTGATTGTTATTAAAGTCAACATCATCCATATTAAAGCCCACTCCATCATCGATGACTTCAATGACATAGTGTTTATCACTTTCATAACTTCTTAAAGTGAGGGTTCCACCTTCAATCTTTTTTAAGATTCCATGTTTAATCGCATTTTCTACGATTGGTTGAATGCTTAAAGGTGGGACACTGAAGTTTTTAACTTTGATATCATAAATAACATTTAGACGTTCATTAAATCTAATCTTTTCTAAGGAAATATATGTTTCAATATGCTTTAATTCATCTTCAAAGGGAATGAGTCTAGCTTCGGTTAAAGAAGATAGATTATGGCGAAGATATTCAGTGAAATCATCTAAGGCTTTTTGAGCTTTATTAGGATCGATGCTAATCAAAGTGGAAATCGAAGACAAAGAATTATAAATAAAATGAGGTTGAATTTGACTCATCATCACCTTTATTTGAGCGTCTTTGCTCTTCTTTTGTTCTTCGGCGAGCAAGATATTCTTTTGAACGTTTAAAAATAAGAACAATATTTCTATTGAAATAATGATTGATAAATATGCGATAGCGAATCCTGGTTGAGCGTTTTGAATGATGATCGCGACCACTGGAAGAAGGCAGTACGTTGCAAAAGCAACTTTTTCACGGATGAGAAGTTCTTTATTTAAGATGGTCACAAAGAAGACGATCGCTAAAAGGAGGAATTGATATCCTTGGGAAATAATCATGAACTTACTACGTAAATATGTTCCGTTATCCGCGGTGAAATATATGCCAGTAAAGATATTGACGATATCGGAAATAACAAATAGGGAAAATAAGATGAGATTTATGATCGCTAAAACATTTCTTTTCTTTTCGCTAAAATTAACGTAACTAAGCATATATAAAAAGAAGAGAAACGCTTCTAAATTATTAAAGATATAAAAGATGGTGTAGAAGGCCTTAATAAAAGCGTCAGAAATATAATTAACTTTCACAAAAGTAAAAGTTAGATAAGTTAAAAGATGAATGACTGTAAAGGCAAGAAAGATAAAAAGATAATTCTCATCTTTACGACGATTCTTTTTAAAAGCGAGGCTAATGATATGGAGTAGTAGAAAGGATGCACCGATGATGCAAACCGTGATATTAAAGATAACATTAGGAGCCATTTTCTTATCGACCTCGATTAGATAATAATACATTACTTATTTTCTATTTGTAAGTCATCGACTATCAATAGTGATACAATGAAAATATGTTAGTATGCATCATTTTGACCTCACTAGGTTTACTCAGTGTTGTTTTTTATCTACTTGAAAAGTGTCGAAGCTATTCGCTTAAAGGCGTCTTAATTAAGTGTGTCGCTTCGCTTCTTTTTATCGCGACTGCTATAGCAGCGAATGCACAAAATAGTGGACATATTCTTACTAATTTTGTTATTGCGGGTCTAATCGTTGGCTTATTAGGCGATATCTTTTTGGACCTTAAATACGTTTATACTAAAGATTCGAAATTATATACCTATGCTGGATTTATCGTCTTTGGAATCGGTCACATTCTTTTTGTAACAGGCTTGATGCTCGAATTTTATGGTGATGGCAATATGCTTTATTTCTTCATCCCAATCATTGGATCAATTCTATTTACGATTATTAACCTCTTACTTGAAAAACCAATGAAACATAGTTTCAAAGGCTATAAGCTCATCGTTTCAATCTACGCTTTCCTTTTAGCGATGAATCCTTTAACTTCTTTGATGTTATGCATCTATTTAAATTGGATGAGCACAGCATTAATCATGTTATTTATCGGTGGCATATTATTTACGATATCTGATTTAGTGCTCAGTGGGACTTATTTTGGTAAGGGCCATGAAAAACCTCTCGACTTCATTTTGAATTATCTCACCTATTATGGAGCGCAGTTTGTCATCGCCTTCGCACTACTTTTCTTATAATATTCACTTTGTGAAATATTCCAAATTATCTTTAAAAATGGAAAAACATTTTTATTTGTGACACTTTTGTGACAGATAAATATTTATAATATTATTAGCAGTTAAGGAGACTTATTTATGAAAACGAAACAATCCTTATTAATATTATTACTAGCTTCAGGCTTTGTTTTAGCTTCTTGTAGCGGAGATGGAACGACTTCAACCTCTATTCCTCTACCACCGCTTCTAGAAACCGATATTCCAGTTAAAATCGATTCGAGTCTAGCTAGTGAATCAAAAACTTATGAATTTTCATTTAGATATGAAGATAGCTATTTCTTAGATAATGCGAATACATTTTCTCCTAAACTAGCAATGCTCTCCTATGGAGCAGCGATGGCAAATGGCACTCATCAAAGAGGTGATTCCTTCTATGGTGATGCTGAATTTGATGATGTCACTAGATTTGGTTATGAAAGTGATCCTACCACCACATCGTTAGGCTATTATATCGCTCATAAAAATATTCAAGGTGTCGAACTTCTCACCGCTTCCTTTAAAGGTTTAGATTATGGAGCGGAATGGGCTAATAACTTCATAATTGGTAAAGAAGGTGACCATGAAGGTTTCTATGCTCGCGCATCTGAAGTGTATTCTGAACTTCAAAAATATATCGACACTTATTGTGGAGGCCATATCGATAAGCTTTGGCTAACTGGTTATTCCCGTGGAGGAGCAATCGCTAATCTAGTGTCATCTCTTATTTTAAGAGATACTAAGATTGAGATTAATGGTGAAAATATGTTTACTTACACCTTTGAAGCTCCAGCTGCAGTCGAAGAAGATAAAGCGTTAGATTACGCGAATGTACACAACATCGTTAATAAAAACGATATTATTACTCACATTCCACCACTAAAATATGGACTTAAACGCTGTGGCGTTGATCATGAAACTTATGCTTCGAATTATTCCACTTTAATGAAGCAATTCGATGAACAAATCGATGTTCCAGAATTTAAAGAAATTGTTGTTGAAGGAGAACTTAACGGAGTCGATGATGCTTCAATCGTTCAATATCTTCTAAACTGTGTTTTTAATCGAGAAAATCCTGATGCTGATAAATCAGCAAATACTAGAGAAGATTATTATAATAATTATCAAAAAGGTATCTCTGAAGGTATCGGATATGTCTTTGCTTTAAAACCATTGACTAGAAAGTCGATGCTTGCCTGGCTTCAAGATGAAAATAACCGTTCCGCACTATTAGGAATCATTAGCGATGCAACAGGTCAAGAATTATTAAACTTCTTTGAACCATATCTTATTCAAGATGGAATATCTTATGACCGCGATAATCTTTTAGAAGATTGTGCAACTATTATTAAGGCTATCGGTTCATTGTTCATTAAACCATTAATGCTATTCGCTATGTATGAACAATTCGGAGATGATTTAACTAGACTAATCGATATGCATTATCCTGAAAGCGTCTATGTTTTAATGGCTAATTCATTTAAGAATTAAATAGCCTATCCTTTCAACTATTTACGACAATACCCCTCGTAACGAGGGGTTTTATTTCTCATTTATAGCGATCTACTAACGCTTTTTAAATATGTTTGATTGACAAAATTGGTTGATTTGATGATAATGTCGCAATTAAGCAATTTAAAATAAGATTGAGCGGAATCAATTAGTGCTTGCTTTATGTTAAATTGTTCTTGATTGATTGCCATAATACGAAAAAAAGCGTTTTAAGGTGCGCCACCACGTCTATGTCAGTATTTTAGATCGCTGACCCGATGTATAGGGTGGTCTTTTAACGTCTCCCATCCCTCTTGACACCCTTATTATCATTTATGGAAACATTTCTGTCAAGAAAAACCATCCTATTTCTTTATAAAGAAAACGAGACCACCTCTTGCTGAGTTTTAATTTTTGAACACCTTATTTATAGTTGTTCCGGTCCACCACGCTTAGTGTAAAAAACACACATCATATCGATACGTGAATATTTGTTAATCAACTTTATTAATATCATCTTCTCCTGAATGATTAATACATTATTACTCCAACTCAATTGTGCAATCAGTGCTTGCACTTTTTGATTATCTTTATAGATTTCATAAAATTGTATAATATGATACAACCCTCTTTTACTAAATCTATTAAGAGTTGGATATTGTTCGTTGATTTTGTTTGCAATTTTTAAAATTACTCCTTCTCCATATTCTAGAAGTTCAAAAAGATGAAAGGGTCCGATACAAAACCCTCAATACTTTTGTATCAAGGAAATTCTACCGAATGGTGGCTCCACGCAGTTCCTGTAAATATATTTTAATATATAACTCTCATAGTATTTTATGCCATTCCTAACGATGGAAAGTTTTTCAACACTTTTTGTGGTCACGAATCGATATACCGATAACACGTAAATAAGTTAAAAAAGCGAAAGAGCGTTATAAATAAAAAATGCCGTCGAGCGGCTAAGGCTCTGCGACGGCCCCTACATCAAGATGTAAGTCGTAGAAATATTAAAGCAATATATATGACATTTGTCAAGAAAGGATTGTTATGAAAAAGACCAAAAAAACTAGAAAGCTTAGATGCGCTAATTTAGCTTTTGTCCCCAATTTGTCCCCATTCAGTCCCCACAAAAATAGAAAACCTCGAATTCATCGAGGTTTTTTGCTAACTGGTGCCTCCACGCAGAATCGAACTACGAATTAATCCTTACCATGGATCCGTTATACCACTTAACTATGGAGGCAACGTGTAAATTATATATATTGAATTCTAACTAATCAATATTAACTTTGCTAATAAATTCACCAAATAAATCATAGACAAAAGCGTTGGTGATTTTAACTTTGACGATATCTCCTATTTCAAGTTTATCTTTAGATACAAAAGATATCTTTCCATCTATATCATCTGGAGCGTTCCAATATGACCTTAATTCATAGGTATTGCTCGATGAATTATAGAAGGTGACAATACCTTCCATAACTTCACCAATTCTCTTCTTATTGTTTTGATAAGAAATCTTCTTTTGGACTTCCATTATTTTAGCAAGCCTAAGTTCTTTTATACCTTCTTTAACTTGGTTAGGCATCTTATAGCCAGCAGTGCCATCTTCTCTTGAATATTTAAACGCTCCCATGTGATCGAAGTGATTAAGTTTAGTGAAATTCACCAATTGATTAAAGTCTTCATCATCTTCGGAAGCAAAACCGACGATATAGGTTGTTCTTATAACCGCATGAGGAATCTTTTCTCTAATCTTATTTATAAGATTTTGATATTCTTCAACTGTGCCTCGACGATACATATTTTTAAGCACCTTGTTAGAAGCGTGTTGAAATGGAATATCAAAATAAGGCTTCACCGCTTTTGAGTTAGCAATATAATCAATTAGTTCATCACTTATTTCATCTGGATAAAGGTAAAGCAATCTAATCGAATAGAAACCAATATCTTCTAATGCTTTAAGTAAAGAGACGATATCTTTCTTTTCTTTTAAATCACTTCCATATCTAGTGGTGTCTTGACTAATTACAGCGATTTCTTTAATCCCTTTGTTTTTTAAATCTTTTGCTTCGATAAGAATATCATCAAATGGACGTGATCTAAATTTGCCGCGGATGAGCGGAATTGCGCAGTACGCACAACAATTATTGCAACCTTCACTAATGCGAAGATAAGCCATATAATTTGGAGTGGATAAAAGCCTCACAAAAGGATTGAATTGTTCGATATCATTTGCATTTAATAATTGTTCTAATTTCTCATTTAAATGAGAATAATCTCTAATCGGCACCCATAAGTCCACTTCAGGAATCGATTGTTTTAACTCTTCTAAATAGCGTTCCACTAAGCAGCCAGTGACCACCACTTTCTTACCATATTTAATGACATCTAGAATGTTTTCAATTGATTCCGCTTTAGCGTCTTCAATAAATCCGCACGTATTAACGATGATGACATCACTTTCTTCAATGGTGTTCACACACTTAAATTTAGAAGCGTTGAGCATTCCTAAAATAATCTCGCTATCGACGAGATTCTTAGAGCAACCCAAGGAAATAAGACCAACTTTTATCATCACCAAAAAGTCTAATTTGTTTTTACTTTTATTGCAAGAAAAAAGCCTTCATAATGAAGGCTCTTATTTAAGTGATTATTAATATAAAGCGAAGCAGCTTCTCATTAGATGAGGATAATCAACGAATGGATTGCGGTTACCTTGAATTGGTTGAACCGTATCATTACGAAGCTTCTCAGTCTCAGAAGGTGGATCGATTTCGTTCCAACGAATTAATTGATCATATACTTCATCTTCAGTTGCATTAGCACGCCCAATAACATCTCTTATAGACAAGCTTCTGTTTAAATAATCTCCCCAAGCGCTCAAACCATAGTCACCAATCGCACAATAATGAATGTAAACATAGGCAATAATACGAGCGACATCACCTTTGAATTCGTCAGCTGGTTCACTATATTGTGAGAAGGTTGTTGAGTCACAAAGAAGAGCATATGAACCACCATCGGTTGCTTGGATGAGGTTGGCTTTTTCCTCTTCGGTGAATTCGATGAATCGAGAGTCACCACGAGCGGTGTTAACGCTGCTGGTACATGGTCTTACGTGATAAAGGTCGGAACCACCACCAACGTAGTTGGTGTTATCGACGTGATATTTTTCATCATTGTAATTACTGTGAACCCACATACCATTAGATTTAGCGCATGGCCAAACGTGTTCACGGGTCAAGGAAGCGCCGAAGGTAGTTTGTTTACCAGTATAGAAATATTCGTTCTTGTTGGTATTAGCATCCACTTGGTCGATTGAATGAGGTTGAGTTGTGGATTGTTTAGTATAATATGTGAATTGGGCGTATCTCACTTGTTTAGTGTGAGTGTCAAGCATCATTTTATGGATTTCACTAACAAGATTTTTCTTTGAATTAACATATTCGTTCAACTTATACTCGTTCGTATCGTAGTAGCCATGTGCACCATTTTCGATCTCGACGACCGGATAAACTTCTGATGTAGATGGGCTAGTGGTTTTCTTTCCACCACCGCCTCCGCCTTTACCGCTACCGCCGCCTGTGTTACAGCCGGTTAACAACATAGCGCATAGAGGAACAAAGAATAATTTGTTTAATTTCATAAATTACCCTCCTTGTTAACCTAATTATATTTATATATCATTTGTTTTTCAATCAAAAGGTTAGTGAAGTGTTTGTACAAACAAATTTTTAATTATGCGAAAAATAGTTGACAATCAGGGGCTTTTTACATAATTTATATACAAATATTTTTATATTTGAGAAAGGAGAATAAGCAAATATGAAAACTAAAAAAGTATTGTTGATATCTTTGCTTAGCGCTGCACTAGTTGCGACAAGTGCATGTAATCCTAGTAGCGGAGGAAAGAAGAAAAAATCAAGTTCTACCTCTACTTCTACATCACAAGTCGTACCAGTCGACGATAAGATTTCACGTATCAAAGTAGACGCAAAAGAACAAGTTGTAGTCGGAGATGAGTTAGATTTAGATCCAATGGTTCATCTTTTTGATATGGACAACAAGGAAGTATCTTCTAAGAACTATGAAATTGAGGTGCCACAAGCTTCTCAACAATTAGTGTCTGTAAGTGGACACAAACTCACATTCTTAAAAGAAGGTAGCATTAACTTAAATGTTAAAGCAGGCGATAAATCCGCTAAATTTGCGACAAACTGTGTTTCAAAAATCAAAAAAGATTTAACTGATGCAGTTGCCCCAATTTCGACAAGATTCGGTTTCATGTCAATCGAAGAAGATGACCAAGGACAAGAATATCTTGCCACTGGTGCAATTCACGATAGTGACTACACCGCATTTATGTCATGGGACGAAGATTCTGAGGGTAACCCTCTTCCAGGTGGTTTCTTAAAAACCAAAGTTTCTGGAACTACATATCAATATACCTTGGATACAAACTGGGAAAATATCGATGTTAATCCTTCCCCATATGGCACATTTGATAACTATTTCGTCAATATGCCATTAAATGTTGATCCAACAATCTTTGAAACAAAGACTCGTAAGGACAGCCAAGGTAATGATTATGATTATCTTTATGTTGGCGGAGACGTTGCTTCTCCATCATATTCATCCTATTTCGGTTCTTATATCGAAGAATTCTGCATCTGCGCTCTTGCGTTAGGCTTAAATGATTCATATGCATTCGATTCAATGGAAATTTATCCAGAAACCATTTCTGAAGGTGTTGAAAGATTCTTGTTCACAGTCAACATCGCTCAAAAATCTACCGGTACTGTTGTAGGCGCATGGTATAACTTCCTTATCTATGATACCGATACAGAATATTATGGTATTAAAGCCGTTAGAGATTATATCGATTCTGGTTCAGAACCACAATCGCAAGACTTCACCGCTTTAAAACAAAAATTCGTTGATATTGGTGCGGCTAAAAACTACACCGTCGATATTACTTCTTCTGAAGTCTATATGGACGATAACTTTGAGACTGTTACTGAAACTCAATATTCATATTCAGAACAAGTTTTAGCAAATGAAACTCAATATCAAGATGTCATCGTTAATACCGGTGAAACTACACCACAAGCTGGTGAAGGTTTAGTTGAACATGAAGGTTCATTATATTCCTACAAATATAGCAATGGAACATATCCAGCAACCTTAGTTGGCGCTGATCAACATGTTTATGTTGAAGGTCTTGATAGCACCTTATCTCGTATCGTTGCAGAAACATATTGGACCAACTTCTATGTTTCTCAAGTTGAAGCGACTGCTACATCTATAGCTTACAAGCTATCAACAACTAAATCAGATGCATTCTTAAGAGGATTCTTAGGAGTTACATATGCTGGTTCAGTCATTATTAACATGGTTGATCAATTTATAGCCTCAGATAAGCCTGTGAACTTCTTAGGCGACTCATATGCTACATGTATCATCACCACAACTGAAAGCACAGTGAACCTCAATTTGGTTATTGAAGTTGGATTCAGCGATGCTAATGTCAGATGGAGCTATGATGCTACAATTAAGAATATTGGTTCAACCGCTGCTATTGGAACAGAGATTGTTTATCCAAACTAAGAATTAGCGATTTAAACAATAAGGGCTTACCATTTGGTAAGTCCTTTTTAATACTTTATTTTTTATAACAAAGTTTTGATAATTCTTTGCTTTAAGCCGGATTCTAAATGGATTTGATTCGCTAAAGGTTCAAGGTTATCTTTAATAATTTGCTTCTGTTCTTCCACAATTAAATGAGCTTCTTCCTTTGCTAAATCAAAATAAGCGTATAAGGATTCGAGATGTTCAAGATTATTCTCGCCACTACTAGCTATAGGAAGGGTGAGATGAGATGGGAACAAAGTCATATTGACATCAAAACAAGGCGCTAAATAGTAGCCGTTTTTGCCTAAAAGCATGCCGATATTGCGAAGATGGTCATCGCAGTTATGCACAAGTAGATAAAAACTTATTCTTCTAAATAATTGTTGAAGATCCTTTTTGGTTTGACATCCAATTCTTTTAATCGCTTCTGCTACTTCAAGATATGAAGAAGTGTTAGATTTACCTTCCTCAACATTTAAGATAGTCATAAAAGATGCATAGTGAATTCTTTCAATACCGTTTCGATCAAAGCGTTTAGTAAGGAAAATGCTGCGTTTCTCATCTATTTCAATTAATTTTGATTCAGAAATGTCGATACCACATTTCTTTGCTAATAAATATGTAAGATATTCAACTTTACTAACATCATAGTCATCGTTTTTATGAGTAAATTTAGCGATGTATAATTCGTTTTCGCCGTCAAAAACCGAACATTTTGGTCTAGAACCACCCAAAGAAGAACCTGGAGATAACAAAATTTTCCAAGTATCATCTTCTGATAATTCATCATAAAAATATGCAGCTTTTTCGAGGGTTTTTATATTTTTAAGAGGAGGAACATCATTATCATCTAACGCAAACTTTTCCTCTTTATTTAGTTTTATTCTAATCGCGCCTTCTCTAGAAATATCCGATACATTTACTAGATAATCCGAAAAATTTAAAGTTTTATCATTGTTTTTACGTTTTATGAGGTTTTTTCCCCAACGATCAGGAGATAAATCTGAAAGAAAACGATATGGTTGAGAAGATTCTATTTTGAATTGTCGACCTAAACTAGGCAATATTTCAGGATCAATAATCAAATTGGTGAGATTGTTTTTTAATGCAAATTCCGAATATTCAAAAGAATAGACCTCTTTTCCACGAAGAAAATCAACATAGACAGTTCCAATGAAGTTTTTTTCATCTTTGAAATATAGATATAAGGTCTTCATATTTCTTATTTAATCCTTTTCTTTGTGGTCAACTTTAGATCTTGGAATGTACGACCAGTAACGTCATCTCTAGCAATTAAGGTTAAATCCTTATCCATTCCGCCCAAAGCGTGTAAAACAGCGCAATATGCGCCCATAGAGACGGTAGAACTACCCTTTTCTATTTGCCATAAGGTGGCACGAGAAACACCTGCTCTATCACAAACGGTGTTCACGCTTAAAGATCTGCGTAATCTCGCTAGTTTGATTTGTTCACCCATTATTTCGAGGTTCTTTTCCATTCCTGGATACATCAGTTGAGTTTTCTTTGCCATATTTCTTTCCTAACGTTTAATATAGTAAACATATTTCTTACATTTGTCAATTTTATAAAACGTTATCCAACATTTGTTTTCATTAGAACATGCTGAAAGCAAAATAAAAGCCCACCACAACGTGATGGGTAATTTAGGATGATTAATTAGTATTAATAAGCGTCCTTAGTGACTTCGATTTTAGCTTCGTAGCCAAATTCAGCACTTTCAGTGATCGAAACAACTTTAATTGCATAATTGAAAGTAATATTAGTGTCGATCGTATAAGTTTGAGTTTGGGCATCTTTCCAACCAGTGATGGTTTTAGCCTTATTCCATAAGTTAGAACCACTTGGCATGAAAGTTTCAGCCCAACCACTACCCGCTTTTAGATTGAATCTAGCGCCTTGTCTAAATAAGGAATTATTTGAAGCGTTGAAGCTAGTGGATGTTGTTGAATTTTGAGCTTTATCGAAATTAGATTCGATAATTGAAAATTGTGGCATGCATCCTTTCGTGCCATCTTCCCTTGGGAAGTAGTCGGAATCGACTTTGATACCTGTACGTCCCATATAGGAGTTATCAAGTCTAACGTCGATACCTTTTTGAGGATTATCGGTTAATGGGACATCGTGACCGGTTGCACCAGAATAAGCACGAGCATCAACATGGGTGATTCTAATACCAGGTTGAGAGAAGCCAGTTGTGCTTTCATAACCATTCTTATAATCACGTTCTGCGAGGCCGACTGGCGCCATAAGTTCAAGCATAATATATTCGTCGAAGGCAGTGCCATTATAGCCTGGCGAAGGTAAGATAAAGCAATCGCCTGTAGTCGTTCCTGGATGAAGGGTGATTAACGCATCATCATTAACGACGAGAGGTTCAGTCCAACCTAAGGAGAATTTCGAATACATCGCATGGTCTCCTAAGTTATTATCCATGAAATCGACACGACCCATTCTTGACCAAGTTTTATTATAGTCATAATAATCGTCTAAACCGAAGGTGTGACCAGTTTCGTGAATGAAGGTATGGGAATCATATCCTCCAAAACCTTTTGCCATCCAGTCGATTGAAGCCCAACCGAGGGTTTTAACTGTTGGTGAAGAAACATCAGCAGCATTACCTGTATAAGTAACATATGCCCACCAATCAGTGCTTGGATCAACTGTTGGAGCGCTATAAACGACCCAGACGAGATCTAAGAATCCATCACCATCACTATCGAAATAAGTGATTGGTTCAGCGTCTGCGCCTAATGCACCATGATTTGCTTTAGCGTATTCTTCTAAATACCAATCTCTAGCAAATTCAGCAGCCTTTATACCACCACCAGAGAAAGAAGTGTGAGCTTTATCATAAACGCACCAAGTTGGTAGCATTTTTCCAGCGAATTTAGTGCGACCATAACTTGAAGTATTATAGAAGCTTGCTAAAGACTGCCATCCACCTAATGGTTTAAGTTCTTCTTCTGTGCCGAAGAATGTTTTATTAATCTTATCAAGATTAGCTTCGGTTTGAACGCTAGTTAAATCAGTAAAACCAAAAGGAATGACCATGACGTGAGATTCTTTAGAAACAGGGTCTAAATGTGGAGCGTTTTGGTTACGATATAAGGTGTTTCTATTAAGAGGTTTTTCAACTCCGCCTTCCACGTAGCTAACTTTCGCTTTTTCAAAGTCTTTGTTGGTCTTACCACTCCAAGGTATTTCTCCTGAAGAGCTAGTGATGCTTGAATCGCTACCACCAGAGGTTGAGGATTTTTTCTTCTTTCCTCCACCACCGTTCATACAACCGGTTAGTAGCAACGCTACCACAGGTAGAATAAATAATTGTTTTTTCATAAGGTTAATCTCCTTTTAAACAATTTGGCTGTAATAGATAATCATTATTACTAAGCCAGCGACTAGATAGGGGGCGGCTCCTACTAGCAAGAAGAGATTTGAATCTTTCTTCTGACCGTGTTTAAGCTCGCGGTATTCCCTATAAGTCTTCGGTAATTTGGTTTCCTTTATGGAACGATAGAAGGTGTTGTACCATACTAATTTAAAGGAATAGGCCAAAATATCGAGCGCTCCTTCTCTTGTTAATAGATTTAACAAATAGAATAGAAGCATGACGACGCTTGATAAAGTCAAGGCGTCGATCCATCCGACATACACTACTTCTTTAGTGAGTTCACTATGTGAAGTAAATGAGATGAGGATGATTAGACCCATGATTATCCCCGTCACGACGAAGGATACGATGGATCCGATTATAAAACCCTTTACATCGAGAGATTTCTCTTCGTTAACGGGATTTATACTCATTTAGTTCCTTTCTTAGCCTTCTTTACATTCTTTGCTTTAGCAAGTTCTTTAAGATAGGCTTGTTCCTCTTTATCATTACATCTAACGAAATGTCCTGGATAAACTTCTCTAAGGGATGGAGCTTGTTCACTATAATCGTGATCTTTTAAAGGATT
Organism: uncultured Erysipelotrichaceae bacterium; assembly: GCA_902768335.1. Classification (GTDB taxonomy): domain Bacteria; phylum Bacillota_I; class Bacilli_A; order RFN20; family CAG-826; genus Fiminaster. The sequence continues at coordinate 13,907 of CACXKR010000002.1, forward strand.
ATAGGTCACTCTTTTACGTCCCTTTTCGATATTTGGATCTGGATGTGGAACTGCTGATAAGAGGGATTTGGTGTAAGGATGGAATGGATGAGCGAACAACTCTTCGCTTGTCGCAAGTTCCATGAGCTTACCATAATACATAACTGCGATTCTATCGCAGAAATATTTAACAACACTTAAGTTGTGGGCGATAAATAAAATTGTTAAACCAAGATTTTCTCTTAAGTCGTTTAAGAGGTTAATAACTTGGGCTTGAATTGAAACATCAAGAGCAGAGACCGGTTCATCGGCAATGATGAGTTCTGGATTCATGATGATCGCTCTAGCGATACCGATACGTTGACGTTGTCCACCACTGAATTCGTGAGGATAACGGTTAGCGTGTTCCGGAAGTAAGCCAACGAGTTCGAGAACTCGTTTAACTTCGTCATCGATGAATTTTTTATCCTTGACGCCTTTAATTATTAAACCTTCAGCAATGATGTTACGAACAGTCATACGAGGGTTAAGTGAAGCGATTGGATCTTGGAAAATCATCTGCATCTTACGAGTGATGGAAGCTTGTTTTGCTTCTTTAAGATCTCTTTGATATTTTTCGACTTCTTTAAGAGTCTTTTCGTATTGAGGATTTTCTTTATCCTTTAGGATAGCTTGATGTTCTTCGTCATCTAGATAAGCATATTTTTCTTTAACACGAGCGATTTCTTTCTCTCTCATATCATCGTTGCAGTGCTTATCATCATGTTTAGCGAGTTTAATTCTCTCTCTTTCATGAGCGATGATCTTTTTAGCTTCTTCGATCTTAGCAGTGCGTTCCGCTTCACGTTTTGTTTTAATTTCATTAATCTTAGCGACATCACCATTCGCCGCTTGGATTTCTTTCTTTTCTTCTTCACGTGATTTCTTTAAGAATGCACCTAATCTTTTACGGGTGAATTTAATTTCTTTTTCATTCCATCTAGTACCTGCTGCAATGCGGACACCTTTAAACCAAACATCACCGCTTGTTAAACGATAAAGTTTGATAATGGAACGGCCTGTTGTGGTTTTACCACAACCAGACTCACCAACAAGACCGAATACTTCTCCTTTATAAACATCGAAGGAGACATCGTTAACGGCTTTAGTGTATTTATATTGGCCATGACCGAATTGGAAAAATTGTTTAAGGTGTTTGACCGATAAAATAACTTTGCCGTTTCCATAATCGAAACCTTTATGAGGATTTAAAAGTTTAATAGGTTCGATTTCTAAGATTTCTTCGTCTTTAGTTTTCTTTGCCATTACTTTTTACCTCCTAAAGATTCCAAAATGGAGTTCTTTTTAAGTTCGTAAACAGGTTTATTAGCTTTATTCCTTGCTAATGATTTTTCAATACGTTCCACGACTGTTTTTGGCGCTTTAACGTTTGGTGCGTCTTTATGAGCAAGCCAAGTCTTAACCTTATGAGTTTCACTAACAGTGAAGAAAGGTGGTTCTTGCTTGTAATCTAAAGCGACAGCATAAGCATTACGCGCGGCAAAGGCATCTCCTTTTGGAGGAAGAAGCATATTTGGTGGCGTGCCAGGAATAGCGTCTAATTTACCTTTTGTGTCTAAATCAGGCATCGAGCCAAGTAGAGCCCATGTATATGGATGACGTGGGTCATAGAAGATATCATAGACACTTCCATATTCGACGATCTTACCAGCGTACATAACTGCGATATCATCCGCCATATTAGCAACGACACCAAGGTCATGGGTGATAAAGATAATCGAAAGGTTCTTTTCTTCTTTTAATCTATTGATTAATTCGAGGATTTGAGCCTGAATAGTAACGTCGAGAGCAGTTGTTGGCTCATCGCAGATAAGTACTTCAGGATTTCCACTTAAAGCGATGGCGATAACAATTCTTTGTCTCATACCACCAGAGAATTCAAATGGATATTGATAATAACGTTTTTCTGGATTTGGAATACCAACTTCTGTCATGAGCTCGATTGCTCTTTGTTTAGTCTCAGAGCGGGTCATTTTATGGGCTTTTTGAGCAGCCATTTTCGCACATTGAGCGATTAAAGAATCGAGCATCTTTTCATTTGGACGAGAATATTGTTCAATGAGGTCTTCAATGTGTTTAATTAACTTACTAGTTAATTTCTTCATCACTTTCACATATGATTCAGGAGTATTGATGACTTCTCTTTGTTTGGTTCTTAAAGATGGTTTTAAATCATAGACTGATTCAACACCTTCCTTTTTAAGAAGATCAGCAAGCTTCTTTTCAAGTTTAATGGATTGAAGATATAGAGCAATCTTGGATTGCATCAATGAAACATAGACATCTAAGACATCATCTGCTTCAAATGAAAGGATATTTTTGCATGGTTTTAAGGCTGTTTTAATCTTAGAAAGTTCTCTCTTACAAGTTTTTGGAGAGAATTCTTTATCAAAGACAGTCTCATTAAATGAATTTATAACGCTTAACGCGTTAGCGAGGTTCTGACAATAAATTTCACTTATTTCATTTAAAGCGAGTTCAAAAGATTTACGAATCTTGCTTAGATATTCTAAGATTGCGTCTTTATCTTTTAATAAATAGGCTTCTTTAAAATAAGCGGATGAATCAATGCGAGGATCGCCATGTTCTTTTAAAGCATAAGTTACGCTCTTTAGGTATTTAGAGCTTTCTTTTCTTAAAGATTTAGCTTCAAGATACATCGCTTCGGTAAGTTGTTTACCGACCTTCATGATTGGGTTTAAAGCAGAAAGTGGGTCTTGGAAGATCATGGAGATCTTAACACCACGAACTTTGTTAAATTTGTGTTCTGGTAAGGTGAGTAAATCTTTACCATCATAGATGATTTCGCCATCTTCAATAATTTTATTATTGGCGAGAATACCTAAGATCGCTTTAGAAGTGACTGATTTACCTGAACCTGATTCACCGACGATCGCTAAAGTACGACCTTTATAAAGGGTGAAATCAATACCTCTAACGGCTTTAACAGTGCCGGTATTTGTCTTAAAGGAAATACGGAGGTTTTTAACATCTAAAATCTTTTCAGCCATAGATTAACCCTCACTTCCTCTAAGCGTTGTATTAAATGCATCTCTTAAACCATTACCAAATAGGTTAAATGAGATCATTAATAACGTAATTAATAAAGCTGGGAACAGTAAGACATGTGGATTAGTCGCTATACCAGCCGCTTGACCTTCATTAAGAAGGACACCAACTGAGCTAATACCACTTGTGGAGAAGTCGATAATGCCTAAATAAGATAAGCTTGATTCAGAGAAGATGATTCCAGGAATCATAAGTACCGACGATGTTACAAGTGTACCAGCCGCGTTAGGTAAGATGTGTTTAAAGATAAGTCGTCTATCTTTCGCGCCTAAAGTACGCGAAGCAAGGACATATTCTTGACCTTTAAACCTATAGAACTGCATACGGGTCGTTCCAGCGACACCAACCCAGCCGTTATAGACGAAGGCAATTAATATTGCCACTATAATCGTTCCGGCCGAGCCTAGAGCAGTTTTTAGACCAATATTATTCGTTAATTGAATTTGAGCGATCGTCATGATGATGATTGTTGGAATATTAGCGATGATATCGGTAACACGTTCCATGATTAAGTCAGCTCTTCCACCATAGTAGCCAGAAACAGCACCCCAAATTAAACCGATAATAAAGTTAATTAAGGAAATACCGATACCGAGCAATAAGGAGAAGCGAGCACCGATAGCAAGGCGGAGGAAGATATCCTCGCCTTGTGTGTTAGCACCGAAGACATAATTAACTTGGAAACCGTATTTGAATTCACAAAAGACGTTATAGTCAACTCTCACTTTGTAAGTAGAAGCAAGTTTTTCATAGAAAACAAGTTTACCACCATCTCTAATATAAAGATCTTGTGGTTCACCTTTTGCGTCTAAAAGTGGTTCAAATTGGGTATCGCTATAGGCTCCAGTTCTAACAGCGGTTGGAACGAGTTTGTAGTAATAATGAGCATTATTGTTATAAGCGATAAGTAATTTATCTTGAATCGACTCAATTGAGGTTTCAGGAACTTTTCTAGCGATGAGCCAATCTTTTAGTTCACCTTCGACATAACTTTGATAATCGACCGCTGGTTTAATGATGGATTTGCGGGCGTTTTCTTTAGAATAGACGATATCTCTATCCTTTTCGAACTGTTGTAAATCCTTCCATTCATCAGGAGTAAGGTCGACAACTTTAGTGCCTAAAGCATATGAGTCCATACGAACTTTATAGTTACGAATGATTTGTGAACCGATTTTTTCTTCACTGGCTAAGACAGCGCTGTCTTTATCGAAGAAATCATCATTCGAATCGTTATACATACGAAGTTTATATGTTGATTCGGCGATGATTTGCTCTTTGGTTCCATCCCAGAAACCACTGCCCTTGAAGGCTCTGATTCTAGGAAGAACAGTTGCATAGTTATTATCTCTAAAGCCACCAGTAATGTTTACTCTAGCTTTTGGAGAAGCAAGTGGAACAATCACACTGAAGAGCATGATGATAAAAATGATGATTGCTCCGACGACGGAAGCCTTGTTTTTAGCGAATCTACGTACTGAGTCTTCTAGCCAACCTATTGGTCTAGTTTCGAATTTTGTATCGTGGAGGCTTTCATCTTGATGAACAAGCTTAAATTCTCCTTTAGGAATGGAGGAATCAGCTGTATATTTCTTTTCTTCTTCAGCCATTAACTCTTACCTCCTCCCATACGAATACGTGGATCGACGATACCATAAGAGATATCGACAACAAGTCCACCAATTAAACCAATCAAAATGTAGAACATAGCGACGAACTGGAAGACGTCGTAATCTCTAGTTTGAATGGATTGTAAAAATAATGAACCAACACCATTAACAGCGAAGATTGATTCAATGATGATTGAACCTGATAAGACAGACAAGATTTCACCAAGTAACATTGGGAAAATTGGAACTAATGAGTTCCTAAATGCGTGTCTGACCGTCGCTTGACCTCTGGAAAGGCCTTTGGTGCGGGCTAAAAGCATAAAATCACTTGTTAAAACTTCAGTTAATTCCGCGCGGGTATATCTAGCATAGCCAGCGATTGAACCAAATGACATCGAAATGACTGGTAAAATCATCGATGTAAACATTTCGGCGGTAAACCAACTACCGTTAAAGTCTGCTCGAATTGGTGGTAACCAACCGAGTTTATAGGCAAAGACATATTGTAGTAAGAAGGAATCGACAAAGCTTGGAACGGAAATAAGTAGCATGATAACGATACCTAAAACGTTATCCTGCCATTTATCTTTCTTTAGAGCCATGAAGATACCTAAGCCTAAGCCAAGTGGAACAGATAAGATGATGGAATAAACATTGATGAGGACTGTTGGTGGGAATCGACCAAATAAGATTTCATCTGGTGATGCAAGCCAAGAAATCGACCAAGAATAACCCCATCTAGAAGCAGTATGGATTTCACCGTTCGCTTCATAAGTTGGTGGAACGATTAAGTTCTTAATAAAGACAAACAATTGTTCGAGAACTGGGGTTTGATAATATTTACCATCATCGCCTTTCCTCATTCTGCCAAGAGCTTCTTGCATCATGAAGAAGGTTTTTGAGTCTTTTCCAGGACCACTGGCGTTATTTAAAGGTAAAAGTCTAATTAAGATGAAGCATAAAACAAATATGATTAAAAATGTAAAAACCATTAAAAGTAATCTTTTAATGATGTAAATCAATAATTCCTTTGTATTACGCATATAAATACCTATAAACAGTAACCAGAGAGAAAGTTAATCCTCCCCGATTACTGTTTGAAAAATTTAAATAAGAGTTTAATTAAGCCTTGTAGAGGTCGACTAAACGATCTTTATTTTCGGCTAAGAATTGTTCCCATTCAGCGTTGGTGTAGTTGAAGGTCATATGACGAACTCCACCATAACCGATAAGGTTGATATAGGTTGATGAACCGTTTTCAATCTTATAGGAGTTGATCGCACTTGTTGCACGAGCATAGACTGGAACAGCTTCATAACGGTTTAAGATACCAGCTTCAAGTCCTGCTAAGATAGTAAGAATGCGATTGTGTTGTTTCTTATATTCTTCACTACTCTTATCACCGCTTTCAACAATTTCGTTGATTTCGGTCCACCAAGAGTTGAATGATTTGGTTTCTAAGACGCCATCGCCATCGGTATCGAGGCTTAATGGTGTTTCGTTTTGTTTACCTTTGAAGCCAAATTCGCAGCAGTTATCAAATGTAGAATCGCAATAGACTTGCATTAAGCCGATTGGAGCAATAGCTGCGCCACCCCAAGTAGAGAAGATCATTTCAGTCTCACCTTTACGGCAAGTTGTGTAATAGTCTTCATCTTTTTGAGATTGAATTTCAATGGTAACGCTTGTGCCAGCGAGTTCATTTGCTTTAGCAACAACCTTTTCAAATGAATCACGTAAGAAGGCTAACATCTTCTTAGTTGTATCTGATTGATCATCATAAACTGGGAAGTAGAGTGAAATCTTAGAATTTGCAACTAAGTGACCTTCTTGGCTATCAGCGATTTCTTCTTGGAAAGCTTGAGCAACGCATTGAGCGGCTAAATCGAAGTTATAACCGCATTCACTTTCAGGAAGTGCACCACCACCTGGGCCAAGTTCTCCATAGACAGCATTGTAGACGCCTTTACCTTGAGCGGTATTGCGGTACATTTCACCAGCTTCAACATCTGTTAAATAAAGGCTATTAAGTAATCCGGTGAAGCCTTTGGAACCAGCAGTTGTTTGTGAAGCAAACAAGTTACGGTTAAGGGCTAAGGATAAACCTTTACGGAAGTTAATGTTAGCTAAGACAGTCTTATTGACATCTCCAGCCGCTTTTTGACGGCTGAGGAGTTTAGCACGGTCTGAGTTAAACGAAATCTTGGTTGTGTATGATTCGTAGGTTTGGGTAAGTCTTGAAGAGTTACCATAATCTCTCATATCATCGGCATTTAAGTCGAAGTCATCTAAGTTACCAATCAAGAATTCTTGTTTAGCAGTTTGATGTTCTTGGATGATACGAGTATAGATGCTATCCATTTGGTATTGACCAACGTGTTTACCATCGGTGTAACCATACCATTTATCGTTTTTAACGATATTGAAGGATTTACCATCTTCGTAGGCCACAAGTTTATATGGACCATAGGAAGAATAACCTTCAACACCACCAGTTGGGGTAGCGTAAGTTGTGGACTTAAGACCACCGCTAGTTGTTTTGGTTAATGCATCATATTTTTCGACATCGACGATCCAGTTTCCGGTTAAGGAGAACTTAAGATCTAATGCGGTAATTGGTTTTGATAAGAATAATTTGATAGTGTAATCATCTTTCTTAGCAATACCAACATTATCGAAGTCGACTTTGTCGTTATTGAAATAGTGGGCAAATAATGGAGCTTTCCATCTCCAATCTTTACTTGCTAAACCGCTAGAAACTTCAGCAACAACTTTTTTGATATCAGACTTTAACATTTCTTGAGTGTAAAGTTCAGAATCTGTTTCTTGAGTAACAGGATTATCAACTGTTTTACGAGCATAGGTTGGTTTTGAAGGATCGTCGAAGTTATCTAAATTGATATCAAAGTTGACCATATCAGAATCAACTTTGGTCGCTAAATCCTTGTATTCAGTAACCTTTTCAGTCCATTTTTGTTGAACTTCTGCGTTTTTATCGCAGTATTTCCATACATAGTATGAAACGCCATCGAGAATTCTCTTGGATGCTAATTTTCCAGCATCGGAGAAATCGAATCTATCCAAGACATCATAAAAACCCTCAGTACTTCCTTCACCAAACAATGCATTTTCAAATGAAGAGTGAGCGGTGAGGTTGATAAACCAATATCCATCTGGACAGAAGTTATCATCGGTGGAAATACCAGTATTCTTATCTAAATACTTGTACGCTTCTTCCATCGTGTTACGTCCTTGTTTAAAGTATCTTTCAGCATTAGCTAGGACTAAGCTTCCTGCATAATAGCTATCAGCACGGAAGTTGACCATTTCTGGATCGAGTTGTCTTTTCATAGACTCGATGTAAGTATCAGCGTTAATAGGTTTGCCGTCTTCCCAAACAGCAGCTTGGTTTAACGCGATTTCCCAGACGTAACCTTCGTCAGGGTTTCCAGAATAGCCATACTTCGCAAATTCTGCATCAGTAAGACTACTTGTAACGTCAACAGGCATGGCCGCAGCCATTTCGGTTATAATCTCGTAACCGGTTTTGTCCGCATTGAATTGGAGATCGTAGAGACCCATTTCGGTAAATGCTGGTACATATGACTCATCACTTGTTTCCCAGTTATGGACATTCCATGTCTTTGGATTGGTCGCGAGATATGTGTTGTAAGTGTAATTGTATCCACTACTCTTGCCACCGCCGCTACCGCAGCCGGAACAACCTACTGCAGAGAATGCTGCAAGTAAGACAGAGAGAGTAATTGGCAATATACTTCTTTTCATAACCTTTCCTCCTTTTAAATTGCATATATTATATATATCACTGATTTTTATCGCAACAAATAAATTATTTATTTCAAATTTATTGACTTTTTTTGCAAAAAGAAAAGAACCTTTATTGGTTCCTTTCTAGAATAATTTTTGAATATTTTTGGTGATTTTTTCGTCTCGTCTTTTCTTATATCTTTTACTCGTGAGCGCCTCTTTAAGCGCAACGTGATCATCCGCTAGATTAACGATTCGAGCTTCTTTGGTTCTTGGAAATTCCCTGAAATTAATCGGCCACATATGAGCCTGAATAATTTTTTGAACTTCTTCGGTTATATCGAAATCTGCTTTGGCGTTTTTAGCAGCGATGTATGGATGATTCTTTCCGTGCCTTTTTAGCTTATTTCTATCTCTTCTCCAGTCATAAAGATAATAATCATGAAGAATAGAGGCGATGAGAATAGATTTTAGATTAACTCGTCTATGTCTTAGCCCACGTTTTATAGCAACTTTGGCAACTAAGAAAGAATGGTTAAAAGTATTTGACCCACGATGCATGGGAATATCCTTCATTTTCTGGACTTTTTCATCATTAAAAAAGAAGGAATAAATATCTTCTAATTCGCGCCTTTCAGTTTCAGTAATTTTCATACAAATATCCAAGATTTGCGGAAATTTTAAACCTTTAAATCCCCTTCTTTAATTAGGCCAAAATGGTGGAAAAGTAAATCAATTGCAAACACTAAAACTGCCGGAGCAACAATTTGCAAAACAAAGATGGAAACCCAGGCTTGCCATGAGCCTATTCCCATCGAAGAAATGGTACCAATTTGACCCACTAAACCAGCCGTTCCCATACCTGCACTACTACCGATACAAATTGTCTTTAAAAGACAGGTAGAAATTGGCCCGAGAATAGCGGATGCGATTATTGTCGGTAACCAAATTATTGGTTTTTTAAGGATATTTTTAAATTGAAGCATAGAAGTGCCTATTCCAATTGAAATAACCATTCCGATATTATTATCTTTCCTTGATTGAATAGCAAAGCCAACCATTTGAGTTGAGCAACCTACAACAGCTGCTCCAGAAGCGATTAATAGACCACTATAAGCAGGATCGGCTAAAGCCTGAGCAATAGTGATATCGCCAGGAATAACAAATATCATTGCTGCAATAGCAGCACTTGAGATAGGAGCTGTTAAAGCCATGCCCATTAGCACTGCTACAACTAAGCCCATTACAAACGGAACAGCATTTGTTCCAGAATTGACTAACCATTGAATAGCGAATGTGACATAAATTGCAGGATATCTTAAAAGTAATGATGCTGTTAAACCCACTGCGGCACCAAATAATGGGATAAGTAAAATATCAACCGGTGTTTTCTTAGTTAAAACGTATTTCATTGCTAGAGCAGTTCCGATGCAAACAAGATAAATCGTTAAAGGATCGCCAACTTTGAATGCATCAGCAGTTGGGAAAGTTCCATCGGTAACAAATTTTGTAGTTAAAGAAAAATAAGCTGCAACTTCACCAACGGCAGCTAAAGTAACGGTTTTAAGTGGATCCATCTTTAACGCTAAAGCAATGCCAACTCCAATGCCCGCGCCTGTTAATATTTGAAGAACGTAAGAAAGACCGCCTTTTCCATTTCCAATGATTTTGGCCATGAAATCGCAGAAAGCATTTCCTTCTCCATATTTAAATAATCCACCGATTGTCGCAAATATGGTTCCGATTATTAAAGTAGCAAAAAGACCATAGGCCATGCCGTTAAGAGTTTTGATTAGGAAATCTTGAATAGGTCTATTCTTTTCTTCCATATTGTATATATTTAACCATTATTTAAGAATAAATAAAGTTATTTAATTACTTTTTTGCTTGAGGATTTGATTTATTTGTTTGAGATTATAAACAGGAATTTTCTGACTTTTGAAGTCTCTGGTGTTACTCGTTATAACAGCATCCAACAAAAGTCTATCCGCTGCTTCAATTTGAAGTCCATCTTCATAATCAGAATATTCTCCATCATCATTAAACAAAGCATTGATAGCATCATCAGCAGTTATATCAATTACTTTTGAACAAAGTTCATATGTTGAAAATTGCGCACGATTCGCAAGTTCCTTATCATGAACTTTATGATGAACAACATAACCGATATCTCTAATAGACATGCTGGTAACGAAGATTTGATTCTTTCTTAATCTAGATAAGACAAAGAATTCTTTTGCATCCTGAAAATTATCTCGGGATAAAAGGTAATCAAGAAAAACATTTGTATCTACCAAGTATTTCATCTTGTTTCTATAGCTTCTAAAAGAGCGTCCTCATTGCTAATATCATCGACATTTTTAATTTCATCCCTAAGTTTTAAGAAATTGAGCAACGCCTTATCTTTTGGGTTAGTTAACATAGTTAAAACATTACCATTTTTTGTAACGATAACATCTTCTGTTAATGATAACTCCATATATTTCATAAGATTATTTTTTAATTCAGTAGCCGTTATATAACACATCCCCTTATTTCTCCCCTATCTAAAGATAGCATTATCGTACGATTTTTACAATATATTTCGTACGTTTAGTCAAAATAAAAAAATGTATCTAAAGATACACTTCTTATATTATTCGATTATTTCTTTTCAATCTTCAAGATTGGCTTAGCAGATGTGACTCTTGAATTTTCTGGAATGCTCTCAGTTATAAAGACACCACCACCGATGACGGAATTTTCACCAACTGTAATATCACCTAATAATGTCGCATTAGCATATATAACAACTTTATCTTTAATGCTTGGATGTCTTTTTACACCTTTGATGCTTTGACCTTGCTTTGGAGAAAGCGCACCTAATGTAACACCTTGATAAAGTCTTACATTTTTACCAATGATAGTTGTTTCACCAATGACGATGCCGGTTCCGTGGTCAATAAAAAATGGATATCCGATATCAGCACCTGGATTTATATCGATGCCGGTCATCGTGTGAGCAAGTTCACTAACAATGCGGGCTTCAATTTTTTGATCTTTTTTATAAAGAATATGAGCAATTCTATAAAATAGAATCGCCTTAAAACCAGGATAAGTTAATTTGATTTCTTCAATCGAGTTAGCGGCAGGATCGCATTCATAAAAGAATTTCGCGTCTTCCTCGATAATTTTAGTTAAACATTCAAGCTCTTCTTTTTTTAGAAGCTTAAAATGGCAACCTTTACCAGTGGCAAGGTAGTTTTCAATCTTTAAAGCATCTTTAAGAACTCTATTGCGGTTAATCATTCGTGAATATTCTAAAGCAAGAGATAAAAATAATCTATTGTAAGATAAACTATTTAAAAGCAGGACAGACCTTTTTACCTTCTTCTCGCATTAAACCTCGTTTATCTAAATCTAAGCAACGTTTAATATTTGTTTCAGTCCAATGCGATTTCTTTTTTCTTGGTGAAAACCTTTGAACAAGCACACCACTTAAATTTCGAAGAGTAGAATCAATCCAACCAAAGCATAGCGCCACTTTAACTGCATCATAATAGCTTAATATATCAGTGCAGTTTTCTGGTTTTTGTCTAGATATTTTAATGAATACTTCTTTTTCACTATTTGCATGAGTTAAAAACCATGAATAGAATTCATCAAAAGTTTTTAAATCTAAATAATCAATATCAGTTTTCACCCGTTTATTATAACAAAAACAGTCCTGAATGCATCAGAACTGTAATTTATATTTGGTAGCTGAGGAGGGATTTGAACCCCCGACGCGCCGGGTATGAGCCGACTGCTCTAACCAACTGAGCTACTCAGCCATTTAAACCGCATTCAGCGGATACATAAATATAATAAGTTAACAACAAGATTTTTATTAAATGATTGCATATTCGAAACAAGACTTTTTTAGCGCAAAGATGAATGGAAGGAAAAGAACGCAAATATCTCCGCAACTCACGGTTATTTAAAACGATTTTCAAAGTTATTCCGAATTTTGGAAAAACAGATTATCAGACTTATATTTATGAACGATTGTCGCTTATTAGTTAATTTATACTTTGTATATTTTAAACAATACTAAGCAATCATCACTAAATATGTCATTTTGCTAAATTTTAAAAATTTTGACTCTGATTTTCTTATCTTTGAAAAGAAAAAACTTTCTCGTATAATTATTACGGTATCAAGGAGGATTAACTATGGCAATCAGATGTCCTAAGTGTGGTAAATTCTTATCCAAAGATGATAAAACATGTCCAAATTGTGGAGCAATTATTTCTCAAGGCGCTTCCTTTAGAGTAAGTGAACCTAAACCCGCTCCTGCTCCAAAGAAAGTCATAAAACAACCTGTCGTAAATCTAGAAGGTAATGTAAAGGTTGAAAAAGCTCCCGATGTTATTAGAAGAGGCAGCGATCCAGTCATCATTACCAAATATGAAACTGTTTATGTTGAAGAACCGCTTGGTTTTGATTCAGTTTCTTATTTCGATGGAAAACTCCATCAATACATTGGTTGGAATCTCCTTGGAGCATTAGTTACTCTTGTCACTCTTGGTATTTGTTATCCACTCTGGTATGCATGGCTTGTTAAATGGGAATGTAAACACACCGTCCTTCGTGGATATAGACAATATTTCGATGGAAAGGCAAGTTCATTATTACCAAGATGGCTATTATGGTATTTGCTTACTATCGTCACCTTAACCATTTATGGTTGGTGGACTCCAATTAGACTTCGTAAATGGAAAGTCAACCGTATTAGACTAGTTAAAGATAAGAAAAGAAAATAAGTCGTTAATATATCTTTGATTAATACGCATTTCTAACTTGTTAGATATATTTTGTAGTGTTATAATCTATCGCGCTGGTTCCCTAGCCAAGTGGTAAGGCAATTGACTGCAACTCAATGAGCGTCGGTTCAACTCCGACGGGAACCTCCATGATTGATTATAAAGTGCTTGAAATCTCTCTTAATGGTTATTAAGATATAAAAGCGCTTCAATCAATGCGCCTGTAGCTCAACTGGATAGAGTATCAGACTACGAATCTGAGGGTTGCATGTTCGATTCATGTCAGGCGCGCCATTAAAATTCGGGATGTAGCGTAGCTTGGTATCGCGTCTGCTTTGGGAGCAGAAGGCCGCTGGTTCAAATCCAGTCATCCCGACCATTAAACAATAATACACCTACTTGTAGGTGTTTTTATTTATTTACATTTAAGGTATCTTTATAAGATAATAGTAATATGAAGATATTGTTCGTTTTAAATAATTTCTACACCAAAGGTAACGGTTTAGTTGCTTCTGCTCAAAGAACAGTTAAAAAGTTAATTGAAGCTGGTGAAGAAGTTAAAGTTTTATCTGCTCCTAATAAAGATCGTAATGGTCCTCAACCTGATTTTATCTTAGAAGATCTCCACTACCCTTTAATAGATGGACTTGTTCAAAAACAAGGCTATTCTTTTTCAGCCGCGGATAAAAACGTCATCACTGAAGCAGTCAAATGGGCCGATGTTATTCATCTTGATGAACCATTTCCTGTGCAAGCCGCTACCGCTAAAATTGCTAAGAAAATGCATAAACCAATAACTGGAACTTATCATTTGCATCCAGAAAATATGCTCGCTTCTGTTGGTTTAGGAAAAGAAATTATTATAAATTGGATCTTCTTTACGATATGGAAGAAAACCGTATTTGATAAATGCGATATCGTTCAATGCCCAACTCAAAATGTTTTTGAAAGACTAAAAAGACATCATTTAAAAGCTGAACTAAGAGTTATTTCTAATGGCTTAGTCTTAGAAGATTTGATGAGAAAAGACGACTCTAAAGATATTAAAAAGATTTCCGATGCTAAATATAACATTATCACTATCGGAAGATATTCAAATGAAAAGAATCTTAAAACATTGCTAAAAGCAATGAAATACTCCAAATACTCGCAAGATATTCAACTTATCATCGCTGGACAAGGTCCAAAAGAAAAGTCTCTACGTAAAAGAGCAGATAAGATGCTTAAAAAAGGATATATCAAATATGAACCTAAATTTGGTTTTTATAAATTAGAAGAACTTCAAAAATTTTCTTCCACCGCTGATTTATATGTCCATTGCGCATATATCGAAGTTGAAGGCTTATCCTGTATGGAAGCAATTCAAATTGGTTTAGTGCCAATTATCGCTAGAGGTAAATATACCGCTACAAGTCAATTTGCTCTATCAGAAAAAAGCATTTATCAGCAGCGCGATCCAAAAGATTTAGCAAATAAAATCGATTATTGGTTCGACCATGACGAAGAAAGAATAAAGGAAGCTAAAAAATATATTGGAATCGGTGAAAAATATAACATTGATTATTCAATAACACAGTTAAGAAAAATGTTCTTAGATGCTTATAATAAACATCACAAGAGTAAATAAAAAACTCGGGATTACCGAGTTTTTATTCTAAAGAATAAGTTATTTCTTCGCGAATTCGTAGCGGATATAGTGACAGAATTCTTCACTACGGCACAAATAATGTTCTTTATTTTGACTTAGTTGAGGTTCGATAGCGACACCGCGACGAGTCTTTTCTTTAGAATTATCCGCTTCAAATTTGGCATCAAAATTATCAGAATAGACAATAACTGAATCAAAATCGGTATAGACGTTTAATTTATATTTCTTGCTTTCAAGAACAACTTGAGGTGTCTCTTTATCAATGTTATCCAAAATAAAGGAGTGATCATAACCTTTTAGTTTTCCACCATTGATTAAAGGATCATCGATATCTTTTAAGATTGGTTTAGTTTTTCTAAAATCTAAGCAAGCAGGTACTTTCTTAGCTTCACCAACCACAAGATTTTCTTTAGAAATATCTAAATATTTAGAAGCATTGATTCTAAGTGAAAGATTATCAAGATTAGATTCACCAAGAGAGAAGAAAGTGTGAACTGTCATCGATACAGGAGTCTTTTCATTAACGTAGCTAAGAAGCTTTGCTTTGCAACTTGGAACATCGTTCATAATTGTGTAATGAACTTCAAAGAGTCCGTTGCCTGGGAAACCTGCTTCGCCTGCTAAAGAAAAATAGGTGTAGACGACGTGGACATGATCGGTAGTGTTAAACACTCTAAGCGAGAATTTCTTGCTTGAAATAGCGCCTTTTCCGCCATGGAGAACAGTCTTACCTTCATTAGGGCAAAGTTTGTAAACTTTATTATCGACTTTTAATTCGCCGTTTGGAATACGACCAGCAACACGCCCTAAAACTTTGCCGTTATAAACATCTTCTCTTAAGAAATCTTCAATATTTTTAGCTTGGTAAGTCATTAACTCACCTTGATATTTGATGGAATAAATTGATCCGCCTAAGTTACAAAAAGTAACGGTTAAACCGACATTATTAGTAACTTCGACAAACTCGAGTCCATCTTTTTTATAATTATTAATCATTGGTATTAAATCGCTTTTCATAATAAATCTCCGAAATTATTATAGCACTTCTAAAAGAAAAGCACACCAAACGGTGTGCCTTTAATTAATGTGATTGCGAATACTTTTGTCTAAGTTTCTTACTAATTGCTTTTCTCGAAACGATATAGGCTATAGCGAATAGTAATAATGCACCTTCTAAAGCAAAGAGAATTATGGCCCAAACTGGAAGAGGGTTTGTACGAACAGACTGCCACATATCGAGCACTTTTTCGTTATTTTTCCCATAATCATCCATTACGCACAATCTAGTTAATTGTTCGACGGTTGGGAATTGGGCTTTAAGCATTCTAGCTTGAACCGCATAACTCACGTCGACATCTTCGCCATTGATTTTTTCAGAATAGGTTTCTTCAGTTTCAGGAGTCCAAGCATGAAGAATAGCGTCATCGATATCATAAGTTTCAAGGCAATCTTCGAAGAAATAACGAATATCATATTCTTCATATTCTTCGTCTGGGTAATATTCTTCCTCAGCCTGAACTTCTAATCTAACATCGTATGAATCGTAGACATATTCAAGCACTTCATCGCTAGCGGTAGCGGATGTGTATCCGACATAATCCATATTCGCGATGGCTTGTTCTGGCTCAGACATAAATTCGATGAAATCTAACGCAAAAACTGGATTATTTGCAACAGTTGGTATGCACCATGCATCGAACCAAATATTGCTTCCTTCTTCAGGAACCTGGAAAGCGATTTCAACATCACTTTCAGTTTGCGCTTCATAAATTGCCCATGCCGCATCACCACTCCAAGCGAGGTTTGCACCAATTTTATCACCAGCGACCATGTCAGTTTTGCCAGAGTCAACTTCAAAACCAAAAGCATTATCTTTTAGTTTGAGCATATCTTCTTTAACTCTTGCAATCGTTTTCTCGTCGCAAGAATTGAAGATTTTGGTGAGTTCGTTTCTAAATGAAACTGGATCAGGTTCTTCAATGTTAAGATATTGTTCTTCTAAGGCTGTAATTTCATCTTTGAAGGCATGAAGTATGCTTACAGCATAAACATCGCGAACACTGTCTTTGATTGAAAATGAATTTTTAGCGAAATCATTGTAGAGAACTTCCCAGCTAGAGAAAGCAGCATCCACCGCTTCTTTACTAGCGTCATAGAAACTGTAGTTGTACATAATTCCAACAGTTCCCCACATATAAGGAACGCTATAATCTGCTAAGCACTTATTATAATCATAGGGATCAGCATCATCTGCATAATCTTTTAGTTTTGCGTGGATATTATTAAATATCGCATCGCTTTCTTCATCTTCTTCAAGACTATTTTCGTCTTCCCAAAGGAATTTAGAGACGTATGAGCCGATATTTTCACGGTCCTCTTCAATGATACGTTCACGAGATTTTTCTTCGATTCGATCATCTTTAACTTTAAATAGAGGTTGAATTAGATCGTGTGTCATCATCTTTTGAACCATATAATCCGAGACATTGATGACATCGTAATTTGATTTTCCGGTCATTAATTCGTTATAGCATGTTTCAGGAGTATCAAAAGTATCATAGATATAATCAAATTTAAGGCCTTGATCAGCGTACTTTTCATCCATGAATTTAACGAATTGGGCCATCATATCCGAATCATAATAGGCTTCGTTACCGTTTTCATCGTAATAAGTTTCATCTTCTTCACTATAAGTGAGTGATTCAAATGGAACGTATTTATCGGTTGCTTCGACATACCAGCCTTCTTCATCTGCTTCGTAAATGTAGTCAGCAGAATTTAAAACACGGATGATAATTTTATCTTTTGCTTTTGAACAGCCAGATGCAGAGAATGTTGCTAAAAGAAAGACGGCAGGTAATAAAAACTTATTTTTCATTTAGATTGCCCTCCTTTTCTCTGCTTTTTTCGCTTGGCTATTACGGTAAACAGTAATGCCGATAACGATTGCTAGAATTGTTAAGAAAATAATTAAGGTTAATGGTCTAAGTTCGGCTGGAACAGTGTGTTTTTTAAGAGAAGTTTGAATATAAGTTGAAAGAGTTTCAATTGCAGCATCTCCACTTAATAAACCAGCACCTCTTGTAAACTCTGTGACGATATAATCGTCGAGTGATAAAGTTATCGAGAGGAGGAAGCCGGAGAATACACCTGGCATAATTTGAGGAATAATAACTTTTCTTAAACCTTGAGATGGGGTCGCACCTAAATCTAATGCTGCCTCATATAAATTTGGATCCATCTGCTGTAATTTTGGTTTAACAGAAAGATAGACGAATGGAATCGCTAAAACGACGTGACCAATAAGGAGCGTCCAATATGAGAATAGATGCGCGCCTCTAAAGATATAAGTCCCAATAAAGACGAACATGACAGTTAAACTTAAGGCGATAACAATCTCTGCATTTGCAATTGGGATTTGAGTTAAAATCTCAACCGCTTTCTTACTTCTTTTCTTTAAATAGAAGGTACCGATTGCACCTAAAGTACCAAGTACAACAGCAACTAAAGCACTGGTAACAGCGACGATAAGGGTGTTACCAACCGCTACCCAGATATCATGAGCAACCTTTGTATTTGAGAATAGATTTACATAAAGTTGGAAGCCAAAATTGAAGTCTCCATTAAATGAAACAACATCGTTTGTGGAAAAGGAAAATGCTATAAGCATTAAGATTGGTAAATACATCAATAATAGAATCAAATAGATGTAAACATTGGCGAGTATTTTCTTTACCATAAGTTACCTCTACTTTCTTCCGCTTTGTCCTTAGTTAAGAACATTGAGAATATAACTAAAATCAATAAGACAAAAGCCATGAAGGAACCATTGTTCCATTGATTGTTAGCAAAGTTAATGTAAATAAAGTTACCAATCAAAGTGATATTTCCTTCACTTAAGGCATCTGAAATGACATAGCTAGACATAACTGGAACTAGAGTCATCGTAATAGCGGAGATGACGCCAGGAAGTGATTGAGGAAAAATGGAATGGATGAAAACTTGGAAAGGATTTGCTCCTAAATCTGCAGCGGCTTCAATCTGCGAACGATCAAGTTTTAACATCGTGGTGTATAAAGGAAGAATAACGAATGGTAAGTAGTTATAAACCATACCAATAGATGTCGCTAAATAAGGTAAATTACCACCATTGATTCCAATGGCAAATAAGATATCTCTTGTCGCGGTTGTTCTAAGAACAAAGTTAATCCACATTGGCATGATAAATAGCATGATTAACACTGCGTTTTTATTGTAATTTTTATTCGCTAAGAAATAGGCGATTGGATAGCCGATAATTAAGCAAATAATCGTAGTTTGGACCGCCAAAAATAGCGAGACTAAAATAACGTTTAAATTGCTTACATCAGAAAAGAACTTAGCGCCAGCAGCTATCGAAGGTTGTCCGTTCGCATCCGTAAAGGCATAGAAGATGATTAGAAGGATTGGAACAAGGACAAACAAAGATAAGAAGATGACGTAAGGAATCGAGAAATATTTTCTTTGAAATCTAAATTTCATAGTCCTCGATATCTCCTTTTAAGCGAATTTTAATATCTTCCTTTTTAATATCGAGACGAACTTGGTCGCCTAAATTGTTTTCATAATCGGTGACGACGATGAATTCTTCATCATCTTCACTTCTAACGATGATTCGATAATGGTCTCCAATATATAAAGATGAAACGATTTCACCAGAAATTTGACCACTTTCAGTATCATCGTAGATGTCGATTTTATCTAATGGTATTTCTAAAGTTAATTTAGCGCCTGTTAAATCGTATTTTTTATTTCCAGCGACTAAATAGCCATCTTCATCAACTTTTGAGCCTTTGACAAGCTGTGTTAAGTCAATCTCAAGTTCACCATCTGCGAGTTCAACATTATTATTTTTAAGAACCTCACAATTAGTGAAGATGTTTTGAAGGTTCTCTTTCGCCATAATATGAATGCCGTCTGGTTTGACATCGATTGAAACTGGGCCTTCAGCAAAGTTTTCGGTAGATTTAGCGATGAGTTCATTTTTGCCAATCATGATGACATATTCATAATGAACACCTTTGAAAACTTTGGAGACGATTTGACCATCGACTTTACCTTTTTTAGGTTTACCTAAAATTACATCTTCTGGACGAACGACGACATCAACTCTTTCATCGACAGCGAAATCGTCGACACATTTAAATTCAGCACCCAAGAATCTAACCACTTTTTTCTTGGTCATAACTGCGTTATAAATATTGGATTCACCGATGAAGTCTGCAACGAAGGCATTAGCAGGTTCGTTATAGATTTCTTCTGGAGTACCAACTTGTTGAATAACACCATGATTCATGACAACGATAACGTCCGACATCGTTAAAGCTTCTTCTTGGTCATGAGTAACATATATGAATGTTATTCCGAGTTTCTTATGCATTTCTTTCAATTCGATCTGCATATCTTTTCTCATTTTTAAATCAAGTGCGCCTAAAGGTTCATCAAGTAAAAGGATTTCAGGCGTATTGACGATGCAACGCGCAATCGCAACTCTTTGTTGTTGACCACCACTAAGAGTCGAAATATCACGATCTTCAAGTTCTTCTAAACCGACGATCTTAAGAGCTTTTTTAACCATTTCGGTAATTTGCTCCATCTTGTAATGTTTCATCTTGGTGACTTTTTCACCATTAGCTTTAGTAACAACAACTGGAACTTTTTTGAGTTTTAGACCAAATGCGACGTTATCAAAAACATTTAAGTGTGGGAACAATGCATAACGTTGAAAAACGGTATTGATTGGTCTTTTATAAGGCGGAAGTTTTGTAATGTCGGAATTATTTAACAAAATTGTTCCACCGGTTGGAAGTTCAAAACCTCCAATCATTCTCAGGGTTGTGGTCTTTCCACAGCCTGATGGGCCAAGAATTGTAACGAATTGACCCTTCTTAATGTCGAGGCTGATGTGGTCGACAGCAAAAAAATCACCGAATGATTTCTCGACATTATTTAAAGAAATAATTACTTCTTCGGATGCCATAAGCTACCCTCCATAACTGAATCAATAAATAAGAAGAATTTCACTTAAATAATTTTAAGTCAAAAAATAATATAAAGATTATACGAAATATATGCAATAATTTTTTGCAGTTTTTGTAACGTTAAAAAGGATTGTAATATCTAGGGGGTTTATAACCCCCATCTATATTGTGAGTAAATTTCTTGCAAAAGTAACAAGCAATTTATAATAATATTAGTATGAATAAAAAGATATCAGTTTTGCCACTATCTTTACTCTCGCTTTCTTTAATCAATTTAGCGGGTTGTTCAAATAACTCAAAAATTCATCTAGTTTTTGGTGATTTAACGACAAATGAAGTGACCACCATTTCATATAATAAACTAAAAGAAAAAGTAGATTCGGAAGAAACATTCCTTCTTGCGGTTCAATATAGCGATCACTGCGCCTGTTGGCAAAGCGAAGCTAAGCCTGTCATTGAAAAATATATTTCTGAGAAACACGTCATTTGTTACCACATTAAGCTTGAGGAATTAGAAGCAAACAACAATACCTTTGGTATTAAAATTGTAACTGGTAATTCTTCGTTTGCGGTTTTTGAAAATGGCCAAGTAAAAAATACGATTACCACCAAAGATGATAATACCTTGAAGAATTATTCCACTTTCGAATCATATATGAATGAGTTAGTGGTTCTTCCAAAATTCTATTATGTTAATAAAGACTTCGTTGATGAACTTTATAAAAAAGATGAGAAAAACGTCATCTATTATTCTCGTTCCACCTGTGGAGATTGCGGCTATTTAGACAGCCACTATTTAAAGGAATGGAGCAAAAATAATCCGGATTATGCAAGGAAAATCTATGTTTTAGACTGCGATCAACCTGGAATTAGATTAGATGAGAATAACCAAGTTAATAAAGAGCAATGGCAAAAATTCAAAGATGATTATGGAATGTCCACCGTCAATAATCCAACCTTTGGTTATGACCCTGGTTATGTTCCAACTTTCCTTTTGATTCAAGGCTCAAATGAAGGCGTTAAATATCTTTCAGGCGCGGTTGCGTTTAACGACAGCGTGGAAGCTAGCGATGGAAAATACGTCGTCACCAATTCGTATTACACGAGTGAAAGATTAGGCAATCTTAAATATATCGATATTTCTGTTGATCAAAAAGTTCTCAAAGGAATGGAACTTGGTAGCGCGGATGTTAACGACAACGGTACATACGTTATGTGGAAGCATGAAAGCGCTGAAAAATATCACAACGTCTTTGTTGAAAGATTCTTAAAATATTCACTAAATTAATAAAAAAAGATGCATAAGCATCTTCTTTAGTTAAGGATTAGCTATTGAGCTAATTCTTTTTTCTTGTTTTCTAAATCTTCTTTGGTTATTAAACCCTGTTCATAGAGTTTTTCGTATTCATGGATGATACCTTCATATTTTCCATATGTAGGTCCAGCAGGTTTAACGTCCACGATATCTGGAGTGCCAGAAGGTTTGCTGTTCCAGCTTCTAGCTTGAAAATCTCTAGTAGCGTCCATTTTTTCGATCATGATTTTCGCCATGACGGCTCTACGACGGAAGACAACCTTAGATAAAATAATTAAAACGATACCAGCAGTAACAAAGGTGCTCATCAAATCAGCAAGAAGATTTTGTAAGGTATATTCTAGAGTCAATAAGTCAGGAATAAGCAAAACATCAATTTTTGAAACATAAAGCGCAATAAAAGTTGCAAAAAGAGCTGTAGCTACACCAAAGCATACCATCGAGATGATAAAAAGAATCTTTTCGACTTTTAGAGCCTTAGCTCTTATTTGTTCTAATTGTTGTTTCGTATACATATTTAACCTCTTAACCTATTGGTTATTTCTTGCGCTTTCTTATAAATCTCGTTGACGTCTTCATCGATATAGAATTTGTGATCAAAATAAAGAATTTTACCGTTTATCATTGTCATTTTAACGATATCTTTTGATCCGGCATAAACGATATTTTTAGCAATATTGTTTAGTGGCTGCATGCTCGGTGATTTTAAATCGATCATGATAATATCGGCGTATTTTCCTTCCTTAAGGACATCACATTCATTTAAACCAAGAACTTTCGCGGAACCAACGGTCGCCATTTTTAGGACGTCAAAACCATCCATTATAGAGGCGTCCTTGTGTGATAATTTCTGTAAAACAGAAACTAGATACATTTCCTTGAACATGTCGAGCGAATTATTTGAACCAGCACCATCGGTACCCACTGCAATTGTTAATCCGTTTTCGACGTATTTTGAAACAGGACAAATTCCGCTTGCAAGCTTAGCGTTCGAAGCTGGACAGGTGACAATTTTAATTCCTTTTTCTTTACAAATCTTGATTTCTTCGTCAGTGAAATAATTAGCGTGATAAGCAACTCCACCATAATTAAATAAACCTAGAGAATCTAAAAATTTAACAGGAGTCATTCCGTATCTATCGATACAGCCTTGCACTTCGTGTTCGGTTTCACCAAGGTGAAGAGCAACAGGTGCTTTTAATTCATTTGCAAGTTTAGCGATATCAATAATTCTTTCCTTAGGTGTTGTGTATTCAGCGTGAATGCCGACCATATAAGAGATTAATGAACCTTTTTTATTTAAAGTGAGGTAATTATTTCGAATTGATTCGATAGGCTCACTAAGTTTGGTAGCGACGATAACATTTTTAATTCCAAGTTCTTCACTGGCTTTTACTATCTCCGGAACTTCAAAATACATATCACTTGCGGCAGTTATTCCACCAGAGATATATTCAAGGATTCCACATTTAGTAAGATGATATATATCATCTTTTTTAAACTTTTCTTCCATAGGGAAGATGCAATCAAAAAGCCAATTGTGAAGCGGCAAATCATCGGATGCGCTACGAGCGAAAACCATCGCTGTGTGAGCGTGGGCATTTTTAAATCCTGGCATGAGAAGATTGCCTTCGCAGTCGATGGTTTTATCAGGCTTTTCACCTTGATAATGTTCGCCGATAAAAGCGATGCGCTCATCTTTGACTAAAAGTTCTCCAAAGATGATTTTATCATCTTGCATGCTTAAAATTCTTGCGTTTTTAAAAAGAGTTAACATCTTAAATTACTTTTCTTCGTCAGGATTATCGATCTTGACTAACATTTCGTGTGGAGCTCCACAAATTGGGCAGCTTCCATCAGCGGCTGGGACGACGATTTGTCCACAGATTTGGCAACGATATTTCTCGACCATAATTTTATCTCCTTATTGCAATTTATTGACGTCGATTTTACCAACGAATGTATGTGGTAATTTATCGACGATAACAATCTCTTTTGGTTTGGCATAAATACCTAAATCACGAACTATTTTATCTTCGATAGCTCTAACGGCATCTTCAACATTCCCCTTATATTCACGGTGAAGCACAACAAATAATTTAATCATGTGCCCGTGCTTTTGATCAGGCACGCCTATTGCAGCGCATTCATAAACGAAAGAATAATCCGATGTTGAATCTTCAACCATGGATGGGAAAACAGGTATTCCAGATACTTTAATGATTCTTTTTAAACGTTGTTTAAAGGTTACATAATTATCTTCATCTAACGACACGAAATCGCCAGTACGAAGCCATTTTGTTCCGTCTTTATCGGTGAAGAAAGTATGTTGATTTGCTTTTGGATCAGAAGAGTAAACATAACCATTCATGAGAGTTTCACCAGCGATGCAAAGTTCACCTTCTTTATTGAAACCTAAATCTTCCATAGTCGTTGGATCAATAACTTTGAATCTAACATTTGGAAGAGCCATTCCAGAAGTGCCGGCTTTATGATGCTTATGAGTGTTAACGGAACAAACACAGACAGTTTCAGTTAATCCATAACCTTCTCTAAGACGGCATCTCGATTTATTTTCAATCATTAATTCATTGAAGTTCTTAAGTAAATTAGATGGAACGAAATCTCCTCCAACAAAGGCGATGTTTAAATTTCGTAGCATTTTGCCGTTAAAATTCTTTTTAGTAAGTAAGGCTTCGTAAATTATTGGAATACCAATCATGATTTGGATTTGGCCTTTTTTAATATATTTAATAGTTTGATCACGGTTGAATTTTGGCATCAAAACCGAAACTGCTCCAAAGGAGAGCATGATGTGAACACCCATTTCTAAGCCAAAGCCATGGAACATCGGTAATACTGCAAACATTCCAATATCTTTTCCATCTTCAACATCGATGATCCATGGACCATAATGTGCAAGAGCATTCATAGCAAAGGAAGATAAAGCAATTATTTTAGCTTTGCCAGATGTACCACCACTATTAAGTAAAACAGCATCATCGTTATAGCGAGTATTGTAATCAGTTTCTCTTTTATTGAAATAAAATTTCAAACATGTTTTATCATGTTCAATATGACCGATTTTACTTCGATTTTGATATTTGTAAACTAAAGCCTCAATAAGATTTAATTCATTAGCAGGTGAACAAGAAAAGACTTTAACCCCTCTTTTCTCAAGAGGTTTGAACATCTGATAAGAAAGATCTAAACAAAACAAAATCTTTGAACCTGTAATATTTAGATTCTCCTCCATTTGAGTGTAATTAAAGGAAGGGTGAACAATATTAGATATTGCTCCAATTTGGTTTATCGCATAAAGAAGATAAACAGCATCAGGAATGTTTGGCAAACAAACTGTGATTATATCACCTCTACCATAGCCCATTTCTTTTAGACTATAAGCAAATTGATTAATGCGTTTTAAAAGATAGTCATATTTGAATTTATGACCCATATATATCAAAGCAGTATTTCTTGGCCAACGAGTAGCGGAATCAAGAATGGTTTGATAGATGGATTGTTCTTTTTTACAGCCTAATTCAACATTCATAACACTAATTTGGCACCCATTAGTAAGGCTATGCCACCTAAAATGATAATATAAATTACTTGATGTGATAAGTAAAACCACAATGAATATTTTCCAGGTATTGTTACTAACTTAGTGTTTCGATTAAGAGATTCGTTAAATCTACCAAAAATTGATTTGCGATTTCGATAGACTGTTTGACCAATAAAACCACCTAAGAACATGTATCCTAAACCTGGGAATAAACCCATCCAATCACTTCCAAAATATTTGGTTCCTAAAAGGACTCCCCAGATGTTTTCGCCTAAATCTTTGTATCTTACGATTGGAATCGAATACGCATAGCCATTGTAATAGAACCAGAAATTGGACGTATCTCGAGCATTGTTATATGAAACAAATCCCCAGGCGATTAAAATCGCTAAAGCGATTCCAAGAGTAAATGCTTCGTGTATTTGCGGATGTTTTTTAAACGGAAGAGCAAATAATCCATAGATCAGCATGCAGATACCAATTCCACCGATAGCGCCAACAATGACAAGGTCTTCCATTGAACCGGTGACTTTTGCAACAATAAGGAAAGCAACCGACATTAATGCACCGGCTCCAATAACAATCAAACTTCTTCTAATTGGATTTCTTGAAAATTGGGTTGATATGCCAGAAACAAGAAACAAAAAGAAAATACCAATAAACCTAAATGTAACGCGAACAGGATGAACCCAATATAAGCTAGCAAAAGCACCAATATCTAGGTAAAACTGCGGTAAATTTGAAAAATTATATGATGTAAACAATCCTTCAAAATCAAAGAAAAAGTGGTCAATTAACATGCCGATGATAACAAGACCTCGAACAAAATCTAATTCCCAGATTCTAATTCGGTTATGGTAATTAGCTTTATTATTCTTCTCAACTTGTTTCGCTAATGATTTGTCGAGTTGTTTTTCTTTCTTTTCAAGGCGAGTTTTAACTTCATCGTCGCTATATTGTTTTTTTAATTCAGCTTCATAAACGCACAAAAATGCTTTGTTATAAAGTTTCTTCGCTTCAATCTTCGAATTTTGCTTTTCAACAAAACTTTTAGTTTTAGCCATACAAAAATGATATCAAACAATTCCCTTTCTTAAAAGAAAAGTTTTAAGTGCCATAAGTGAGCATGTGTTCTATAATACTCATATGTCGATTTTGGCTAAAATCTTAATAATCACAATAAGTTCGCTCATCGGACTATTCTTAATCTTTTTTATCTCAAACGGTATCATTTTTACTCGCTTATCATTTTCGAGAAGAAAAGGCGATAAAGATTTCGCAAAAAATGAAGATCCTAGAGCCAAGAAAGATCCAGATCGAATCTGGTATTTTTCAAATGAAATCGAAGAAATTAACTTAAAAAGTTATGATAAGCTGAATCTTAAGGGATATTTCTTAAATAATCACTCTAATAAACTTGTCATAATGGTGCATGGATATCATGGACGATATTACTCTTTAACTTCCCAAGCCCATATCTTTTTTGACAACGGATTCGATGTACTTTCGATCAACAATCGCTGCCACGATTCAAGCGAAGGAAAACTGATTACGATGGGGAAAAGAGAAAGTAGAGACTTAGAAGACTGGATTGAATTAATGATTAAAAGAAATCCAAACTATCAAATAGCTCTTTATGGTATCTCAATGGGTGGTCATATCGTGATGCTCACAGGTTCAAAACCTAACGTCAATGAAAAAGTAAAATGTATCATAGAAGATTGCGCGTTTAATTCGCTTAAAAATGAGCTTATCTTAATGGTGAAGCAAAGCCCTGCTCCATTTCCAAGATTAACAGTAAATCTTGCAGAATTATATTCGATTATTTTTCATCATTTTTCCTATTCGAATTCCATTGATAAAGCTTTTAAAACACTGAAATTACCTATTTTATTGATTCATGGTTCACAAGATAATTACGTTCCAACTGAAAATATTTATTTAAATGAAAAAGCAGTTCCAAAAGATGTTTACCATGAAACGCATGTATTTGAAGGATCTGGACACACCAAAAGCGTGGTTGATTCAAGAAAAAAATATACCAAAATTGTCAATGATTTTGTTAATAAATTTATAAAATGAAAATTAATTTAAATAAAGAAGAATATTCAAGATGTGCGGAGATTTTAGATGTTAAAGAGCACAATATCGTCTCCGCAGAGATTTACATTGAATATTTAAATAATCATTATAACGATATCGATTTTGCCAAAGACGAGAAATCATATTGCAAAGAATTTTTAAACTGTTTAGAAATTGATGAAAATGACAATGAATTTAAAACTGTGAACAAAGATACAAAGATATCAAAAATTGAAAAATTGGATCCTTTAAAATACGAAAATGATGAATATTATAGTCTTATTGTAAACACCAAGGCTAAAGATAAAGACTGGACGTTAACAAATCTTTGCTACAGAGCTTATGAAGGATTTGTTTATAACGAACTCGAAATCAATGATACGACTTTTGCAGAACATACACCATTTGGTTATTTTGATAAGGATTTTACCTATCCTGCTTTAATTCAAAACGGTCAAATCTGGATGTCAATCATACCTCATGAAATTGAAACGATGAAAGAGCCAATCAAAAATGCGCATGGTCGCGTTCTAGTGCTTGGTCTTGGACTTGGCTATTATCTTTATCACATTTCCAAAAAAGAGAACGTTAAAGAAATTGATGTTATTGAACTAGATCAAAATGTAATTGATTTATTTAAGAAACATTTATTTAACAAATTCACAAATAGAAACAAGATAAATATTATTCATGAAGATGCCCTAAAATATCTTTCTAACAATAAAAAGCATTATGATTATGTCTTTGCTGATATTTGGCATAATGTCGGCGATGGTGAGATACTTTATCTTAAGATAAAACCATTTGAAAAGATTTATGAAAAAACTACATTCGATTATTGGATAGAAACATCGATACTTGCCATGCTTAGAAGACAAACTCTAACTGTCTATCAAGAGCAATTAGATGGTTTAAAAGAAGAAGAGTATCTAAAAGCAAGAAACGATAACGATGAAATTATAAATCGCATTTATTTCTATTTAAAAAGCACCGAAATTAATTCTTTCGATGCCCTTCATAATTTATTAACTGAATCATCCCTCAAAGAGATGGCCAAACATTTATTCTAATTATAATTTGAAGATTTCTAAGCCAATCTCCACCATTTTTTCCATTTCTTCTAAAACAGCAAATTCGTATCGGCCATGGTGATTGTAAGAACCGGTTCCTAAATTTGGACAAGGAACTCCTTTAAATGAGAAGGTTGCTCCGTCGGTTCCACCTCTAATTGGATTATATTCAAATTGATAACCAAGTCTTTGATAGACTTTTTCGATATGATTTTTAACTTCTGGATTCTTGTCGATAATTTCTTTCATATTTTTATATTGATCCGTGATTTGCAGCGAAATTTCGCATCCAGGGTATTTTTTAAATAGTTCGTTTTTAATGTTTTTGAAATCATTAACTTGCTTATCTAAAATGCTAGAATCGTGGTTTCTAAGAATATAATGAGCTTTAGCAACTTCAACATTTCCTTCAATAGAAACAACATGGTTGAATCCTTCACGTTTTTCGGTTTTTGCAGGAATCATGTCTTTTGGCAAAGAATTCATGAAATCTGCTAAAACAAGCGATGCATTTATCATGACACCCTTAGCAGAGCCAGGGTGAATAGATTTACCTTTGATTTCAATTTCAATAGCTTTAGCGTTAAAGTTTTCAATTTCGATATATTTAGGATCATCTCCATCGATTGTGTAGGCAAATTCGCATCCATATTGTTTTGGATCAAAATGTTCTGGCCCTCGACCAATTTCTTCATCAGGAGTAAACAAGATTGAAAAACCTCTTCTTTTTGTTTTATCTATCTTAAGATAGTTCTCTAAAATCGTCATGATAATAGCAACACCTGCTTTATCATCTCCTCCTAACAAAGTGGTTCCATCGGTGGTAATTATAGTTTTACCTTTAAGTTCATTTAGTTTAGCAAACTCTTTCGGTGATAAAACTAATCCGCTTGAACCTAATTTAATATCGCTTAAATCATAGTTTTTGATAATTTGAGGTTTAACATCTTTACCTGAACATTCAAGCGCGGTATCAACGTGAGAACATAACCCAATATTTGAATAAGCAGGATTACCTTCCACTTTCGCGTAAAGACGTCCATATTTGTCCAAAGTTGTTTTGACGCCTAATTCCCCTAACTCTTGTTTTAAAAGATTAAGTAAATCATATTGTTTTAAGCTTGAAGGAGTCGATAAGGAATCCTCATCAGATTGAGTATCGATTTTAATGTATCTAATAAATCTATCTAAAAGCATATTATTCTCCTAATCAAAATAAAAGTCTGGTATTAACCAGACTATAAAATAAACTATGTTTATTTACTTTCGGCTTGTTTGGTTTTAAGGCCTTTGCGTTTACGATATTTAACTAAATCGTAGATGAACACTCCAAGAGCCCAAAAGCCAACAACAATGGCAAGCATTGAAACGCCAACGGTGGCAATTTCATGAAGCATTTCCATCGTACCTTCAGCGGTTTCAGTAGCGGTCAAGAAAGGTGGATAAGGCACCACTTCTCCATGAAGCATATGCTCGGCAGCAAGAACGAACGATCCAGCGAATAAACCAGTTTCAAGATAAGCGAGCTTTGTGCTCCATTTTGTATCCGAACCAAATTTATCAACTTCAGGGGTTCTACCTGCAAGTTCTAATTTATTTTCATGATGCTTAACAATGTGACGAGCGACTCCAACGCCGACTGCACCAATTAAACTAACTGTGAAACATGCCATAATGTCTACCTTCTTTCGTATAAAATTCTATTTTATTTAACTTCCTAAATCAATTATTATCATCAAATGATGCACGAAATTGTCATCTTGTCTGAACCGACGTAATTAAATTTGACCGTCCAATCGAAATCTTTACCACTATTGAGTTTGTTCTTTTGATCGAACTGAGTTTGATATTTGCTCAAAGAGAATGAATCACCGGTTAGGAATAAATCACCAGCACCAAAAACGTATTTATTATTGTATTCAGCCTTAACGTTATTACGAATTAAATGGTTAAGGTTATAAGAATATTTTCCACCATAATTCTTGGCTCTATCACCACTAGAAGTATTATTTGTCGCGTTTATATACTTATGTCCTTCAATAATTGAAGTTGTCAAATAAGCAGATTTATCATCGGTTACATCGACAAGTCGAGAATCAACATGCCAAATTCTAACGCCGCTTGCTTTAGGACCCATAGGATATTTATCACCATAACGATATGTGCTATCTCTGACATTTAAAATTGTTGGTGTATATAATTCAAGAATTATATATTCATCAAATGGTGAACCAGAAAAAGAATTGGATAAAATAACAATTTCACCGCTTGATTCAACTGGTTTAACATCGAAGGTTGAAGACTTCGTTGGTACTAAAGCCTTAGCCCATCCTAATGAAAAGCGGGAGAAAGGATCATGGGAGCCAACATTCATATCTTGCATGGAATAACCACCAGCTGGAAGATAGCCATCTTCAGCGTAATCATAATAATCTTCTAGACCAAATAAATGACCCATTTCGTGGATATATGTATGAGTGTCGATTAATAAGCCATTTGCATTATAACCACCACCGAAATTGGTTAATTCCGTCTTCTTAAGGGAGGTTTCACTATCGTACATAAAGTCGTAACTAGCCCAGAAGAAAGCGTTCGCTACTGGGGATTCAACATTTCCTGATAATCTTGTCCAATAGCAGTAAGCCCATAAATTATCTTGATCAATCTTTAAAGATTGGTGATTTGGAGCAGCATAGATTAAAACCACCCCATCAAGATAACCATCTTTATCTTTATCAAAGTCTTTCATATCGACGGTTGGATTATTGATTTTGTACCAATTAACAGCTTCTAAAACTAATTTGGCTGTTTTATCATCTTTATCTTCGTAGTAATAAGTTGAAAGTTTATCGCAGTCATACCAGGCTGAAACTTCACCACTTATAGTGGCTTTGTTAAATGAATCTTTCTTGTAGAAGGTTGAAACGCTTTCCCAACCGATATCTTCTTCATAACCAAAATAGGCTTTGCGAATATCTTCTCTAATAACACTACGTCTTTCAGGTTTAATGTAAGTGGAAGAATCGTTAAACCAAACTGGAATAACTAAAAGTTTAGATTCTCCAACGTTTGGGGTGGCAGATTTCTTAATTGGATAGCTATCGATGAGCTGCTTGTAATTATATTTAGCGTAACTAGTATCTGGCTCTATATTTGGTGGCAAAGAAGCACAACCACTTAAAAGTAGAGATGTTACAAATAATGAAATTAATGTTTTAATCGTCTTCATTTTATCGACCTTAATAAATATTAAAAGAAAAAACAGTCGCAATAGCAACTGTTTATTTCTAAATATCCAAATAATTAAACTTTATGATTGAGAAGTTGAATCTCTCTCGCACTTAATTTATCTTCTAAAGCCGCGATGAATTCAACGACATTCTTCTCAGAATGATTTTCAAATTTGGCTCTAAAGATGATTTCGATTAATCCGGTTTCACTGCTTTCTTCAGTTTGGATTGATAAATCATGAATTGAGCAATCAAATTTTTTAGCAGTATCAAGAATATCTTTTAAAGCAGGTTTATTCGATTCGACAATAACCGAAATATAAGGATCTTTTCCATTGATTCTTGATTCAATTTTCTTAAAGGAAACAAGAACGATCATAATGATGATGGTGCCGATGGTAGCTAAGATGAAATTAAATGAACCGCAAGCGATACCAATCGCCATTGAAATCCAAATTGTTCCAGCGGTCGTTAAACCACGTGTTCCACCATTTTTATAGATGATAACTCCAGCGCCAAGGAAACCAACACCAGCGACAACTTGAGCGGCTAAACGTGCGACATCGCGATGATCAACAAATATGGCTGGGAATCCATAAATGGATATGATCATGATAATACATGAACCAACACCGACTAAAAGGTGAGTTCTTAAACCAGCGGTACGTCCTCTTTTTTCTCTTTCAAGTCCGATTGCGCCACAGAGGAGCAATGACAAGACTAAAGCGATTGCACATAAAAGAAGATTACCGAAAGGCCAGCCATTAAAGTCTAATGATTGACTGATAAATTCAGCGATTTTTTGATCGAGTGTAATCATAATAAACCTCGCTTTCTTGTTTATGCTATTTTACCGATATAAGAGAATAAATGCAAATTTTTTTATGTTATAAAATCACCCCATTTAAATAATAGCGAGTTCGCCTATTCTTAAGTGAGAAAAAAGTAAGAGAGAAAAATTGCTCTTACTTTTCTTATTTTTTGCTCAAATTAGATAATTTTAAGCATCAAATGGAGTTTCAAAATTGAATGTTACGCTAGCAGAAAAAAGCAAATAAAAAGCGAGTTTTCCAGCGGATTACTCGCATATCTTCTAATGGCGCCCTCGAAACGACTCGAACGTTCGACCCTCTGCTTAGAAGGCAGATGCTCTATCCAGCTGAGCTACGAGGGCAGCAGTAATAATATAGAATATAAGTCTTTAATTTTCAATTAGATTTTGCGAGGTTATTGAGATAGTTTAATTTTCGCTCTTATTCGTTCAGCAACCTCTTTTGGAACATATTGAGATAATTCTTCGACTGAAGCATTTCGTAAATCATCAATATTTAGATAATGATCGCGAATAATTTGCTGACGTTTTGGTCCAAGTCCTTCGATATCATCAAGAATAGATTTACTAAATTTCTTGCTGCGTTTTTGATGATGGAATGAGATGGCAAAACGATGAACTTCGTCTTGCATTCTTACAAGTAAGAAAAATAGCGATTTATTATCATCTAAAGAAATTACGTTTCCATCTTTATCAATTAAACCTTTAGTTTGATGTTTATCATTTTTAAATAGACCATAAACAGGAATATTTAGTTTTAGATTATTAATGACTTCCACGCCTGCATGGACTTGACCTAAACCACCATCGGTTAAGATTAAATCAGGCATTTCATCCCCATTTTCTTTTAGACGAGAATATCTTCTTGTCATCACTTCTTTCATTGAAGCGTAGTCGTCTCGTTTTTCTTTTCCTTCAATGTTATATTTACGATACATCTTTTTTAAAGGCTCGCCGTTAATAAACACAACCATCGCTCCGACTGGAGAGTCGCCTTGGATATGAGAATTATCAAATAATTCGATGCGATATGGAGTTGGTATTGATAATCGAGCACCTAAATCTTCTAATAGAGCATTGTTATCATCGCTTAAACGAGCAGACATGAAATGGGAATCGAGAGATTGTCTAGCGTTAAGCGAAGCCATCTCGATAAGTTCGATGAGATTTCCTTTGGAAACATAATTGACTTTGACATCTAAAATATCTTTGATTTCTTCAGCAATTTCCTTGGAATTAATGAGGATTTCGCTCGGTTTAGAATGGCTATCATAATATTGGAAAATTAAAGAAGAAATCTGTTCAGTTAAATCACCAAATTCTTCGACAATATATGATTCTTTTCCTAAGAGGATTCCGCGGCGATACGTTAACACGGCGATGCTTAAATAACCATCTCTTGAGGTGAAACCAAAAACATCACGTGAAACATGGTCTTTATTTTCGACACCTTGTTTATCTAAAATATGAGCAATTGCATCTAAAGTAACTTTTAAATCTTGAGCTTTTTCGTATTCTTGGTTTTCGCTCGCTAAAAGCATCTTTTCTTTTAACGATTTAGCGACTTCATCATTCTTTCCTTCTAAGAAGGATTTAATATTACTAAAAAGTTCATCATTCGTCTTTTCATCGATTTTATTGATGCATGGTCCTAGGCACATGCCCATATGGTAATAAAGACATGGGGTTGAAGGAATGTTTCGACATTTTCTAGTTGGGAAAATCTTATTTAACAAATCGATGACTTTATAAGCATATGAACTAGTTGGAAATGGTCCAAAATAATAATAGTTTCTATCCTTATCATTTCTAGCAATCTTAAGATATGGATCATTTTTCTTTTTTAAAGCAATATAAGGATAATGTTTTCCATCCTTAAGCAAGATGTTGTAACGAGGATAGTAAGTATGAATGAGATTATGTTCTAGAATGAAAGCTTCTTTATCAGTTTTAGTGATGATGGTTT
Source organism: uncultured Erysipelotrichaceae bacterium (assembly GCA_902768335.1). Classification (GTDB taxonomy): domain Bacteria; phylum Bacillota_I; class Bacilli_A; order RFN20; family CAG-826; genus Fiminaster. The sequence continues at coordinate 48,905 of CACXKR010000002.1, forward strand.
CAAAATGATCGACATGCATCACCATCGCATGAACCTTTCCGGTTTGTGGCCTTAAAAAATATTGGCTGACGCGATTATAAAGATTTTTGGCTTTGCCAACATAGATGACTTTGTCATCTTTGTCCTTCATTAAATAGCAGCCGGGACGATGCGGAATTAGAGGTATCGCTACTTTAACTTTATCAGTCATTTAAGTTTTACAATTGTCGCTCCTGATAAGCCATCAAATTGTCCTCCAAGATGATATTCTTCCACGAATGAACATTTATCTAAATATTCGTGTACCGCTTGACGTAACGCTCCACTACCCATTCCATGGATGATTCTAACTTCTTTAAAGTTTCTTAATCTAGCATCATCAAGATATTTCGATAGTTTAGCGATACCTTCATCGATATGTTCGCCAATGATATTTAATTCCATTTTGACATTAGATTTATAGTTAACGAGTTCATCAACGTTTGTTTTAGTTTTTTTAACACCTTTAGGAGCTTCGGTTTTTGTGATGCTATCTAAACTAGTTTTATAAGTCATTCCTTCTTCAGAAATAATATCGACTTTATTCTTGTTTATTCTCACTACTTTTCCCGTTATTCCTAAAGATTCGATTCTAACGTAATCGCCTAAAGATATCTCTTCAATTTCTTTATTTTCTTCCTCTTCATCAAAGAGGTGATCTAATTGTTGTTTTACTTTCAGTAAATCGGAAACTTTTGTGTTGGGATTGTTCTTGTTTCTAATAATTTTATCGATTTCTTTTTTAGCATCTTTGATTAACTGCTCTTTTATTTCATCGACATCTTCTAAAAGATTGTCTCTTTTTTCTTGAAGGACTTTGGCTTGATGCTTTAAATCCTTTTCCTTGATTTCAATTTGACGGGTTTTTTCTTTAAGATTATTTTCAAGGAGTTCGTTTTCACGTAGAGTAGCGTTGAGCTTTTCTAAAACATCATTCACACCTTTTGTGGATGATTTTTGTAAATATTTCTTTGAATCTTCTATTACTTTAGCGTCTAATCGATATCGCTTAGCCATCTCTAAACCATAACTTCTTCCGGGATAGCCAATTTTTAAAACATAGGTCGGTTCAAGTTTCTTTTCATCAAAAACCATCATGGCGTTTTGAACTGCTTTTTGACGATACGGATATTCTTTCATCGCTTCATAATGTGAAGAAATAAAGGCAAAGCAATTCTTTTTAACAAGGAAATCAGAGATCGCTAACGCTAAAGAAGAACCTTCGTTTGGTGAAGTTCCTGTTCCGAGTTCATCAAGGAGCACCAAATCGTCTTCTTTAACAAAATGGGTAATCGTTGAAAGGTTTGAAACATGAGCAGCAAAGGTCGAAAGATTATCACTTAAGGATTGATTATCACCAATATCAGCGTAAATTTTTGGAAAATAAGATAATTTTGCCTTAGAAATAGTTGGAATCGCTAGTCCCATTTGATTCATCATTACTAATATTCCAAGCGTTTTTAAGGCGACTGTTTTACCACCAGCGTTTGGTCCAGAAATGATAACGATGCGATTATCCTTATCAAAATAGAAATCATTCGCGACAACCTTGCTTTGATCTAGAAGAGGATGACGAGCCTTTTTTAAATCGATAATTGGCTCATCACTTATTTCAGAAACAAAAGATTTATATTTATTAGAATAATGGGCTTTTGCGGCAATATAATCGAATTCTGCGAGGATTTTGTTGTTTGATTCAATCTCACTAGAATGCTTTTTAACTAGTAAAGATAATTCTTTTAATAAACGATAAATTTCTTCTTGTTCATCAACTTTTAATGCGTAAATTTGATTTGATAAATTCACCATTGATGATGGTTCAATAAATGTTGTTTGACCAGAGCTAGAAAAGTCATGAATGATTCCGTTTATTTTGTTTTTATAGGAAGTTTTAACAGGAAGAACAAAATGCCCGTTTCTAATTGAAATGGAATTCTCGCTTAAGTATTCGTGATACTTTTGAATTAATTCATTAGAAGAGGCTCTCACTTCTTGCTCTTTTTTAATGATTTCTTTTCGAATTGAAGATAGTTTAGGAGAGGCATCATCAGAAATAGATAAATTAGGTAAAACTATTTTGCGGATTTTCTTTTCTAGTTCAGATAAATCAAATAATGATTCACCAAGTTTTTGAAGATTGAAATATTTGGTTTTATCAATTTTAGAAAATTGTTTATAGATTTTATTAGCCGACTCGATGTCCCCTGCTACTTTATCTAAATCAGATGGAGTTAAAACACCTTCTTTTATAGCGGATTCAATAATCGGTTTTAGATTTGATGAAGATGAAAACGAGATATCGCCAAACCTTAAGATATAACTCATCATTTCGTCTAAGAGAGTTAGATCATGAATCGCCACTTCCTTAGGAAGCATCTTCAAAGAAAGAATCTTTTCTCGCGCAATTTCGGAGCGAGAATAGGAAGCTACTTCCTCTAAGACTTTCGCGATTTCTAATGTTTGGTAGACATCAAGCATAAAATTATATTAACACGAAAAGATATATCTTTGTTATGAAATATCAACACTTAGATAATAAAAATTTTTCTATTCTCAACAAATTTTCAAAATTCGTCAGTATATATTTAATAGAAAGGTTGAACATTAATTTGTTCATTATGGTAAAATTTAAACATGGCAATTAGAGTCAGTATCGTCATTGACGAAACAACAAAAAACAAGATTATTTCTTCTTATGATGTCTATCAAAGAGATAACAAAGGAGAATATATTGTTTTCTTTGCGAAAAGACCAGATTTGGTCGTCACAATTTATTCATCTAAAAAAGAAGGTGAATACAAAGCATTATTTATTGGAGATAACGCCTTAGAAGAAGCTAGGACATTTGATCCAAACGCGGATGTAAAAGAAAAGAAAGATAAAATCACTAAAGCAAGATGGATTTGCTTAGATGATCAAATCGGCTCAGATGAAGTGGGCACTGGTGATTTCTTTGGTCCAATCTGTGTCTGCGCAGCTTATGTCTCAAAAGACAAAATCGAGTACCTTAAGAAATTAGGTGTCGACGATTCGAAGCGACTTGATGATGAAAAAATTAAAAAGATCGCTAAAGAATTAATTAAAACTATTCCTTATTCCCAAGTTTCACTTGGAAATGAGAAATATAACGAACTCGTTTCAAAGAAAATGAACATGAACGAGATGAAAGTCAAACTTCATAACCAAGTTCTTCTTAATCTAAAAAAGAAATATCCAAACACAAAGAATTTCTTTGTTGACGAATTTACTCCGAAAGAGAATTATTACGATTATCTAAAGCAAACTGAAGAAGTCGTTAATGAAGTTAACTTCAAAACTAAAGGAGAATCATATTTCCCTTGCGTCGCTGTTGGCAGCATTATCGCTCGATACTCTTTCCTTCAAAAAATGGAAGCGATGCAGAAAAAATATAAAATGGAATTCCCATTTGGAAGTTCAAAGAAAGTCGATGCTTTCGTACAAGAATTTATAAAAAAATTCGGTAAAACCGAATTGCTCAAAGTTTGTAAATCAAATTTTGTTAATTATAAAAACTTATCTGAGTGAATTAAGAACATCTAAAAAATATTTAGGAAGTGGTACTGAAAATTCCATTTCCTTTTTTGTTCTTGGATGGATGAAATGAATCTTATAGGCAAATAATAATTGCCCATCATCATATAATTTGCGGTTTCCTTTTCCGTATAAAGGATCACCAATAACAGGATGAGAAATATAATTCATATGCACTCTAATTTGATGAGTTCGTCCAGTCTTAAGTGCACAATCAACTAGTGTTGCATTCGCAAATCTTTCACAAACTTTAAAATAAGTCTCAGCGTATTTTCCGTCCTTTAGGTCCACTGCCATTTTTTGGCGATACCTATCATCTCTTCCTATTGGGGCGATAATTTTGCCTTCGTTTTCACTGATAACACCTAAAACTAGAGCATAATAGTTTCTACCAAGTGTGTGATCGGATAATTGATTCGCTAAAAAAGAATGTGCTTCGTCGTTTTTAGCAACAATCATTAAACCACCAGTATCTTTGTCTAAACGATGAACTATTCCAGGGCGATATTCGCCGCCTAAGCTTGATAAGGAATCACTATGATATTTCAGAGCATTTGCTAAAGTATGGCTAAAATTACCAGCGCCCGGATGAACAACTAAACCTTTAGGCTTATTAATGACGATTAAATCATCATCTTCATAAACAATATCAAGTGAAATGTTTTCAGCTTCTAAATCGTAAGTTTCGTTAGGAAAATCATTGATGGTGATTTCGTCACCTTCTTTAAGTTTATATGAAGAGCGTTCCTTTTTAGCGTTCACCAAAATATAACCTCCATCAATATAGTCTTGTATCTTACTTCTAGAAGTAGATGTTAGTAATATTGATAAGGCTTTATCTAAACGAGTTCCTGCTAAATTATTACTTATCTTTTCCTTCTTCATTTTGTTGCTTTTTTTCAAGTTCTTTTGGAGCAATATCATATTCTCCGCGTTTATCTTTTTCTCTAACTTCTTTAATAAGATTAATTATCTCAACAAGAACAAGAATTAAAACCCCGATAACTAAGCAAGCGTCGGCGATGTTAAAGATTGCAAAATCGATACTACCAAAATGGAAATCAATCCAGTCGATAACAGCATCAAAACCAACGGTGGACTGCCAATAAAATGTGCGGTCAATTAGATTGCCGAACGCCCCGCCAATCATGAGGGCTAAAGCGATTCTTTGAGTGTAAGAAAATTTCTTAAAATATTTAGCGAATACAAAGATAATCGCACCAGTTAGAACAAATGAGATAATAATCCAGAATATTCTCCAACCAAGTTCACCGCTGCTACCAATTCCAAAGGAAGCACCTGTGTTATGAATAAGAGTTATATAAAGGAAATTATCAATCAAAGTTACTGAATTATGATCATAAACCAAATTATTTTGAACGACCCATTTAGTAACGATGTCGACAATAAAAACTAAAACAGCGATCCATGCAAAGGAGTGAAAAATATTAAGTAAACCTTCTTTAGAAAACCATTTCCTACAAAAATCTTTCATAGAGTTCTCCTTTATTTGCTTAATACTTCGTGACATCTCTTGCAGACTTTTGTCTCGCCATCGATATCATAAAGTTTATCGACATAATTCCAACATCTTGGGCATTTCTCAGCATCAATATGATGAACTTCTACAGCGTTTTTATCACTTAATTCAACTTTTGAAACGATTAAAAGTCTCGCTAATTCTTCGATATTTTTATCTAAACCAAGTTTTTCTAATAATTTAGATTTTGGAAGAATAACCAAAGCTTCTTGGGAAGAACCAACAACACCTTGGACGCGGACTTGTTCAATTTCTTTATTAACAGCATCACGAAGGACTTTGAATTCTTCATAGTCTTTTAAAACATCTTTAGCGTATTCACTTGATTTAGTTGGATAAGCTAAAAGCTGCGCGGATTTGCCGTTATAATCTGGCATATTGACGTGAACTTCTTCCATTGTAAATGGGAGAATTGGGGTTAATAGTCTAAACAAAGTTGAACTAACCTCATAGATGACAGTTTGCATTTGTCTTCTTCGAAGTGAGTTTTGTCCTGAACAATATAAGACATCTTTTGCGATATCGAGATAGAAGCTAGATAAGTCGGTAGACATGAATGTCATAATTTTTGACATTCCAACCATGAAATCATATTTATCAAGCGAATCGATAACTGTGTTCTTAACATCTTCAAGAGTTGCTAAGATAAAATTATCAACCGCTTCAAATTTGCTGACTTTATCTTTCTTAGGATCGAAATCAGAAAGGTTTCCTAATAAGAATTTAAAGGTATTGCGAATCTTACGATATTGCTCGGCTACTTGACGAAGCAAATTCTCAGAGATTCGAACATCTTGTTGATAATTAACTGTTGAAACCCATAAACGAAGGATATCAGCGCCGAAGATGTTACACATCTTAAGTGGGTCGACACCATTTCCTTTGGATTTATGCATTTGTTCACCTTTTTCATCTAAAACCCAGCCATGGGAAACAACTGATTTATAAGGTGCCTGATCATGAATTGCAGTTGAAACTGTTAAAGAGGAGTTAAACCAACCACGATATTGGTCACTACCTTCTAAATAAAGTTCGCTTGGGAACATCTTTTGACGATTGATTAAAACTTCATCAAATGATGAACCGGAGTCAAACCAGACATCCATGATATCTTTTTCTTTAGTGAATTCTCCATTAGGAGAAGCAGGATTTTTATATCCTTCAGGTAGGAAATATTTAGCGTCTTTTTCATACCAAATATCTGAACCATGTTCTCTAAAGATTTTTTCAATATTATCAAAGACAACTTTTTCAATAATTGGAGAGTCATCTTCGTTATAGATTATTGGAATTGGGACGCCCCAAATACGTTGTCTAGAGATACACCAGTCAGTGCGATCTTTGATCATGTTGGACATTCTTTCTTTGCCCCAGGAAGGAACCCATTTTACTTTATCAACTTCTTTAAGAAGTTCGTCTTTAATCTTAGCAATTGAACAGAACCATTGTGGTGTCGCTCTAAAGATTAAAGGTTTACCTGTTCTCCAATCGTGAGGATAAGAGTGAACGATTTCATCGCATTTAAGAAGTGAACCATTATTTGTAATGATGTCTAAAACAACTTTATTAGCGTCTTCATAGAAAAGTCCTGCAAGTTGTTCACCAGCGTCGCTAGTTAGACGACCATTTGAATCTACTGGGCAGTAAGGTTTGATACCGTATTTAGCACACACTGTAAAGTCGTCGACACCATGTCCAGGAGCGGTATGGACTAAGCCAGTACCGGATTCATTTGTAACGTGTTCGCCGACAATGAGAATAGATTCACGATCATAAAATGGATGTTTGGCTTTAACAAATTCAAGATCTTGACCTTTGAATGTTTTGATTAATTCAAAAGTTTTTAAGCCGAGTTCTTCTTTAAGACGTTCACCGAATTCTTCAAGAAGAATTAAGTCTCCTTTTTCAGTGTGATATAAACCATAGACGAAACGAGGATGAACCGAGATAGCTAAGTTAGCAGGAAGAGTCCATGGAGTTGTTGTCCAAATAACCGCTTTTGAGCCATTAGGCACCACTCCTTTTCCATCGATGATATCGAAAGCAACATAGATGGCGTAGCTCTTAACATCTTTATATTCGATCTCAGCTTCTGCTAAAGCAGATTCACTAGACCAACTCCAATAAACAGGTTTAAGTCCTTTGTAGATTAAGCCTCTAAGAGCCATCTTAGCAAATACGCTGATTTGGTTAGCTTCGAAACTATTTTGCAAAGTGAGATAAGCATTATCATAATCACCTAAAACGCCAAGACGAACGATTTGTTCTTTTTGATGGGCAACTTGTTTTAAAGCGTATTCACGACATTTTTGTCTAAATTCACTAGTTGGAGTTGTTTTACGATTAACTCCACCTTTAATAACTTGGTTTTCAATTGGTAAACCATGTGTATCAAAACCAAATATAAATGGAACATAATGTCCTTCCATACTTTTGGTGCGAACAATGAAATCTTTAAGGATTCTATTAAGCATATGGCCGCAGTGAATATCACCGTTAGCATATGGAGGACCATCGTGAAAAGCGAATGGTTTATCATCCTTATGAACTTTTAAAAGTTCTTCGTAGAGTTTTTCATCTTGCCACTTCTTGACTAAGACAGGTTCTTTTTGATTAAGATTTCCTCTCATTTCAAAGTTTGTTTTAGGCATTAATAATGTGTTTTTAAGTTCCATTTTGTTTACCTCTTTTCCATATAAAAAGCGCCCAATTTAAGGACGCTATTAGCGCGGTACCACCTTAATTCTATAACATAGTTATAGCGCTCGAGATCTTTAACGCAGATATACGGCTTGCTTACTCTTAGTTCAGCTCGCTTCAATAATAGGGATAATAATTAGGACAGACGCTAACCTTCCACCATCGTTAGCTCGCTAAGGAATGTTTATCTAATTACCGTGTCTATTAGTTTTAATAAATTAATCTAAATCTTCACCACTTAAGAAATTTGGAAGGAAGTCATCTTTTTCTTCCTCAAGTTTTTCTTCACTGTTGAGGTTGGATCCATCAAGTGGATCGCTATTAGTGTTTTCAGCTGGTTTAATTTCGCTTGGTTCATAAGTAGGAACATGGGTGAAATCAAAGTCTTCAGTGAAATCACTAGCGATAACAGAAACAAGGATTTGATCTGTTAATTCATCGTTGATTGAGACGCCAAATTTAATATCGACGTTCTGTCCAGCCGCTTCGATGATGCGGTTGACGGTTTCTTGAGCTTCATATAATGAAACTTCACGACCGCATGTAACTGCGCATATTGCGCGACGTGCACCATTAATCGATGCTTCAAGTAAAGGCGAAGAAATCGCATTTTGAGCAGCATCTTGAGCGCGGTTTGGACCTTGACCCATACCAAATCCAATTAAAGATATTCCTGAATCTTTTAAGGTATTTTTAACGTCAGCAAAATCTAAGTTAATAAAGGCTGGACGTAAAATTAAATCGGTGACAGTTTTAACTGATTGAGCTAAAACGCGGTCGGATTCAGCAAATGCTTCGTTGATTGGTTGGGTTCCGCTGACCATGAGTAATTTATCGTTAGAAACGATAATAATAGCATCGACAGCCGCTTTTAAATTATTTAAACCTTCAACTGAATTAGCGATTCTCTTCTTTCCTTCGAAGGTAAATGGACGAGTGACAATTGCCACTGTTAACGCGCCTTCTTCGCGAGCGATTTGAGCGATAACAGGCGCAGCACCTGTGCCAGTGCCTCCACCCATACCTGCCGCGATGAAGACGAGGTTTGCACCTCTAACAATATCTCTAATTTGGTCAGTGCTTGCTTCAGCAGCAGCTTTACCAACTTCTGGTTCACCACCAGAGCCTAAACCATTAGTGATTTCTTCACCAAGAACAAGACGATTTGGTGCTTTTGATCTAGATAAAGCTTGGCGGTCAGTATTTGCGACAAAAAATTCAACTGATGAAATATTTTCATCAATCATACGATTAACAGCGTTGTTACCGGCACCACCGACACCGATGACGACGATACGAGCTACTGCTTCATAATTGTCTAATTCTTCATTATTCATTTTTCTACCTCCAAGTTTTATTCTTGTTTTGTTTCAACTCTATCGACTTGAGCCACTCTAGCTCTTTGGTCAGATAAAGTGCCTTTATATTTGCTTGATGCGATAAGCGCTCCAACGAGTGCTGAGAATGATGGGCTTCTAACTCCAATAGCGTTAGGAGTCAAATAATGGATCGATTGATTGTTAGCAAATTTTTCTTTTGCGAGTTTGTCAAAACCATGCAATGAAGAAAAACCACCAGTGAATACGATTGGTAAAACACTTAAATTCTCTTTGGAATAAGCATCAGTAATTTGTTTCAAAACAACATCGAATTGTTTGAAATAAAAATCTTTAAAGAAATCAACGATGATTCGATTCAAATCATCAAGGGAATATTTCACAGGAACATCATTAATAACTGCTCTAGCAATAGTTGGTTTAAATGATAATTCGCGATCATTTATTCCATAAAGCTCAATGATTTCACGAGCTTCGTCGTTGCTAATTTGCATTTCTTGAGCAGCAAAAGTTACAAGATCATCTCCACCTAACGTGAATGAAGTCGACGCGAATAAAGATTGATTACCAACTAATGAAATAGTTGTTGTTTCCGCACCCATATCGACCAAGAAATAATCTTTTGGGAATTCATTCATTTGTTTAGCAAGTTCAATTATTCCATAAGGCGCAACGAAAATGCGTTTTGCTCTGATGCCTGCTCTTTCGATAGCGTTTTTATATTGCTCGATAACGCGAGTTGGTAATGTATGAACCTTTGCTCTTAATCTAAGAAAATTAGATTTTTTACCAACAGGAGGTTCAGCAAATTTCTGAGTTTCAGTGATAAAGCAATCAGGAATGATATCAACGATTGCGTTTCCACCAGGAATAGCTTCTTTCTCAATTAAAGAAATAACGTTTTGAATATCAATTGTTTGAATAATTGAAGTAGGAGAAACAACATTAGTTGTTTTATCTGCTCCAAACACCGCTAATCCACTGGCAGGAAGGATAATGGTAGCGTCAGTGATATGAAGCCTCATTCTAATCTTTGGATCTTCGATATTTGCTAAAGATGAAATGATTTGAGTAAGGGTTGTATCATCAATAATCTCACTACGTGAAATAAGTCCTGGAATTGGACGAGATGTTTGATATAAAATTACCGGTTTGTCGTTAACGACATCACCGATAATCAACCTCACTTCACGGTTAGTAATTTCAATGACTGCTAGACGCTTTTCCATATATTTAGTCCCAATATATTATATATATCAGCAATTAATATTCCAAATGTTTTTATTTTTCTCAACTTTGTTGATTTTATTTTTGAACTCGAGCGATGTGATTTTGATAATAGATAGTTATTCCTACAGGTAATGCGATTGATGCGGTCAACCCAAAAATGATCAAGCTGACAATCATGATCTTTTTACGGATGAAATAAGACTTTGGCAAATTATGTTTTGTCAGTTTGTCTTTCATAACCTGTTCCTTTCTATCGCTCTTAGTTTGGCCGATTTGCTTCTCGGATTATTCTCAACTTCAATTTCACTTGCTGTAATAACTTTGTTATTAACAAGGTGATATTTTGGTTGATCTTCCTCTTTTGGTAACGCAAAGACCAAATGTCTATTTCCTTCAATTTTTGCGACTTCGTTGAAGGCGTTTTTAACGATTCTATCTTCTAATGAGTGGAAGGTGACAACCACCACTCTTCCACCAACATTTAACATCTCAAGGGCATCTCTAATAGCAATCTTAAGCGCTCCAAGTTCATCATTAACTTCGATTCGAAGAGCTTGGAAGATTTGCTTTGCTGGGTGGCCTTTTTTCAATAGTTCTTTTTGCGGCTTACTCGCTTTGATAATATCGACAAGTTGGCCTGTGGTTTCAATTGGCGCTTTTTCTCTTTCTTTAACAATGCGTTTGGCAATCGGGTAGGAGAATTTATCTTCGCCATATTCTCTAAAAATCCTTGTCAAATCCTCGATGGAATATGTATTAACAATCTTATAAGCATCAAGAGTTTGTCTTTGATCCATTCTCATGTCTAATCTCGCGTCTTCTTTATAAGAAAAGCCACGATCAGCATCATCAAATTGAGGAGAAGACACACCAAGGTCCATTAAGATACCATCAACCTTTGTGATTCCTAAAGATTCTAGATTGCTTTTAAAGTTTCTAAAATCATCGCGAATTATGGTTATATTATCGAAATCTTTGAGATTTGCAGTTGATTCTTTTATTGCTTCTTCGTCTTTATCGAAAGCAAATAATCTTCCACAAGGTATTCTTCTTAAAATTTCTTTACTATGTCCACCTCTACCCAAAGTTAAGTCGACATAGATACCATCTGGTTTAATATTGAGCGAATCAATCGCTTCGTTTAAGAGAACTGAAATGTGATTAGACATTTTTAAGTAACTCTTCGGATTTTTCTTCGAATTCACCTTCGTTTTTCTTTAAATATTCTTCCCATTTGTCTTCGGACCAAACTTCGATATGATCTAAAACCCCCACCACAACAACTTCTTTGGAAATTGCATACTTATTGATGAGAGCAGTTGGAATTTGAATTCGATTTACTTTATCGATTTCGAGTACGTAGACACTGCTTAAAGCAATACGCTCGATATCTCGTGAGAGTTTCGACTCATATGGTAGAGTTTCTAATTTGGCTAAATATTTTTGGAATTGTTCATCTGGGTAAATTGATAATGAACCTTCATAACCTTTCATAATGAAAAGCTTGCTTCCGAGTTGACCTCTAAGCCGACTAGGAATCAAAAGGCGATTCTTATCATCGAGTGAATGAAGGAATGAACCAAAAAACATTTTTACCACTTTCTCCCACTTTATATTTCAATTATAGTGAAATCGCCTCTTTTTTGTAAATAACTAATTTAAAAAATTAACAATGTTTAAAGAAAAGCACCGCATTTAACGGCGCTTTACTATGTAAAAGGAACAATTAATCGTCGAATTCTAATTCATCAAGTTTCGCAAAGCGAGGATCGACTTTTTCTTCTTTCTCTTTTTCAAAGTCATCAAAGCTAATAACTCGATAATCTTTTCCACCCTTTGGAAGTTTCGCTCCAGGGGCTTTTGGTGATGGAGGAATAGAAGCAGAAATCGCATCATAAATATATTTGTCTAATTCAATTGAATTACCTTTATATATTGTGATGTCTTCATCATCTTCGTTTGCTCCACTAGCGAAATGCATTTCTTCAACAGTTTTAATTACTGTATCAAATGGCTTTAATGTGTATGAGCATTGAAGGATGACATTCGTTTTGATATTTAGTGATACATAGATAAATTCTTCGTATCTTCTAATCTTTGCGTTCACCACTGCTTTTTTAACTTCGATTAAAGGAAGGCATGGTGGAAATTTTTCTTTGTCGAAAAGAATCTCTTCAACCAAGGTTGTTTCTTTCGTATATGATAATTTGGAAACTTCAATTCTCATTATTTTCTAAGTTCTGCTCCAAATTTGAGTTCAACAGCTTTAATAATCTGTTCTTCAATGTCAGAAATTTCCTTATCCGATAAGGTCTTTTCGTTGCTATTTAAGTAGACGGAGAACGCTAATGAATAATGACCTTCTTTAACATGTTCGCCTTTATAAACATCAAAGACTTCAACTTCTTTAATTAGGTCGCGATTGATCTTGCGAACTTCGCTTAGTACTTCTTTAGAAGTAACTTTGTCTTCAAAGATAAATGCAAAGTCACGTTTTACACTTTGATAGCGAGAGATTTGTTCCATCTTTTTAAGACTTGTTTTGGTGTCAAATAACACGCCTAAATCCATCTCGAGAACGACAACATTTTCTTTGTCGAGATGATATCTTTTTAAGGTGTTAGGATGAAGTTCACCAAAGACGGCAGCGAGTTTACCATCAATCTTTAATGTAGCGGATTTTCCTGGATGGAATTCTTGTTCACTACATCTAGCAAGAACAGTTCTTTTCTCATCGATATTAAATAAGGCAAGTAAAGAATCCACTACACCTTTAAGGTGATAATAACTATACGCTTCACCTTTAATAGCGAATCTTCTTAAATCATTTCCGACTAAAGCTATTCCTAAATGAATATGCTTTTTATTTTCTTTAGAATAGATGTCACTAACTTCAAAGATTGCGACATTATCATTGGAATGATTCTTGTTATAAACAAGAGTGTTCATTAAACTTGGTAATAAATTAGTTCTAACATATTCGTGTTCGTCAGTGAGAGGGTTCAAAACGCGATATGCTTCGTCTTTGTTAAGGATTCTAAAATCGTTGATTTCGCTTTCTCTCATCAAAGAGTAGTTAAGAACTTCATCTAAACCGATTCCTCTAAGATAGCTTCTAACGATGCGTTTCTTTTCAAGATTTGGTTCAAGATGACCAACAAATAATTCGGTAACTGGAAGTTTTGCTTCGATGTTTTCAAAGCCTAAAATTCTAATCACTTCTTCACTTAAATCAGCTTCTCCGGTGATGTCGATTCTACGATCTGGAATAATAGCGACAAACTTTTCGCCTTTTTCCTCGACTTTAATATCGGCAGAGGCTAAAGCACTAAGGATTTCTTCTTTGGAGAATGAGGTGCCAAGTCTAGCGTTAATATACTCAAACGAAGAAGCAACCCTAGTTGGTTTAAATTCTGCTTTTAAATAAGTATCAACTTCAGCGATTTCTTTTGCTTCTGCAAGTGAAAGTAATAAATCAGCTGTCAAATCCATAACAAAGTTATATTGGTTAGGATTGATGCCTTTAACAAAGCGTTGAGATGAATCGCTTGAAAGATTGAGTCTAATTGAAGTTCTACGAATTGAAGCGTAATCAAAGTTAGCGGCTTCAATAACAATGTTCCTAGTCTTTTCATCGACCGCGCATTCTAAAGAGCCCATCACTCCACCAAGGCACATAACTTTGCCACTAGAGGTAATGCAAATATCGCCTTTTTGAAGTTTATAAGTCTTTTCGTCTAAAGCAACGAAATCGCCTTCGATATCATCGCGGACAACAAGTTCCTTCTTTGGAAGCTTGTCAAGATCGTACATATGAAGAGGTTGACCAGTCAAAAGCATGACATAGTTACCGATATCAACGATGTTGTTGATTGATCTAATACCAGAGGAACGAAGAGCTTCTTTTAACCAAGAAGGAGATTCTTTGGTAACGATACCTTTAACGACTCTAGCAGAGAATTGCGGACATTTTTCAGTTTTTGAATCAACTGGGAAGCTAGCTTTCAAATTCTCTTTTACTTTAACTTCAGGAATCTTTGTTTCCTTTGAAAATAAAGTTTTAATTTCTTTTGCAACGTTGAGAATTGAATATAAATCTGAACGATTTGCGAGCAATTTTAAATCCAAAACAACGTCATCTAGACCGAGGAGTTCTAAAACATTTGTCGAACCAACTTCAAAATTAGAAGGCAATTCTTCAATGCCTTTAGTTTGTTCTTCTTTGAGGTATTTAGAATCCACGCCAAGTTCAAGAAGTGAGCAAAGCATGCCATTTGATTCATGGCCTCTAATTTGACCTTTTTTAATCGTACCGCCTGGAAGAACGCAGCCATCGAGGGCAACGATAACTTTCAAACCTTTACGACAGTTAGGGGCACCACAAACGATATCGAGCGTTCCGTACTCAGGTCCACAATTTACTTTAGTAACGTGGAGATGATCGCTATTTTCCATATTTTCGCAGTGAATAACTTCGCCAACGACCAATTTGGAACCAGAGGCGATATGTTCTATCGATTCTACTTCCACACCAGCGAAGGTAAATCTATGAGCGATTTCTTCAGGAGTTAAACCTTCTAAATCAACGAATTTCTTTAATAAATTAAGTGAGACTTTCATTGTTTAATCCTCCTTATTTACGGCTGAATTGTTCGATAAATCGAACATCACCTTGATATATTTTACGGATATCGTCGATTCCGTATCTAAGCATTGCGACACGTTCGATGCCAACACCGAAAGCAAATCCGCTATAAACTTCTGGGTCATAGCCGGCCATCTTAAGGACGTTAGGATGAACCATGCCAGCTCCTAATATTTCAATAAAGCCCGTTCCTTTACAGGTTGAGCAGCCTTTACCACCGCAGTTCATACAGGTAACATCAACTTCAACCGAAGGTTCGGTGAATGGGAAATATGATCCACGGAATCTAACTTGGCGTTTTTCACCAAACATTTTGCGAATAAATAATTCTAAGGTTCCTTTGAGGTTAGCAAGGGTGATGCCTTTACCAACGACCAAACCTTCAACTTGTCCGAATTGATGAGAATGAGTTACGTCGTCATCATCTCTTCTAAAGCATTTTCCTGGGCAAATCATCATTAATGGCTTGCCTTCTTTTTCATCCATTGCTCTAGCTTGTTCTGGAGATGTATGCGTACGTAAAAGAGTTGTTGGATTAATATAGAAAGAATCTTGCATCTCTCTAGCAGGATGGTTAGCGGGAATATTCATTCTTTCGAAGTTATAATAATCTGATTCAACATCAGGTCCTTCTTTGACTTCATAACCCATTGATACAAATGTATCAATAATTTCATCTTGAACTAAATAGAATGGATTGATTCCACCCATCTTATAGTTATAACCAGGAAGGGTGATATCGATGGTTTCTTTAGCGAGTTTTCTAGCAATTAAAGCATCGTTAATTTCTTGAGCTTTCTTTTGGAAGGCTTCATTAACAGCACTTCTAGCATCGTTCATCGCTTGACCAAATTTAGCCTTTTCCTCGTTAGCGAGATTTTTGATTTCTGACATGAGTTGGGATAATTCAGATTTCTTTGAAAGATGTTTCTCTTGGAATTCCTTTAAAGAAGACTCGTCTTTAATCGAAGACATTTCAGAAATAATCTTTTCTTTTACTTGGCTTACTTTTGAGAATATTTCGGACATATTTTTCTCCTTTTTATAAAATAAAATGACACACTAGGAACGAGTTTCCCCGTGGTGCCATCCTTCTTCAACTTTATTTTTGTTGCTCTAAGTCTTAACGCGACTAACGGTTAATTTCTTAACATGCTCAGAGGTGAATTCGCTCCCAACTATAACTTGTGGGTTCCACTATTCCACATTCCCTATTTATAGATGTGACTGGAGTTACTACTTCTCGTCAATGCGCCTATATTATAACGTATTTGCTAACCAAGATAAATATTAATTTATAAGAGCAAGCAATAAAAAAGGACTGGATGTCCAGCCCTTTATTATAAATACAAAGTATTTATTGTGGATTAATTGTGAAGCTTGTGAGATAGATTCTCTTTGTAGCTTCAAACGTAATTGAAGTCACCTCATCATTTATTGTAAGTGATTTGGTATCGGTCTTTGTAAGGGTTACGCTGTTAGTGTCATCACCATTAACATAGACCTTTAAAGATCCTGCATCGCTACCATAAGCTGTAGTAACAAAGGAAATAGATTCGACATAAGTCGATTCTTTAAAGTTTAAAGTAAGTTTTCCAGCATCCTTTGAACTACTAAATTTTAAGCCTGACTTGCCTTTATAAACCTTAGCGACATCAGATGCAGATGAAAAGACATCGGCTCCTTGAGCAATACCCTCTAAAGCATTGGCTTCAGTATAACTTGCTGAAGAATCAGAATCAGCAGTCGCAAATACGACTTCAACTGTTTCAAGTGGCTCTGGTTCAGATGGTTCAAGGATTTGAACTTGAGTGTAATATCCGCCTTGTGAAACGACAACGGTTACACCGTTCTTAGACCAACTTGTTGATGTAGCACCTTCTTCGGTAACATTTTCCCAAGTTGAATCGAATTTAGCGTTATAAGTTGCGGCACCTGTAGCTTCTTTATCATAAGAGGTAATGAAGAAACCAGAATCTTCAGCGGCCCAACCTTCGACTGTGGCTAAATCAATCAAACCAGCTTCAATATATGCTCCATAATAATCAAGATATTCAGCTAGAACATCTTCATATGGAAGAACAGCAACTTTGAATTTCTTAGAAAGAGGATCATCCAAAACTGGAAGAGTAACATCTTCGATTTCAAATCCAGCTAAATATTCGCTGATTTGTTCTTCTGGCCATGTTTCAACAAATGTTGATTCTGGTTCGGTAAGAGCAAATTGAAGTAAGAAACCATCGATGACTTCTACTGGATCATCTTCTTCGGTCGCTCCTTCTTCTTCGTGAGTTAAAACACTATATTGAAGAGTGAATGTTTCTTCCCAATTGGTAACTGTACCACCAGTAACATCGCCTTCTGTTGACTTTGATGGTGTATGAATAAATCCGAGAGCACCAGCAGCTTCAGAATAAGCAGTTGCTAAATTTTCAGTAGTCTCAGTTTCGATGAAGACATTTCCATATCTTGAATAATAAGTATAAGATTCAGCTTCAAAGTGTGGGACTTCAAATCCGGCTGCTTCTTCGAAGTCAGTTAATTCTTGGAAGGAAGGCCACATTGCAGATGTTTCTTTATTTGGAATAAAGCTAACATCGACACAGTTACCATAATCATCATAATAATAGATGTTGAGTTCGATTGTTCCTTCGGAAGTGGTCTTTCCATAGACTGGATCACCATATTCATCATCTCTAAGATGGGTATAACCAGCTCCTTCAACAACAGCGCAATATTCTTCGGTCAAATCTTGGTTAAATGAATCGTAGAATTCTAGATAGAGTAAACCATAACTTGCGATTTCATAATTTTCACCGAATTGATAGAATGGTAATTCTTCGGTTCCGCCGAGAACATAATGCATGATTTCTTTATATTCTTCGGACCAATCAGTATCGGTTGTTCTTTCTTGTTTTGGAGCAAAGGAAGCATAAACAATTGCTTTGTAATAACTGTTCTCATAGATATTAACTGTAACAGTACCTTCGCTTTGAGTTGTCTTAGCAAATAACGGATCGCCATAACTATCGAGACCCAAATATTCCCAATCGGTAGCTGCTTGATAAATAGCAGTTACAGTGCTTGTTGTAGAATCGTTGCATAAACCATATAGTTCAGTGCTTGATTCATTGTCATCCCATTCCCATGTGCCTTTGGCAAATGGAAGAACGACTCCATCGAGGTGGGATGACATAGTAGCTACAACAGTAGAATCCCACGCAAGTGCTTTAACAGTAATTGTGTAAGATGTGGTTTGCGTAACTCCACCTTCGCTATAACTTACAGTGACGGTTTGACTACCGGTATTAGATAAGTTATAACCAGTGAATGTTGCAGAATTTGTAACATCTTTAACGCTTCCATCCGAATAAGAAGCACTGACGGTAGGTTTAACAAAAGTATCGCCAACGTAATATGTGGTTTGCATACCACTAGCAGTAATAGATTGCAAAACAACAACAATAGGTTGTCCGCTAGAACCGCTACTTCCTTCGCTTCCGGAGGTTGCAGTAGTTATACTACCAGAGCTTGATTTTTTCTTTTTACCGCCGCTTTTTGAACCACCAATCGTACAGCTACTTAAAGCAAGCGTTGTGGCGGCTAATAAGATTGCGGCAATTTTTGTTTTCTTCATAAATTAGCCCAACTTTCTTTTTTAATATTTTAGCGAGACCTTCTATAAGAAGCAAGTTATAAAGGTATGTTTAAAAAGATTTTCGATATTGAAAAAGTAAAACCTACTTTATTTAAATTTGAACATCGCTATCGCACCTGCAATAGCAACATTTAATGATTCGATATTTTTAATATCGATTCTAATTCTTTTATCGGCGAGTTTCAAAATTGATTCACTTACACCATGTGCTTCATTTCCAAGAACCAAAACTAGTTTTTCTGGTTTAGATACTTCCTCTAGAGATATTGAACCTTTGATTTCGGTAGCTAATATTTGATAGCCATTCGCTTTTAGCTTCGATAAATCTAAATCAGTGACAATATTAAGTTTAAAGATTGCACCTTGTGATGCTTGTAATGTTTTTTCGTTATAAATTGAACAGCAATTTTTAGATAAAATTACATCATCATAGCCAAAGGCTAAGGCTGTTCTAAGTATCGTTCCTAAATTACCGGGATCTGAAACATCGTCAAGATATAAAACTTTATCTGATTTAATAGGTTTTTCGTTTAAAAGATGACAGACACAAACGACGCCTTGTGGAGTCTTTGTGGACGATAGCTTTTCTAACACTTCTTCACTAACCAAATACTGAGGGATTTTTGATTCTAAATCTTTAATTTGTTTTAAAGTAAAAACTGAATGAACAAGATTAGCTTCCTTAGCCATTTCGAGCATATGAAATCCTTCGACCTTAAAAAGTTTTTGTTGTTTTCTTATCTTAGCGTCGCTTAATTTAGCAACTTCTTTAACGAGCTCGTTTTGGCGAGATTTTATTTCTTTTATCATTTGTGAATCCCTCTTTTCAGTTTTCTCTGTAATTCCTTGTAATTTGGGCAAAAGTTGTAAACAACATTGTAGAATGCTTTTTGGTGATTGCGTTCAAAATCATGAGCGAGTTCATGCACCACCACCGTATCAATTATATCTAATGAATAATGAATTAAAGATGCTTGGAATGAAAGCGAATGAGTTCTTTTTGAATTAGAACCGTATTGCCTACATGTGTCTTTTACGCGGATTTTATAGGGTTTTTCTATTCCCATAATTCCCTCATATTTGCGTACTTCTTCGGTAAGAGTTTTTAAGGCGATATTTTTTAAAAATAACCGCAAA
Source organism: uncultured Erysipelotrichaceae bacterium (assembly GCA_902768335.1). GTDB lineage: Bacteria > Bacillota_I > Bacilli_A > RFN20 > CAG-826 > Fiminaster. The sequence continues at coordinate 68,722 of CACXKR010000002.1, forward strand.
TCTTCTTCATTTTTAATATTTAATGAGGAAATCGATATTTCTTCTCCTAGTAAAAATATGCGATCTTTTTCGAATGAATAATGAACGCTTTTCGAATTTTGTTTTATGAGCTTATCAAAGTATTTATCAATACCAGACATGATTAGTTTCTTTGGAGTGCGATAAGGAGCTGAAACAAGAAAGGCATCGTCTCTATAACGAAAATAAACATTCCTTTGATGTTTGTAGGTAATTATTACTTTGTAATGCTCGCCGTTTTTTTCAAAGGTCAATTCTTCAACTTTCATGTCATAAATTTTACTATAATTTATTGAGAATTATTAGTAATTTGATAGAATGATTTCATGCAGAAGATTTTGATTAGCGCCTGTCTTGTCGGTGAAAAGACAAATTACGAAGGAAAAAGCAAATATTGCCCCGATATTGAAAAATTACTCGAGAAATATGAACTCGTTCCATTTTGTCCTGAAGTCGAAGGCGGTCTAAAAATTCCACGTGACCCAAGTGAAATTAAAGGTTCGCAAGTTATTTCAAGTAAAGGCAAAAACGTCACCAGAGAATTCGAAAGTGGCGCGAATAAAGCATTAATGCTTTGCAAATATCTTGGAATCACCAAAGCAGTTTTAAAAGAAAACTCTCCATCTTGCGGAACACATATGATTTATAATGGTCACTTCATGAATCGTCTAATCGCCGGAATGGGTGTCACCGCTAGAATATTAAAAGAACACGGAATAGAAGTTTATTCCGAAAAAGAAATAGATAAATTATTATAAAGAAAATGCGCTAAGCGCATTTCTTTTTTAATAGTTGGTCTCTTGACGAGTATGATTAACTTTTAATTTTGCTTTGTAAGAACTAATGATTTCTTCTTCACTCATTCCAATTGAAGCAGATAAATTTAGATATTTTTGGAAAGCATCTTCATAATGAGTTAAATCATAATGATCAACGAGCAATGTAGCAGCTTTATAAACTTCTAAGATTTGACGAGTTAACGATAAATCGCTTTTCTTTATCTCATATTCAAATTTATTAGCTTTTAAAGGAATTCCTAAAGAAAGCAGGAAATGAATACCATCCGCAAATTCATCCATCACCACTTCTTTTGGAGAAGGTCCTTTATTTGACCAATATTTAAAACACCTAGTTTCATTGGCAAGTTCGCCGATTTCAACGATGAGCGCTAAAAGGCGTTTTTCAAAAGTTGTTTCGTATGAAACACCATGGTTTTTAGCAATCTCAGCATCTAAAGATGCTTGTAAAGAATAAAGTTCTTTTAAACTAATCATTATTTAATCTTGTCTAAATGCCAAATGTCTTTGACATAATCGTTAATAGTTCTATCGCTGGAGAAGAAACCACTGCTAGCGATATTAATTAAGCACATCTCAGCCCACTTATCTCTATCAAGATAGAGTTTTTCAATCTTACGTTGAGCTTCGATATAGGCAGGTAAATCCTTGAGAATAAAATAACAGTCGTTGTTATTCATGATTTCATCAAAGATTAAATTGAATTTATCTGGTTTTGTGACCCATGGTCCATTTCGAAGTGAATCCATGATCTCATGAGCGATTGGATTATTGTAATATTCATCCCAAGCTGAATAACCACCGTGAGCGTAATAATTTAATACTTGTTCACTAGTTAAACCAAAGATGACACAGTTATCATCACCAACGAAATCTCTAATTTCAACGTTAGCACCGTCAAGTGTTCCTAATGTGATTGCGCCGTTCATCATGAATTTCATGTTGGATGTACCACTAGCTTCTTTAGAAGCTGTTGAGATTTGTTCGCTAACATCGGCAGCTGGAATAATCTTTTCAGCAAGAGAAACACCATAGTTTTCCATAAAGATAACTTTGATGAATTTATTAACTTGTGGATCGTTATTAACAACATCTGCGACGGAAATAATTAATTGAATAATCTTCTTTGCATAAACATAACTTGGAGCGGCTTTTGCACCAAAAATGAAGGTTCTTGGATACATTTTGAAATTAGGATCGCTCTTGATGCGGTTATACAAATAAATGACATGGAAGATGTTCATTAATTGACGTTTATAAGCGTGAAGTCTCTTGACTTGAACATCAAAAATTGAATCGACATCAACGTCGATGTTCATCTTTTCTTTAATATATTTTGCTAACGCAACTTTGTTATCGTGTTTGATAGCAAGGAATTTATCTTTCACTTTTTTGTCAGTGGCATATGGTTTGAATTTAATTAATTCATTTTCCATATTTGTTTTCCAACCTTCACCGATTTTTGAATCGATTAAATCGGATAATTTAGGATTAGAATACATTAACCATCTTCTTTGAGTGACACCATTGGTTTTGTTATTGAATTTCTCCGGGAATAAAGAATAAAATTCTTTAAATGTCTCATTTTTCAAAATATCGGTATGAAGTTTAGCAACGCCGTTTACCGAGAATGATGCATAGATAGCGAGGTTGGTCATGTGAATGAGATTGTCTTTAATGATTTGAGTGGCAAATCTTGTGGCATCATCAACACCTCTTTGGGAAAGATATTGATTGTAACGGCGATTGATTTCTTCAATAATCATGTAACAGCGCGGGCAAACTCTTTGGACAAAGTCCACTGGCCATTTTTCTAAAGCTTCCGCCATGATGGTGTGATTAGTGTAAGCAATACATTTATTCACAACATTCCAGGACTCATCCCAACCATAACCATAAACATCCATCATAAGTCTCATTAATTCAGGAATTGCTAAGATTGGATGAGTGTCATTGAGTTGGAAGACATAAAACTTATCTAGATTTAAAAGAGTTTTGTAACGTTTGTAGTGACCTCTTAAAATTGATTGAAGACCACTGCTAACAAGGAAATATTGTTGTCTTAATCGTAAAATGCGGCCTTTTTCAGTGGAATCATCAGGATATAAGCCGTGTGATAATTCTTTTAAAGTTGAAAGATATTCTTCAAAAGGAACACCTTTAGGAAGGTTTTCTTCACTTGGTTCTGCACTCCAAAGTCGTAAGGTGTTACAAACACCATTTCTATAACCGACAATCGAAACATCATAAGGAACGGCTTTAACGTGAACTGCATTAACAGTCTTTAGACCGAAACTTCCATCTTCTTTAATATAAGACTCACTTGAACCGCCGAATTCGATTTCGACGGAGTGTTTAGATTTTCTTGTTTCAAAAACAAAACCATTGGTTAACCATTGATCTGGAACTTCGAATTGACGTCCTTTTTGGATAAGTTGGCGGAAGAATCCGTATTCGTAGCGAATTGTGTTACCTTGAACTGGATAACCAAGAGTTGAGATTGAATCTAAGAAGCAAGCTGCTAATCGACCTAAACCACCATTACCTAAACCGGCATCGCTTTCTTGGTCTTCAAGCATATTGATATCGATTCCAAGCTCTTTTAAGCCATCTCTTGCGACATCATAAATGCCTAAATTTTGCATATTATTGGTAAGCAATCTACCAATAAGGAATTCCATGGAGAAATAGACTAGCATCTTTTTTTCTTTTTTAACTACGTTATCTTTGGTTTCTCGCCAGAATTTTCCAGCGTAGTCTCTAACCATTTCTCCCAAGATATCGTAAAGTTCGGTTGGATGAGCATCTTCAACTGAATTACCATATCTTTCAGATAAACGAGTTGTGTATTCTTTTATAAATTCTTTCTTTGAGGAAAACATAACTATTTTTTACCCTTTCCTTTGTATTTAAATATCATCGCTCCAAACGAAGCGAGTTTAATTCTAATTTTGTATGGACGATTTTCTGGTCCAAAGTCTTCGGTTTTAAGTGGTAAACCATTATACTGGTTTGCCCCACCATAGATGTCTTTATCAGAATTGAAGATTTCTTCATATTCACCTTCCATATTGACACCGATTTCGTAATCATTATAAAAGTTTGGAGTCATGTTAAAGATGAAGACTAAACGGTTTTTATCATCAAATCTTTCAAAAGCGAAAACTGAATCGTTCGAGTTATTAACCATTAGCCAACTAAAGTTGGATGGATTATATTCATTTGTGTGAAGACACTTTTCATATTGATAGATGAGATTTAAATCACGAACTAATCTTGAAATCGAATCATGGGCTGGATATGTCTTCAAATTCCATGGAAGTGATTTATTTTCGTTCCATTCATCAAATGAGGCAAGTTCATTACCCATAAAAGACAAAGTCTTGCCAGGATGACCCATTTGATAAGTGTATAGATTTCTTAGTAACGCGAATTTCTCATAATAAGAACCCCACATCTTATTTATAAGGGTGCCTTTACCATGAACGACTTCGTCGTGAGAGAATGGTAATAAAAAGTTCTCATTATAAAAATAAGCCATTGAAAAAGTTAATTTATTGTGTTCGTATTTTTTATAAATTGGGTCGAGCGAATAATACTTAAGAGTGTCATTCATCCAGCCTAAATCCCATTTATAGTCAAAGCCGACACCACCATAACCAGTTGGCTTAGTAACGCCATAAAAATCACTGCTATCTTCGGCAATAGTCATTAAAGAAGAGTGTCTATCATGAAGTAAGCCATTCATTCTTTTTAAGAATTCAACCGCTCCATTATTAACACCTTTTTGCTTATTACCATCGTAGAATAGCATATTGCTAACAGCGTCTATTCTTAATCCATCAATGTGAAACATTGTAGCATAATAGTTCATCGCTGAAAGTAAGAAGGAACGAACCGGATCTTTTCCTAAATCAAAGTAGCAACTTCCCCATGGAGAATAGCGGCGTTTAATATCTTTACTTTCGAACAAATAATCACCATCGAAATTAACTAAAGCAAATTCATCGACTGCAAAATGAACTGGAGCGAAATCGAAAATGACTCCAATACCAGCTTGATGCATTCTATCGACGAATGACATTAATTGCTTTGGATTACCATAACGAGAATCTACAGAGTAAAAGCCGGTTGCTTGATAGCCCCAACTACCATCGAATGGATGCTGGACAATTGGCATTAATTCAACATGGGTATAACCTAAACCTTTGACATAAGGAATTAAATAATCTGCGATTTCTTCGTAGGATAGATTTCGACCTTCAACTTGTCCTTTCCAAGAACCTAAATGAAGTTCGTAAATGGACATTGGTTTATCAAAATTTCTCGTACGAGATTTCATGAAGGCACTATCGTGCCAAGCAAAACCAGTGTAATCAAAAAGTCTAGAACATGTAGCGGGACGGAATTCACTATAGAAAGCAAAAGGATCGGCTTTATCAACATACTTGCCTTTCGCATTTTTAAAGTGGAATTTGTAAGATTGATAATTCACTAGATTAGGAATAAAAATTTCCCAAGTTCCAGAATCATCAATTTTTGTCATCTTGTCTTTCGTGACGTCCCAGTTGTTCCAGTCACCAATGACAGAAACATCGCTTGCGCATGGAGCGTACAAACGAAAAACGAAACCGCTGACTTTTCCTCTTTTTTCGAGGTGTGCACCAAAAAAGGTGTAGGCGTCAATACATTGACCCATTAAATAATCGTAAAGTAATCCGTATGCCATAAGTGCTTTGATTTTAACATAATTTTAATGCGTAAGCGCACTTATATGTATGAAAACGGTTACACACTAAGTTATTCAATTATATTGAAAAAGATATGTAGTTTTACTATAATTTTGAGCGAAAAGAGGTTTTTATATGGCAAAAGTAATGGCAGTTAACGCAGGTTCATCAAGCTTAAAATTCAAGCTTTATGAAATGCCTGAAGAAAAAGTACTCTGTTCTGGAAACGCAGAACGCATCGGCCATGAAGATGCGATTTTTGGAATTAAATGGAATGGACAAGAAGAGAAAACTGTCCTTCCAATTTTAGACCATGCAGCCGCTGTTGAATTATTAGTAAAAGCACTCATTGATAAAGGCATAGTCAAATCAATGGATGAAATTGTTGCTTGTGGTCACCGCATCGTTCAAGGTGGTAAATATTTCTCCAAATCAGAATTGTTTAATAAAGATACTGAGGACAAGATTGAATCTTTGATTCCACTTGCACCGCTTCATAATAAAGCACACTTAGTTGGTTTTAGAGCATTCAAAAAGATCCTTCCAGATTCTGTAAATGTCGCTGTTTTTGATACAGCTTTCCATCAAACGATGAAGGAAGAAGATTATTTGTTCCCAATTCCATACGAATATTCAGAAAAATATGATTGTAGAAGATATGGCGCTCATGGTACATCTCATAAATATCTTTCCCAAATCGGACTTAAATACTGCGAAGGAATCGCTCATCCAAGAATGATTGTTTGTCATATTGGCTCTGGAGCGTCCATCACCGCTGTTAAGGATGGTAAATGCGTCGCAACATCCATGGGATTAACTCCTTTAGGAGGAATCATGATGGGTACTCGTACAGGTGACCTTGATCCATCTGTTATGAATTATCTTTGCAAATGCACTGGAAAATCAGTCGAAGAAATGTATCAAATCTTCAATAAACAATCTGGTTTTTTAGGTGTCTCACAAGTTTCTAACGATTCAAGAGATGTTTTGAAAGCTTGCGAAGAAGGAAACAAGAAAGCTTTAATAGCGAATCGCTTATTCATTCGAAGAATCGCTGATTTTATCGGTCAATATTATGTAAGACTCGGCGGAGCGGATTTAATCATCTTCTCAGCAGGTATCGGTGAAAACTCCACGATTACTAGAGAACAAATTTGTGATGAAATCGCACCAGCTTTAGGAATTGAGATTGATAAGAAACTAAATGCTACTATTAGAGGCAAGGAAGCTTTGCTTTCAACACCTAATTCTAAGATTAAAGTCGCCGTTATTCCAACTGATGAAGAAGTGATGATTGCTCGCGATACTTACGCTTATTATTTAAAAAGATAAAATGAATATACTAGAAGAAAGAAATCAAACTTACGAAGATAAATTTGAAACGATTGTAAAAAAGATCAAAGAATATGATCGAATCGCTGTTTTTAGACACGACCATCCAGACTATGATGCCTTAGGATGTCAAATGGCTTTCGTTCATTTTATCAAAGACAATTTTCCATCTAAATCGGTTGTTTATGTTGGTGATGATCACGTCACTTTAACTGGCCGCTGTTTTCCAAAAATGGAGGTCATTGAGGATGCATGGTTTAATCATCCATTTCTTGCGATTGTTCTTGATTTATCCAATCTAGATAGGATATGCGATGAAAGAGTTAACAAAGCTGACTACTTAATTAAAATAGATCATCATCCTGAAGTTGAACCTTATGGAGACCTCTCAATCGTCGATGAATCGATGTCTGCGGCAGGTGAACTACTCGCTAACATCTTTTTATCTCTTCCAAAGAAATATAAAATCGGTAAAGAATGCGCTTCTTATTTATATAAGGCAATCGTTGGTGATTCAGGAAGATTCCTTTATGATTCGGTAACTCCTCACACCTTCTATATCGCCCAAAAACTTCTCGAAGTTGGTATTTGCATTTCTGAAATCTACGCCGAAATGTACAATCAAAAATTAGAAGATTTAGAAGTAACTGGTTATATTTTACGTCATTATCAAATTACTCCTAATGGAGTAGCTTATTATATTCTTGATGATGCAACGCTTAAAAGATTCAATCTTCCAGCAATCAGAGGTAAAGACAATGTTAATCTCTTTGCTCATCTTGATGGTATCAATGCTTGGTTAAGTGTTACCGAAGATGTCAAGAAGGGAAATTGGAGAGTTTCTCTCCGTTCAGGCGGCATCGATATTTCCCATATTGCTGAAAAATATAATGGCGGAGGACACGCACAAGCTAGCGGTCTTAAACTCAAAAATCTTGATGAACTCAAACTTTTATTAGCGGATCTAGATAAGATGTTTGAGAAAAAATAACCAACAAATCTCCACTATTTTTATTTCTTATTAGGCACGAGTTAATGTGCATACAAAAAGGTTTCAAAAATTGAGACCTTTTTCTTTATAGATTACATCTAAATTGATACAATATAGGCATGTCCTTTACATTCCTCCACGTTTATTCAGGCTACTCTTTTGAAAAATCTGGATTAAAAATCGATGAATATGTTAAGGCCGCTAAGAAAAGCGGTTATCTTTCGCTTGGCTTATCCGATTATGCAACCTTAAGTGGAATTCCATCTTTCGTTCAGGAATGTGAAAAAAATTCAATCAAACCAATTATTGGGCAAGATTTTTATTTCGATAATTTATTATTTTCACTTTATGTATTAAATGAAACTGGCTATCGCAACCTTTTAAAAATTAATTATGAATACGCTCATAATAATCTGAATTTAAAGTTTCTCAAAGAGAATAATGCTGGTCTCGTCGTTATTTTAACTATTCAAAATGATGCTTTTAAGAAAGTTTACATTAGTGAACCTGATACCTTAGCAAGAAAGATGGCTAGACTTTCAGATGGTCTGAAATATTTTTATTTAGGCATCGAAGTCAATGATGAAAAAGACTACATTGAGTTCATGCGTGAGTTCGCAGCTAGTCATGGTTATAAAACAGTCGCCTTTCCCTTTGTTAAATACATTAAGAAAGAGGACGCTATTATTTTAAAAATGATGGAATCTATTTCCAGCAAAGAAGTTCTAAATGAGAAAAAATTAAGCGGAAGAGAATATCTATTACCACTTCTTGAAATTCAAAAACTTTATCTTAAAAACGAAATAGAAGAAGCTGAAAAGATTGCAAAATACGCGAATTTTAAGTTCGTCCAAAAAAGAGGAAAGATTGTTCCATTTGAAAACGAATTAGGTCTAACAAGTGATGAATATTTAGAAAAGCTTGCCTTAGATGGACTAAATAAAAAAGGCAAGAATAGCAAAGAATATCTCGACCGCCTTTCTTATGAATTAAGCGTTATTAAGAAAATGGGTTATAGCGATTATTTCTTAATTGTCTATGACTACGTTAGCTATGCTAGACGCAATAATATCGCTGTCGGGCCTGGCCGAGGCTCCGCTGCCGGATCGCTCGTGTCATATGCCTTAGGAATAACTATTCCAGATCCAATTGAAAATAATCTTCTTTTCGAAAGATTCTTAAATGAGCATCGTCAAACTATGCCTGATATCGACGTCGACTTTTCCGATTTACATCGTGAGGATGTCGTTTCCTATATCAAACAAAAATACGGCAATGAAAAAGTCGCCCGAATAATGACAGTCCAAAAAATCGGTGCAAAACAAGCACTTAATGATGTAGGCAATATCTTTGGCTATGAAAAGCGAGACATCGAACTATTTACAAGGCTCATCAAAGATGAAGGTGACGATAAATTAACTCTTAGAGAAATATATAAAACTAATGCTGACTTTAAAAAGTTAGTTGATGACGATAAATATTATCTTGAAATCGTCTCATTAGCCCATAAAATCGAGGGGCTACCAAGACAAGCTTCTTTGCACGCTGTCGGTATCGTTTTAAATGCCGAGCCACTTCAAAAGGTCATTCCGCTTTCACCAGCCTTTGATGGAGGTTACGTTGAACAATTTGAAAAAGATTATCTTGAAGACCAAGGCTTCCTTAAAATGGACATCCTTGCTTTAAGGAACTTAACAATTGTTGAAGATTGTTTAGCTCTGCTAAGACAAAAAGGTATAGATATTGACCGTGATTCGATTCCTTACAAAGATCCTGACGCTATAAAGATGATTGCTAGTGGAAAAACAATGGGCATCTTCCAACTTGAATCATTTGGAATGAGAAAAGCAATTAAAACCATCAAAATTAAATCATTTGAGGATGTCGTTGCTTTACTAGCTTTATATCGCCCAGGCCCAATGGATCAAATTAATGCCTATGCTAAATACAAAAATAGCGGCGCAAAAATAAATTATGTTTCCCCTGCTCTTGAAGAAATACTTGCGCCGACCTATGGCCAAATTATCTATCAAGAACAGATTATGCAAATCGCATCTAAGATGGCAGGTTTTTCTCTTGCGCAAGCCGATATATTTAGAAGAGCAATATCGAAAAAAGATGTCTCTAAAATGGCGGCTATCGAAAAACAATTTATTGATGGTTGTTTAAAAAACAAGCATTCACTTAAGGAAGCAAATGATGTTTATAAACTAATCTTTAAGTTCGCTAATTATGGATTCAATAGATCTCACGCTTTTGTCTATGCCATATTCTCCTCTAGAATGGCATATTTAAAAGCGAAATATCCTCTCGAATTCTATGCCTCGACATTATCTAATGCATCAACTAAAGAATTCAATAACACGACAAGCGAAATGAAAAAGGCCAAAATTAAACTAACTTGTCCAGATATTAATGATTCAGAGATGTATTTCAAGATTCGTGGTAATGAAATATTGTTCCCTTTAACTTCAATAAAAGGCGTGTCTAGCAATGTCGCCTCACAAATTATTGAAGAAAGAAATAAAAAGAAATTTGAAGATATTTATGATTTTACAATTAGGATGGGCCAACATAAACTTAGCAACACCACTCTTATCAATATAATTGATGCAGGTGGATTTGATTCCATTGAAAAATCACGTGCTTCACTTCGATTAAATGTCAGCGATGCGCTAATCTTCTCTTCGTTTGTTTTAGATGATCAAGGTATTCTCGCTTTCGATCCTAATCTATATCCAAAACCAGTATTTAAGCGAGTCGAAGATGACATCATTGAAAACCTTGATAAAGAATTTAACGTCCTAGGTTTAATGGTGTCGGCTTCACCGCTAGATAAATATAAAAAAGAAATCAAACAAGAAAACGCTATAACTTTAGAACAGATAAATGATTCGCATGGAACAGTAAAGATTTTTGCGATTATAAAGAATATCAAGAAAATCGTCACTAAAAAGAAACAGGCGATGGCTTATATAAGCGTCTATGACGAAACAAGTGAAATCGAACTCACTTTATTCCCGGAAACATATTTAAAATCAATGAAAGCTATTAAGAAAAACAACATAGTTGTTATCGAAGGCTATCAAAGAGCAAATGGCGAATTTAGCGTTAGTTCAGTTATCGATATTAAGGAGTTAACAAATGGCTAAAGCTTATATTATTGACGGTAACTCTCTATTATTTAGAGCCTATTATGCAACCGCTTATGGCGGTAATGAAATTATGCGTACAAAGGATGGAACTCCTACAAACGCTATCTTCTCATTTTCAAATATGCTCAATAAAGTATTGCAATCTCTTAAAGAAGGCGATGCTTTATTCGTAGGCTTTGATACAGGAAAAGCAACCTTTAGGCATAAAGAAGATGAGACTTATAAGGCAAATCGTAAACCAGCTCCTGAAGATCTTAAGATTCAAATGCCGATCGTTAGAGAGATGCTTCACGCTTTAGATATCTTTACTTTTGAAAAAGAAGGTTTTGAAGCGGATGATATATGTGGAACGGTCTCGAAGATGCTTGGCAAGGATGGATACGATGTAATCGTATATACATCCGATAGAGACTTCTTGCAACTCATCGATAAAAAAGTCTCAATCCATATAATTAAAACCGGTATGTCAAACATCGTTGTTATGAATGAGAAAACAATGCCTGAATTATATGGTTTCCAACCACTACAAATTATCGATTATAAAGGTTTAAGAGGCGATTCTAGTGATAACCTGCCAGGTATTCCAGGTGTCGGAGATAAAACCGCGGTTAAATTAATTCAAGATTATGGTTCTTTTGAAGCGATTGTTGAAGCTGCTAAAGGAATGAAATCTAAAGTTGGTGAATCAATTATTCAAAATGCTGAATTAGGAAGACATTGCTATGAAATGGCGAAAATTTTAACCAATGTTGAATTACCGTTCACTTCCAAAGATTTGGTTTATGAAGGCTACTCTTATGAAAAAGTAATGGCCTTTTGTAACAAATATGAATTGAAACAATTTTTAAACCGTATTCCGCAAAATCTTAGAAAAGATAGCGAACTAGATAATGTTGAATTTGAGGAAGTAACGAAATTACCAAAATTCGATGATGTAAAAGAAATTGCTCTAGCATTAGATATCGAACCAGGAAATTATAATGACGCTAATGTCTATGGAATGTCTATTCTCATCGATAAGAAGTTATATTACATTAGAGAAGAAAACCTCAAAGATAACGGTGAATTGCTGGAAATTTTAAAAAATCCAAGCGTCAAAAAATATTGCTACGATTATAAAGCAATAAAAGTAGCTCTCCACCATAAAGATATTGAAATTGATGGATTATATTTCGATGCTCTTTTGGCTGCTTATCTCTTAGATTCCACCTTAGTGAATAATGTCGATTCTATAATGCACTACTTCGGTGTGAATGTTTCTTCTAAAAAGGATGAATCATTATCGCTATTTGATAATACGAATCCAGAAAAAACTTGCAAAATTGCCTATTATTCATTGAAAGTTGCAAATAAAGCTTTATCCGATTTGGACGTTCTTGAATGTCTAAAACTCTATCAAGAAGTTGAGATTCCCCTTGCTAGCGTTTTAGCAGATATGGAAATTGAAGGTTTTCCTTTAGACATCGAAGTCTTAGAAAAGATGGGAGAAAACTTCAAAGTTCAAATTGAAAACATTAAGCAAAGAATTTATTCGATGGCGGGAGAAGAATTTAATATCGATTCTCCAAAGCAAGTCGGTGAAATCTTATATGGTAAGCTTGGACTAGACAATTCGAAAAAGAATTCGACTTCAGTTGATGCTTTAAAGCTATTAGTGGATAAGCATCCAATTGTTAGCGAAATTCTCTTATACCGCAAATACGCGAAATTACTTTCAACATATGTTACTGGTTTATCTTCTCATATTTATGGAGATGGAAAAATCCATGCGATATTTAATCAAGCCTTAACTCAAACCGGTAGATTATCTTCTAGCGAACCAAACCTCCAAAACATTTCGGTTCGTGACGAAGAAGGCAAACTCATACGAAAGGCTTTCTATTATAAAGATGACAATCTTTCAATTCTTTCATTAGATTATTCTCAAATCGAATTAAGAATTTTGGCCTCATTATCTAATTGTAAAAAACTTCAAGAAGTTTTTGAATCCGGGCAAGATATTCACGCCGCAACTGCTGCTAGCGTTTTCCATGTTGAAAATCCAACCCCTGATCAAAGACGTAGAGCGAAAGCAGTTAACTTCGGAATAATATATGGTATATCCGATTGGGGCTTGTCTGAACAAATTGGTGTTTCTGTTAAAGAAGCCAAACAAATTATTTCATCTTTCTATGATGCTTATCCTGAAATTGGTAAATATTTCCAAAAAATTACAACCGAAGTTGTTAAAAATGGTTATGTCACTACTCTATTAGGAAGAAGACGTTATCTTAGAGAAGTTCATGACGCAAATTATCAAGTTCGAGAATTTGCTAGAAGAGCAGCGATGAATGCTCCTATTCAAGGAACAGCGGCCGATTTAATCAAAATCGCGATGATAAAAGTTGATAAAGCATTAAAAGAAAAGAAACTTAAATCTAAATTAATTCTTCAAATTCATGACGAATTATTATTCAAGGTTCCAAGCGAAGAAAAAGACATAGTCTTTAACTTAGTGAAAGATATTATGGAACATGCGCTTGATTTACCAACTAAACTAGAAGTTGATGGAGGATTTGGTCATACTTGGTATGACGCAAAATAACTATGCCAGAATATCCTGAAGTACATACAGTAATCGAGACCTTAAAAGAATTCACATTGGCTAAAACAATCAAAGATGTGAAAGTTTTAAGAGCGAAAAATGTTGAAGGCGATTTATCTAGTTTAATAGGATGCACAATTAAAAGTATCTCTCAAATTGGAAAGTTTATTGTTTTCCACTTCGACGATTCTAAAGTTTTGATCTCTCATCTTAGGATGGAAGGTAAATACTTCTTAAGAAAAGAAGATGAACCATATCAAAAACATGATATTGCTTCGCTTATTTTCACCGACAAAACTGCACTTATTTATAATGATGTAAGAAAATTCGGCATTCTTAAAGTAAGCGACGAACAACATTACCTCAATGAAGAGCCGCTTAATAAAGTTGGTCCAGATCCATTCAAGATGAAAGACGCTAAAAGATTAGAGAATTGCTTTAAAAATAAGTCTATTGCAATTAAAACAGCTCTCTTAGATCAAAGTGTGATGTCAGGCTTAGGAAACATCTATGTTGATGAAGTTCTTTTTGAATGCAAAGTACATCCAGAAACTCCTGCAAAACTTGTAAATTATGAAAAATTATCAGAGATTTTACTCTCTTCTAGAAAAATATTAAGCGAAGCTATCAAGCAAGGTGGAAGCACGATTAAGTCCTATCACCCAAAAGAAGGTGTATCTGGTAATTTCCAAGTCTCTTTGAAAGTTTATGGTAAGAAAGATGGTATTTGCCCTCGATGCCACCACCACTTAAGAAAGATTTTTGTGAATGGTCGAGGCACCACTTATTGTCCAAAGTGTCAAAAGAATCCTGCTTTAGTTAAAGTAATCGCAATTACTGGACCAATAGGGTCAGGAAAATCAGAAGTATTACGTCTATTTGAAAAACATGGTTATAAAACATTAAGCGCAGATTTAATAACTCATAATCTCTATAAAGAGAAGAGCGTTCAAAGCGAAATTAAAAAATTCATTCCTACCTTAATTATCAAAGATAAAGAAATAGATCGAGATTATTTAAGAGAATACTTATTAGAAAATCCAAACAAAAAGAAACGTTTAGAAAAATATGTCCATTCACTCGTGAGTGACTACATTATCAATGAGATTAAACGTTCTAAGCAAAATATCGCAATGGAAGTTCCACTATTATTTGAATCTCATCTCGACGATTTTGCGGATGAAATAATATATGTTGATGCAAGTGATGAAGTAAGAAGAAAACGTCTAATCAAACGAGATAAAAACTACAAAGAATCACTAAAAATCAATTCTTCATTTAATATTGAAAATAAGAAAAAAGCGACACATGTCATTATAAATAATGAAAGCATCGCTAATTTAGATAAACAAATAAAGACTATTTGCGGTAAATAGATGCGCCAGTAAAGTCGTATTCTTTAGCGCACATTTCTTCTAAGATATTCGCTAATTGTTTAGCGCGGATTTCACCACCAGTTTTTCCAACACTATAAAGTTGTTGAATTTCCTTTATTGAGTAATTTGAGGTAAAGAAAGTGAGTTTGTTTTGATGCTCTCTTTCTAAAAGAATTGGCATTAAAATCTGATCGCGGATATATTCGTTTTTATATTCGTCACCAAAATCATCGATAACAAGCAATCCAACATTCGATAAAGCTACTAAATTTTTAGTGAATTCGCTTGGGTTAGAGATACTTAAATCAGATAATTCTTTGAATCTTTTACGAGCATTAATAACCGCAACTTGTTGACCACTTTGAGCGATGAATTCGTTTGCAGCGGCAACTAAAAAGAAAGATTTTCCGACTTTATGATTGCCTTTTATATAAATCCAATCACTTGACTCTCCTTTAAGGAGCTCCACTATCTTTCTAATTGCTGGACGACGATTAGCGCTTCTATCAACGGTTGAGAAACCAACACTTTTCCATTCATCAGGAAAATCGGAAATTAGGTAACGAGAATTGATTCTAATTTGCTCCATGATTTTCTTACATGGTTCGTATTTTGCAGCGATAAAGTTTCCTTCTTTAACAACATACATTGAAATATGCGGGGTTTTCTTATCGCATTTATCAATTCCTGGACAAGCTTTACAATAATTGTAATCTTCGCGATAATCGGTCAATTTGCCAATATTTTCTTTAACTTCGCCCATTGTTAAATTAAGTGACTTTAATTGTTCATAAACTTCAATATCATCTCTTAATTCTTTGACGAGTTTATTAATGTAAGTTTTCATATCGACTTCGTCTTTGACGATGTCTTTAATTGAAAATTCATTTACTTCTTGCAAGGCCATTATCTTTTACCTCCTTTTTTTCTTTCTAATGATTGGAACAATTCGTCCATTTCTTCATCAGATATTTCTTCTACTTCCTTTTTCTTTGGCGCTTCCTCACTTTGAGTATTTGAGGATCGTTTAGTGTAAGTAGTTTTTTCGTGTTTTTCTTTTTCGGCTTTGTTCATCTTATTTAGTTCGTTCATTGCATCTAAGACATTATCGACTCCTTTAGAAACAAGGATGGATGCGACTTTGTCGCAGAATGTATATGAAAGAACGTTATGATTCTTTTCCATTACATAATCGACTATGACGTTTATCATTCCATTGCCGAGTTTATAGCCGACCGATAATTTATTTAATGAATTTAAATCGCTCATGGATGGAGGAGTGTTATTTAATAACAAAGATAGATATTTAGAAGGAGCAATCTCTTCCATTCTCTTAATCTTTTGTTGTAAGACAGTATCACCTTTAACATCGCTTTTAACGTTTCTTGGTTTGACTTCAATTAATTTGAATTTAATCTCTTCTTCTGCACGATATTTGATTCTTTCAAAACTGAGGTGTGGTAAATCATTTGGATTATATTCATCAATTACGATAAGCGCCATTTGCTTTTCGTCTAAACCAAATAATGTTGCAAGTCGTTCAATTTCTTTAAGATCTTTTTTAGAAAAAGAGGTGATTTTGATTTGACTATTCTCAGAAATATATTTGAAGAATAAATCGTAATTAAATTTGATTTGAACACGTCCAGCATCATGACCAACAATGTCATCACCGAAGTTTTTCCTAAAGGAAGGGTCATCATAGTCTGGATGGAAAACATCAACAAATGAAGCGCTCACTTCCTTAAAATCATCTTCAATAAAAAGATTAACTTTGTAAGCGAACGCTAGTCTCTTGGCTTGTTTTTCTCCAATTGATTGAATAAGCAAACCTTTAAATAAGACATCATCGAAGAAATCTTTTGGTGATTTTGGAGCGTATAAAACAAAAATGATATAGGTTCCAGAATCGGACGTTTTTTCATAACTACGCATCAAACCGACCGCTTCTAAAAAGTGTCTAGCAGCAGCAATCGCATTTGGATCAAGTTGCATTAAATTAATCAAATCTTGAACGGCATAAGTAATATCTTCACCTTCATGTCGTTTTTGTTTTAATAAGGTGAGATAAAGAATAGTCGCGTTCGCTCCGATGATCGGTTGATATAGTTCAACTAAAACATCCTTATCGACGTTAGAGACAATGGAGGCTAATCTAATCTCATAGAAATCTGAATTTAATAGGTAGGTCATAATTGCTTAGTAGTTTATCACTCTCACTATGTGAGTTCTACTAATAAATTCGATGAAATCGACACTTTTCGCCATTTTGTGGATTATCTATTCTCAATTTTTAATAAATTGTGTGGCATTTTATCGAGGATTTTTTAATAATAGAAATAGTTATCCACAACTTATCCACAACTTTAGATTTTTTATGAAAAAAGTACTTGCATTCGATATTGGCGGAACAAACACTAGACTCGCTTTAATTAACGAAAATTTTGAAATTGAAAAAGTCGAAATCAAAGATACACCTCATAATTCAAAAGAAAAATTTATGGAAACTGTCTTTGAATTAGTAGATGCTTTTCCACTTGAAGATGTTGTGGCTTTTGGAGCAGGTGTTCCAGGTGTTGTAGACACTAAAACCGCTAAAATTATCACTCTTCCAAATGTTGGAATAAGCGATATTGAATTTGGTAAACTTCTCAAAGAAAAATATCATCTAGATGTATATTTAAGAAACGATGCTCAAATGGCGTGTTTAGCCGAAGCTGTTCTTGGAAAAGGAAAAGATTATGAGCGGGTTTTCTTTGTAACTATTTCCACTGGTTTAGGTGGTTCTCTCTGTGTGAATGGTGAAATTCAAGATTATCTCACTGAAGTAGGCCATACTTTGTTTAAATATAAAGATTCTTATCAAGAATTCGAAATTGCTGCAGGCGCGAATATCGCTAAATTAGCAAAGCTAAACAATGTCAATATTTCTTCCGCAAAAGAGATGTTTGATAAAGTTAAAGCAAATGATGAAGAAGGTTTAAAATTATTCAAAGAATGGAAAAGCATTATCAAACAATATTTTGTTTTGATGAATGATTCATATTACCCCGATGTCTTTGTGGTCACTGGTGGTTTTATGAAATCGAAAGCATACTTCTTTGACGAAATAAAACAATGTGTAGATGGCACTCCAATTGTGGAATGTGGTTTCGATCAACAAGCGGGTCTAATTGGTTCAGCTTTATACGCACTAAAGAAAACAAATATTTGATTTATCAGATTAAAAGATTATACTAATTCTAGCGTTGATGAAGACACGCTGATGAAAGTTTCTCTTCAAGAGAGGGAATGATAGCTGGAAAATTCCTAAGAGAAATTCATCGGTACCACTTCGGAGCTTCTAAAAACCAATTTAGACGTAACCTTGCGTTAAAAGGATAGAGAGTATAGTGCTTGCACTATAAATTAAGGTGGTACCGCGTTAATAGCGTCCTTAAAGAGGGCGCTTTTATTTATTTAAGGAGGTAAAAATATGGCCTTAGACTTCAAAACTCTTAATCACTCGACTTCTCACTTAATGGCAGAAGCGATTTCAAACCTTTATCCAGGAGCAAAATTCGGTTATGGTCCTGCGATTGAAGAAGGTTTTTATTACGACATCGATTTTCCTACTCCGATCACCGAAGAAGATCTTCCAAAGATTGAAAAGGAAATGCATAAGATCGCTAGCAGAAATGAACCGATAGTTCGTGAAGAAGTTTCTAAAGAAAAAGCTTTAGAATTATTTAAAGATAATCCTTATAAAATTGAATTAATTAAAGGAATTGATGGCGTAATCACCATCTATAAACAAGGAAAATGGTTTGATTTATGCGCTGGTCCACACGTTGAAAGAACCGGTCTAATTCAAAACTTCAAACTTCTTTCTATCGCTGGAGCGTATTGGCGAGGAGATTCTAAAAATAAACAACTTGTTAGAATATATGGAACATCCTTTGAAACTAAGCAGGGTTTAGAAGAACATCTCCGCATCCTAGAAGAAAGAAAGAAAAGAGACCACCGCTTGCTTGGAAAGCAACTTGGTTTATTCATGCTTTCTGATTATGGCCCAGGTCTCCCATTCTGGCTTCCAAACGGCATGATTGTCCGCACCGAAATCGAAAACATGTGGAAAGAGATTCATGCTCGCTATAATTACATGCTTGTCGATACTCCAATAATGTTATCGAAAGAATTATGGATTACTTCCGGCCACTGGGATCATTATAAAGACAATATGTACATCACGATGGTTGATGAAAATGAATTTGCCATCAAGCCAATGAACTGTCCAGGCGCGATTCTATGCTATAAGAACGATTTGCATTCATACCGCGAACTTCCTTTGCGCTATGCTGAACTCGGTCACGTTCATCGTCACGAGGCAAGTGGAGCGCTCAATGGTTTATTTAGAGTGCGTTCATTTACCCAAGATGATGCTCACACCTTCGTCAGAAGAGATCAAATCGGTGAAGAAATTATTTCGATTTTGAAATTATATGATGAAATCTATTCTCTCTTCGGCCTTAATTACAAAATTGAATTATCAACTAGACCAGAGAAAGGTTATATCGGCGATATCGAAATCTGGAATGAATCTGAAAGAATCTTAGAAGAAGTTTGTTCAAAATCTGGCAAAGATTTCAAAATCAATCCAGGTGATGGAGCGTTCTATGGTCCTAAACTTGACTTTAAAGTCAAAGATTCAATGAACCGCATTTGGCAATGTGGCACGATTCAACTTGATATGAATCTTCCAGAAAGATTCGATGTTTCTTATATCGATGATAAAGGCGAGAAGGTTCGCCCAGTTATGATTCATAGAGCCTGTTTTGGTTCTATCGAAAGATTTATTGGTGTCATTACTGAGCATTTCGCCGGTGCTTTCCCACTTTGGATTGCTCCAGAGCAAGTTCATGTTTTACCAGTCAATGACGAATATCATCTCGATTATTCAAATAAAGTTGTCGAAGCACTTCGAAAAGAAGGCATTAGAGCTACTCTAGTTGATTCAAGTGAAAAGCTTGGTTATAGAATGAGAAATGCTCAAATTAAAAAAGTTCCATACACTGTTGTTATCGGAGATAACGAAGTTAAATCTAACACTGTTACCTATCGTCATTATGGTAGCAAGGAACAAATTAATATCGATGTTAATGAATTCGTTAAGAAATTAGTGGAAGAAATTAAATCAAGAGCACTTCCTAAAATCGATTAATTGAATTTAATCTTGAGGCCTCGCAAGGGGCCTTTTATTTTTCTTGTTGACAACACATTTAATGTGTAGTTTAATATTTCTCGCAAAACGTAGAAAGAAGAGCGCCCATGCTTCTCACCAGATCGATAAATCGATTGGTACATGCTACGATAACTAATATGGTTATTTATTAACGGGCGCACTTCGTGCCCGTTTTTGTTAGCAAGGAGGATAAGATTATCGCTAACTATCCAGTAAGACAAGGACCACAACGTCCTAACAAAACCAACCAAGATCTCATTAATGAGAGAGTTCGTTTCCCTGAAGTATTGTTAATCGGTGCGAATGGAGAACAACTTGGTAAAATGTCAAGCAAAGCAGCTTATGACATCGCTGTTCAATCTGATTTAGATCTCGTTTGTGTCGCTCCAAACGCTAATCCACCAGTTTGTAAAATTATGAACTATGGAAAATATCGTTTCGAACAACAAAAGAAAGCTAAAGAGAATAAAAAGAAACAGCACACGATTGAAATCAAAGAAATTCAATTAACACCTCAAATTGGTCAACATGATGTTGATACAAAAGCTAGGGCCGCTAGACGTTTCTTAGAAGATGGTAACAAGGTTAAAGTTGGAGTTCGCTATCGTGGAAGACAATTAACTCACGTCGAAGTTGGTGAGGAAGTTATGAATAAATTTATCCAATCCCTTGAAGATGTAGCCGTTGTTGAAAAAGCTCCATTTATGGAGGGCAAATGGCTCAATGCAGTTTTAGCAGCAAAAAGAAAGTAGGAGGAAATTAGCATGCCAAAAATGAAAACCAAAAGAGCACTCGCTAAACGTGTCAAAGTTACCGGTTCTGGTAAATTAAAAAGACATAGTGCTTATACATCACACCTTGCTCCACGCAAGACAACCAAACAAAAAAGACATTTAAGAAAGGCTTCACTTGTTCACAACAGTGACTACAAAAGAGTGAAGACCCTCATTCAATAAGGAGGTTAACCAATGGCTAGAGTAAAAAATAGCGTTGCAACACACGCCAGACGTAAAAAAATCTTAAAGAGAGCCAAAGGCTACTTCGGTAGTAAACACCTTCTCTTCAAAACCGCTAAAGAACAAGTCTTACGTTCATTAAGATATTCTTATATTGATCGTAAACAACTCAAGAGCGATTTCCGTAAATTATGGATCAAACGTATCAATGCCGCTTGTAGAGCAAACGACATCTCCTACAGCAGATTCATCTGCGGACTTAACAAAGCTAACGTCAAAGTCAATCGTAAGATGCTTGCCGAACTCGCAATCAACGATCCAAAAGCATTCTCTGACTTAGTCGCTATTGCTAAGAAAGCAAAATAAAAGAGGCATAGCCTCTTTTTTTCAACACAACTTCGGTTGTGTTTTTATTTTTTCTTCATTAAGTACCACGCCACAAGTGCACCTTGAGCAGGAATGCCAACAAGGAAGATTGGCCAAATAATATCCGGCAAAGCGGTTAAGAAAACGCATGCTGTTAATGACCAAATAAATACTGACCAACTTATAAAAAATAGCAATCTAACTCTTCTAAAATATACGCGTGTGAAGATTGCGGTAATAACGCAAGTAAATGGAACAGCGTAAACAAAAGACAACCAATAGGCGCCTTGAAGCTCTTTTATAAGAGCGTAAACAAATACGATTGTCGCGATAAACCAGACGACCAAATTAACAAATAATGTAATGAAGATATGATTAATTAAATCTTTTCTTTCGATGTCTTTGTTCAAGATATATTTATCCTTATTCTCTTCAACTGGGTGCGTCAAATAATCAAGAGTAACGCCATAGAAATTGCATAATTCATTAAGCGTTTCTAAATCAGGGAGATTATCTCCGTTTTCCCATTTAGAGATGGATTTATCGGAATAATTTAGCTGTTCTGCTAGTTCAAATTGAGTTAATTTTTTGTTTTTTCTTAATTCGGTTAAATTCTCACCGACTATTTCTTTAAGACTTTTCATGTGCCTATCTTAAAACAAGTTTTAACATTTGTCAAATTATCGCAAAAAATCACTCTCGAATTATGAGAGTTCTATTCTCATTTAATTATTTATACCTTTAGATAACATTTTAGCGCACATATACATATAATAGCGTCATGCCGAAAAATAAGGACGAACAAAAAAAGGAAAAGAAGCCAGTTAGCAAGAAGCGCATCATAATCTCAGTTTCGATAACGGTACTCTGCGTTGCTCTAGGTGGTGTCGGAGGTTACTTCATCGGCAACATGGTCTTCCGTCAAGAACAGACAATCGATTATTCCAAATTAAAAGATGTCGACTTCGAAGATGATCATGAAGCGTTGATGAAGAAATACAAAGCTTCCACCGCTTCAGATTACACCAAAGAGTTTAAACCTTACGAATTGGCAAATATCGCTACAGAAAAGTTCAAAGAACATGATTACGTAGTGTCAAAACAATACGGACAGGTTAATGCCATGGGGGTTGCTCAAACCGTCCGCGCGACATCGATTAGAAATAAAGAAGAATATTTCTTAGAGAATATCTCTGCTTCCTCGATGGTGCAAACAGGCAAAAGGTTCTATCAAAAGGATGGGAAAGTTACCACTTATAACGGTGAGAATGTTGAAACAACTAAAGCCAGGTGGAACGAAACACCTGCAAGTGAATTGTCACTTGAAGAACACGAAGCCAAATGGGGAAAAGATTTGTCTAGACCACTAATCTATATAATCTCTTCCAAAACTTCTAAAGAAACCTCCAATAGTGAAAAGACAAGCGACGGATATACGGTTCACTTGGACTTATCACCTAAATACTCTGTTCTTCGATACGTGAGACAGATGGTTGAAATATCACCAGTTAAGGATCCCGTATTCGAAACAGTTCAATTAACTCTCTACTTAGATAGCAATCTAAACCTTCTATCTACTGAAGTAGATGAGTCGTACTCGGTTGTAATGGTTGTCACCGCTAATTCAGTGGCCCATCTCACCGAAACCTACACTTATGATGTAGAAAAGGCAATTCCTACTCTAAGCGAAGACTTAGAGTACTAAGAAAGGAGAAAAGAAAATGAAAGCATTTTCTAAGACATTCATTGCTGGCGCTATTGCCCTTGTTGTGGGCTTTGGTTCCGTGTTCTCTTATAAAGGCATTATTAAAGCAATGAACCCGGCCACCGTCGAAGAAGAAGCTACCCAAACAAATTCTAAGAAGATTTCTCATCAAAGAATGCTTCTTGAAAACTTAATGAATATGGGAACTTTTGAAGTTGACGGCGGAATTGATTTCACATTAGAAGACTCCACCGCAATTAAACTTGGAGTGGATTTTGTTGGAGATATTTCTAATATCAATAACATCAAGCTTCAAGGTGACGCGAATTTATACCTTAATGGTATCGATTTATCCACGAATATCTCATATTTCAAAGATGCAGATTCAACCGATGAAAATGATAAGGGTACAATTTATTTTTCTTATAAAGAAAATAATTTCTATTTAGAAACAGCTCATATTCTTGATTTCATCGATATGCTTCCAACCGAATATGGAATCGAACTCAATCTTCCAGATGAGTTAAAGAATCTAGATTTAAATACCATTAATGAAAAAATCGAAGGAATGGAAGAAAAAGAATCTACAAATGGAGATATTTATTTCGTTTTAAATCTAAATGATGAATTAAACCTTTATGTTAAGTCAGATGCCGAATACAACGTTAAAGGTATTAGAACTGATACATTTATCTATAAAGGAAACGAAATTAAACTCGATTTAACTTTAAATAAAGTTGAAGATGTAACTCTTGAAGCTCCTAACAAAGCACATTACCAAAACTTCAAGCCAGTCTTCAATATCTTCAAATCCTTCTATAATGTTTTTAATAAAAAGCAAAATTCAATCAATATCTCCGCAAATATTGAGAAATTTGATGATGAAAAAGAAGAATATAATGCTCTTTTAGATGCTTCTTTAGACTTCGGATATGATGTGAACGCTAAATCATTCCAAATCGATGCAGATATTCATGAAAATGAACGTCATCACAAAGTTGGAATGCTCTTCGAAGATAAAACAGCCTATTTAGATCTTAGAGCAACTAAATTATCAATTAAGTTTGATTCAGTGGGCGATACAATCGCATACATAATGTCGCAAATTGATTTTGATTTGACCGATAAACTATTATCAAGTGCAACCGAATTACTTAATAGTGATAAATTCACTAATTTAAGAAGCGGATTAAATAACTTGGTTGGAGCAATTTCTATTAGTGATAATTCATTCTCTATTGCTTTAAATACCGATGAAATCGGCTTAGATATGGGTGTTATTACCCCAGTACTTCGCTTCAATGAAAATGGATTTGAATCAATTTCAGTCCATGATTTGAAAATCAAAGGTTTAAAAATTGATGTCGATTTATCTTTAAATGAATACGTTCGCAAGAACATTGTTAAAGAAAACTATGTTGAATTTGAACCTGCTTTAACAATTGTTGAAGCTGTCCTTCCACTTCTTAAAGAAACAAAATTTAGACTCGAATTTGATGCATTAGTTGATTCAAAAGAAGCCGGTGTTAATGACATCACCATTGATGGCGGTCTTCAATTTGATGTTTCTGACCACGGATTTGGCTATGGCAAAGCTGTTATCGTTGACCGCAATTCATATCGTCATGAAATTAAAGCGGATATGAAGACCAAAGACGAATTCTTATTCTCATATAACGACACTTTAAACGGTAAATTCTCATCCAAGACTCTTAAAGAATTATATTCTTTAGTCGAAGACATTATTAAAAACCCAGATGAACACTTTATCGAATTATTTGGTGAACTAATTGAGTCAATGAAAAACACTCCTATCGGCAAAGTTTTAGATGGCGATTATGGAGCACTTCTCGAATCTCAATTAATCAATAGCTTATCCATCAGCGATACATCTATGAAACTTAATGTTTCATTAGCTATCATTGGTATGGACGACAAGAGTGTCGATGTTGAAATCAAATATCACCGCGATTCTGAAACTGATAAAGCCTATTTAGATGGTCTTTCATTAACCAATTTGGAATTAGGAGATAATGTCATTTCCTTCAACGCTTATCTAAAACAATTCGATCCAAGCAAAGAAAATGAAAGATTAGATGCCTACGAAGAATATTTAGACTTCTCTGATATTAAAGTATTGCTTCAATTAGGCGTTAATACCTCTAAATTTGAATACTTCCACTTCTCTGCATCGCTTAACTTTAACCTTAAGTTAATCGTTGATATTAACCGCACTATGGATTTAGATATCAAGATTAGAAATAACAAAGGCAAAGTCCAAGTTGCGATTGAAATTGAAAACGTTCCAATTATCGACTTAAAAGTAATTAACTTTAATGGCAATTCCGATTATATCGGAACAGATGGAAGAAATGTTTCATTATATTATGATGAAGATACCTTCTATATTAAACGAGTCGATAAGGTTCATACCTTCCTTAGCATTCATAAATACTATGTCACCTACGCGGCAACATACACTCAAGAATATTTCTTAGAAAATATTGCAACTATCTTGTTACAAGATTGCTTAGGTGTCCAAGATAAATGGATGGATGATATTTTAGGTGATTCAAACACCTCATCCACCTCTTCACAAATCGAATATGAAAAGATCTTAAAAGACTTTAGATTCGACGCTAATGCAGGTAAATTCACCTTCAAGATTGATTTGTTTGCCTTAACTCACGTTTCTGTTTTAGATACTTTAGACTTAATTGTCTATGAGGATAAAGCAACTGAACAATTAACTGCTGTTGATGTTAACCTCACAATCCATGTCTTACTTAACATTAAAATTGCGTTACACCTTGATACAGTTGACAAACAAACCACTTTAAGTGATGCGAATAAGCTCACTAAGTTGGAATCGTGGGTCGCTTCTAGAGAAGGCGCTCAAGTTAACTCCTTCAAACAAATTAGTAGAACTGAAATCTAAACATTTGTTGTTAAATGAATAAGAGGATGCAACAAAATGCATCTTCTTTTTCTTTGTATCAAAAATCTTGATGCAATGACTTTGTCATCATTGCTTTTTGGTTGAT
>CACXKR010000003.1 GCA_902768335.1 uncultured Erysipelotrichaceae bacterium
TAATGTGTTAAAATCCATATGAAAAGACCTCCTATATTGGATTGTGAACAAATCAATTATAAGAGGTTTTTCTTTATGAATAGTTCAATATCTATGAATCCTGGAGTGGAACTTGAAATTTTTCATCCCACCTTAGATTTCATAGAACCGTAATTTATTACAGCCAACCTGGTTAATCCGGGTTGGTTTTCTTTTCGTTATTTTTTAAAAGAAATAAAAATAATTTGAAATATATCTAAAGTTATGGTTTAACTAATAAAAATAGAAAGAGAGGATATGTTTATGAAAAAATATTCATTCATCCCATTACTCTTATGTGCATCTACACTTGCACTCGCGGGTTGCAATTTAGGTGGATCATCGAGTAAAAAATCAAAGAAGAAATCTAGCTCTACTGAAACATCGCAAGTTAGTAGTTCAAGTCAAGCAGGTGGAAGCAGTGCTACTTCATCATCACAACAAGGTGGTAGTTCAGCGACCTCTTCCTCTTCTGGAGGTTCCTCAACAGTTACTAGCATTTCGTTCTCAAGTGTCGTTTCTTGGTATGCTAGCGAAGGTATAACCGTTACAATTCCAGATTATCAAGGCTCTGCTTTAAGTGCTGAAATTCAGGAAACAACATATTTCATCGATGGTTCAAATGCTGATGAATTCGAAGCATTCGCAACTTCTATGAAGTCTGCTGGTTGGGGATTAGTTGCAGATTCCTATGGTGACTATTCTGGTGCATTTGGCTCCACCAGAGCCGAAGCATATGTAGGAAACTACATTGGCGTAACCAATTATGATTGCATCATTGTTCAATTCAAGCTTGGAGTTGAGCCTACAGCCACTTTCCCAGGAGCAGAAGTTAATGAATTCCTTAGTACATATAGCATGGGATTCACACTTTCCGAATCAGTTATTTCTCAATTAACCGATCCTTCTGGTGATGGATATTCAACAACTACAGGTGTTGATACTAGTGGTACATATCACTATATTTCCATTGAAGTTACCGGGGATGCGTCTACTACATGGAAAAATGCTCTTGATCCAGTTGTAACCGCTGTCGGATATTCGTGGGACGATGAATACAAATGCTATGTCAATAGTGCCGAACACGAAGTTCAACTTGGATATGATTCTGGCGTGACAAGACTCGTTTTCTTCGAGTAATTATTAACTTTTATTCCAGAAAAGACTAACAATTGTTAGTCTTTTTTTATTCATTAATATTTAGTAAAATATTTATGAAAGGATAATTTCTATGGATAAAAAATACACAAAGGAATTTGAACCAAGTTTTTCTCCATTGACCGTCACTGAAGAAGCAAGTAGATGCCTTCTTTGTCTAGACGCTCCATGTTCAAAAGCTTGTCCAGCGGGAACTTCACCAGATAAGTTTATTAGATCTGTTAGATTCCGCAATTTTAAAGGCGCAGCCGAAACCGTTAGAGAAAATAACGCTTTAGGTGCAATATGCGCTAGAGTGTGTCCAACCGAAAAATATTGTCAAAAAGGTTGTTCACGTAGTGGCATCGATCGCCCAATCGATATTGGTCGCATTCAAAGATATGTCACTGATTATGAAGAAAGCTTAGGAATGAATATTCTTGAAGCTGGCAAAGATAATGGCAAATCAGTCGCTTTAGTGGGCTCGGGTCCAGCTGCTCTTCAAGCTGCTGCTTCCTTCAGAGGAATGGGCTACAAAGTCGATGTTTATGAAAAAGAAAAAGTTTTAGGCGGTATGTTACGTCTAATTCCAGAATATCGTTTACCAGATAGAATCGTTGATAAAGAAATTGAACGCATTGAAAAATTAGGCGTTAAATTCCATAAATCAACTCAAGTTGGTAAAGATGTTTCAGTTGAAGAACTTAAGAAGTCTCACGATGCAGTTGTCTTAGCTCCTGGCTATAGTTATGGCAAGATGCTTCCAATGTTTGAAGGAAACAAATATGTGGTTTCTGCCGTTGATTTCTTAAGAGAAGTCAAAGCGAAAAAAGGCGAAGTCAAAGTTCCATCTAACGTCTTAGTCGTTGGTGGTGGTGACGTCGCGATGGACGTCGTAACGACTTTAAAACTCCTAGGAGTGGAAAATGTTACTGATGTCGTCTATGAACAATTCAAAGAATTTAAAGCATCCAAGAAAGAACTCGAAGGTGCTCAAAAGATGGGTGTTACCATCGTTGATGGTTATGTCCCTGCTAAAGTTGAAGGTAATGTCGTAAGCTTTGCACATCGCGTTATCAAAGCCGAAATTAAAGTTGAAGCCGAACTCATCATCTTAGCAGTTGGTCAATACCCAGATGTTACTGGTTTAGGTGTCGAACTTGTTAAAGGCGAAGTTAACACTGGTAAAAACTATTTCACCGCTGATCCAAAAGTATTCGTCTGCGGTGATATCGCTCATTCTAAATTTGATAAGACAGTTGTCGGCGGTGTCCGCACTGGTAAAGAAGTCGCGTTATACGTTAACGCTGCTTTAGGAGGTAAATAAGATGGTTAAGAAAGATTTATCCATAACATTTCTTGGTGTTAAATTCCCTAACCCATTCTGTTTATCGTCTTCACCAGTTGGTAACTGCTATGAAATGTGTAAGAAAGCTTATGAAGTTGGTTGGGGCGGTGTTGTCTTTAAGACAATTGGCCCTAAATCCTATTTCATCGATGAAGTTTCTCCTCGTTTCGATAAGTTAAACAAAGAGAACACTCCATTCGTTGGTTTTAAAAACATGGAACAAATCGCTGAGCATTCATTAGAAGAAAACCTCAGAGATTTACGTAGACTTAAAAAGGAATTCCCAAATCAAGTCTTAATCGCATCCATCATGGGTAACGACGAAGAAACTTGGGAAGATCTCGCTAGAAAAGTTACCGAATGCGGCGCAGATATGATCGAACTTAACTTCTCTTGCCCACAAATGACATCTCATGCCATGGGTAGTGACGTTGGTTCATCTCCAGAACTTTGTAAGAAATACTGCCAAGCCGTTAGACGTGGTACGCATCTTCCATTTATGGCGAAGATGACTCCAAACATCACCGATATGGTTCCAGTCGCTAAAGCTTCACTTGAAGGTGGAGCGGATGGTATTGCTGCTATTAACACAATTAAATCGATTTGTAATATTGATTTAGATAAGAAGGTTGGTCTTCCAATTGTTGACGGAAAGTCTGCAATTTCCGGATATTCTGGCAAAGCAGTCAAACCAGTTGCCCTTCGTTTCATTCAACAAATGAGAAGTGCTCCAGGTTTAGAAAATCTTGAAATCTCCGGTATCGGAGGTATTGAAACTTGGGAAGACGCTGCTGAATTCATTTTAGTGGGCGCTAAGACTCTTCAAGTTACAACTTCCATCATGCAATATGGCTACCGTGTCGTTGAAGATATGAAGAACGGCTTAATGCACTATATGGAAGAACAAGGTGTCGATCATCTTGAAGATTTGGTTGGTCTTGCTAACAAGAACATTATTCCAGCTGAAAATCTTAATAGAGACTACATCGTTAGACCTTCTATCGATTTAGATAAATGCGTTAAATGTGGTCGCTGCTACATTTCTTGCTATGACGGTGGTCACCAAGCCATCGAATGGGACGAAGAAAAACGTGAACCAAGCTGCAACACCGACAAGTGTGTTGGCTGCTTATTATGTGGTCACGTCTGTCCTGTTGGCGCAATTAAACCTGGAAAGATTTCGATTAAACCGGGTCGTAAATGCAAAGCCGAAGATATTAAGCTCTAATTAACTTATTCATAAAAGGATGCTTCTAGAAAATGATGGGTACCCAGTTTCCTAGACACTAAATGTTTGTTAACTGGATTATATCATAAGGCTAACATGGATGCTTCCCTAAACTTAGATGGAGGCATCCATTTTGTTTTGCTTTTAATCCGATGGTTATTGTAATAATCAATATAGTCTGCAACTGCTTTTTTAAACTGATTGAATGTTTTGAATTCTGATTCGTGACCATAAAACATTTCGTTTTTCATTACTCCAAAGAAAGATTCCATTATGCAGTTATCAATACAGTTTCCTTTTCTAGACATTGATTGAATAATACCTTTTTCCTTAAGTCTTTGTTGGTAATAGTTATGTTGATATTGCCAACCCATATCACTATGAAAGATTAGTCCTTCTAGATCAGGATATTTTATAAAAGCTTCATCCAACATTCGCTTGGTTTGTTCTAGATTTGGAAATAATGATAAATCCCACGCAACAACATCTCCCATTCCCATATCAATGATCGGAGATAGATAACATTTGCCAAATGCACAGTTAATTTGAGAAACATCTGTTGTCCATTTTTCATTCGGCTTGTTGGCTACGAAGTTTCTATTGATAAGATTATCCGCAATATGACCGACTTCACCGATATATGAATGATACTTTTGTTTCTTTTTAACCGCTCTTAGACCTAATTTGGTCATTAATCGGAGAACCTTCTTATGATTGATTAAATAACCGCGATTACGAAGTTCCGCTGTTATTCTTTTAAAGCCATATCTTTGTTTGTTTTCATAGAAAATATTCTGGATTAAACCCATTATTTCTTTGTTTTTAATATCTTTATCAGGCTTATTGAGCTCAAAATAATATGTCGCTCTTGGAAGAGAAGCCACTTTGAGTAATTTAGAAAGCTTCCATTTCTTATGTATGGATAATAACTCGTTAATTACTTTTGCTTTTTCGCCCTGGCTTCCGCGGCTTCCCTCTTTGAGACCAAGGCATCGAGTTTTTTTAGGTACTCATTCTCCATTTCTAAGTATTCATTTCTTTCTCTAAGAAGCTTTAATTCCTCTTGTTCTGAAACGGATAGCTTAGATTTCTTAGTTTTCTTTTTCATAACGATTTGTTTAGTTGGTCTACCTTTTTTACATTGTAAACCATCAATGCCTTTTTCGTTATATCTTCTTACCCATTGGCCAAGCTGACCTGAATCGATATGGGCATTTTTGGCTACAAAAGTGATAGAATTGCCAGCTAAAACCTTTGCCACTAATTCAAAACGTTGTTCAGGTGTCCAATTTTTGTTGAACGAGGAATGTTTTAAACCGTCGATTCCCAAATCATTATAATTTTTTACCCATTGTCTAACATGATTCATAAATGTTATGCGCTGATTCCTAGTTTTTCCAGGTGTCGGAATATATTCGCCATTTTTATACTTGCTGACGTATTCAAGTTTGAATTTCCATGAATATTTCATAGAAAAAGTACCCCTTTCATAATGTCTAGGATTTGGGGTACCTTTCAAAATAGAGGCATCTTTTTTCATATTTAAAATCATTTTTGTCTTTGTTAGATAGCCTCCTTATAGAGGCTTTTATTTTTCTAAACTATTTTCAACAAATTTTCAAAAAATCTCAGTATTAAGTATATGGAGGTTATTCTATGAAAAATCTAAAACTACTCAATTACAAAGGTATTGAAATTGGAATCAAAGAATTAGACAAAAGCGTTTGGTTTACAATCAATGATCTAGCAAAAATATTTTCAAAAGACAGGTCCACAATTGCTAAACAAATCAAGCGGTCAACCTGTGAATATTCTTTGGCAACTTGTGAAAAAATTGCACAAGTCCACCTCGAAAATGGGCGAGAAGTTAAACGGTATGTCGCCTATTTTGGTTTTGATTTAGCGAACGAATTAGACAAAAAATATAATTCAAAAACATTTAGAGAGATTAAAGATTATTTGAATGATTATTTTCAAACAAACGAAGCCAAAAGCGCTGATGATTCCAATGATATTATTATTTATAATAATGGAAGTATCTCTTTAGCGGTAAAAGTGTCTCCAGAAGAGGACACTGTTTTGCTCACTCAAAGTCAAATTGCCGCCCTTTATGAGACCACAAAACCAAATATTTCAATGCACATAAAAAACATTTTAAATGAAGGCGAATTGTCAACTGATAAGAATTTCTTAACAGTTCGTGAGAAAAATTCACATACTGAAACAGTTGCAAAAGATTATTTGGCAACTCACAAGGATTACTTGTATGTTGACAATTTTATTCGGAAGATTCCAACATTGACGGAAAATAATAAAACTTATGATATGACCTACTACAATTTGGATATGATTCTCGCAATTGGATATCGCGTCAAAAGTAAGAGAGCGATGGAGTTTAGAAGATGGGTTAGTAAAGTGCTAAAACAATATTTAATTAAAGGTTATGTTATAGACGCTAATCGAGTGACCATTTCTAAAGATAATTTCATTCAAATGGAAAATGATGTTAAGTCATTGGAGAAAAGGGTCACGAATATCGAAGAAAAGATGTTTATTGAACCCGTTAAGGAAAGGCTATTCTTCAATGGGCAATATTTCGATGCTTATGAGTTCTTGGTTTCACTCTTCATGGAGGCTAAACAATCAATCACTATTATCGATCCATATTTCGATATAACTGGTTTAAAATTTTTATCACACGTTTCTAACTTTGTTAGAAAGATAATTTGTTATTCATCATCTTCTAGGTTAAAAGATGAAGATATCAAAGCGTTTGAAAAACAATATGGCGCTATTGAGCGAATTCAAAAAGATATATTCCATGATCGCTTTATTATCATAGATAATGAAAAAGGCTATCAAATTGGCACATCAATCAATAATGCAGGCCGAAAAATCTTTAGCGCATTTAGAATCGACAGCAATCTTTTCGTTAAACATATTTTAGAAGCAATGAAATAAAAACATTTTGACTTCGTTTCGATTTTCTTGCGTTTTCCAAATTTCAATTTTTATAATTACGACATGAAAAAAGTCGTTTTATTACCATTAGCTTTGTTCGCTCTAACAATGAGCGGATGTAATTCTAGTCCAACGAAAAGCGGTGGGAAGAAAAGTTCATCGAGCGGTGCTTTAACTAGCACTAGCGGAGTTTCCTCAACTACAGGCGGAGGAAGTACTTCAACTTCAGTTTATATTCCAACAAACACCGGTTCATCCGGCTGGGTTGATCCAGGAATAAGCGATCCGTTTTCAATTACGAATGAATCTGGAGAAGCCTCAGGATTTGAATTATCTGGTTCAACTTATACGATTAATACCGCTGGAACATACACTCTTACTGGCAAACTAGAAGGCCGCGTTGTTATCAATGTTACCAAGAATGATACTGTTGAATTAGACCTCAATAACGTCGAGATTTCTTCAAGCGAAAATTCTCCAATATTCGTGCAAACCGCGGATAAAGTTAAGATAAAATCCTTAGATAACACCATCAATAGCGTTATCGATAAGCGCGCTAATAAGGTTAGTGATGTAGCTGATCAATACGAAGGTGCAATCGCTGCCAAAAGCGATTTAAACATTATTGGTAGAGGTCGTCTTCAAGTCGAAGGTAATTATAATAACGGAATCCACACATCCAAAGATTTAAAAATTAAGAATTGCGAACTATATTCTTATGGTTATCAACACGCATTACGTGGTGGTAATGGAATTGAAATTCTTAATAATGACACTAAGATTTATGCTGTCGCTAAAACTGGTGATGGACTTAAATCCAATGATGCCTCTATTACTAGCAAAGGCAAACAAAAAGGCACCATTTCAATCACTGGTGGTTTAGTTAATATCAACGCTCAATGCGATGGTATGGATGCAGCTTATGATGTTGTTATTAGTGATGGCACCGATGAAGATAGCGGCGAAGCTTCT
This sequence comes from uncultured Erysipelotrichaceae bacterium, assembly GCA_902768335.1. GTDB lineage: Bacteria > Bacillota_I > Bacilli_A > RFN20 > CAG-826 > Fiminaster. The sequence goes on from CACXKR010000003.1 coordinate 7,665, forward strand.
TCACCAACCATCAATATTTACACTGATAAATATGCTTCTTTAACAAAAGCTGGTCCAGGCTGGAATGATTCTGGAAACACCAATAAATCTGCTACAACTGCCAAAGGCGTTAAAGCTAGCAACTCAATCTCAGTTAGCGGTGGTCAAATATATTGCAAATGCTACGATGATGGCTTCCATGCTAACACTGAACCATTAACAGATTCTGATGATGTTGAAACAGGCACAAATGGTTTAGGAAATATCACCATTAGCGGTGGCAATATCACTATCGATTGTAGCGATGATGGAATGCACGCTGATGCAACCTTATCAATCACAGGTGGAACTATAAATGTTTTAACTTCCTATGAGGCTCTTGAAGGGCATGACATAGTCATTTCTGGTGGCGTCTCTCGTGTGCTAGGCACAGATGATGGCATCAACGCAGGTGGAGATGAAAATCCAACCATTACTATTTCAGGAGGCTTTGTTGAAGTAACTGTTGCTCCTAGCGGAGATACTGATGGTATCGATAGTAATGGAACTTATACTCAAACTGGTGGTATTGTTATTACTAAAGGTCCAAATAACAACAATTCTTCTGCCTTAGATCACGAAGGTAATGCAACCATCAATGGCGGCATAATCATCGCCTTGGGCGCTATCGAAAACCAAAACACTCGCTGGGGTGGCGGAGGTGGCCCAAGTGGTGGTCCAGGTGGAGGCGAAGTTACCTATGGTAGTAATATGAGCCAGTATAACCTATCGCTCCATAGCGCTGGAAATCACACAATCACTATTGGTGGAGTTGAATATAGCTTCTCTAATACTTATTCATACGGAAAAACAATTTGTTACAGTGACACTCCTGTAACAGGTTCATAAGCTAAAAATCAACCGATCGAAAGGTCGGTTTTATTTTGCACGTGAATATATACACACGGGTTGATTATATTTTTTAAAATGCTACAATGTAAGCGGTTACATATGCTAAAAAGATTGTTAAATCAAATCATTAAGCAGCATTAGGCTGCTTTTTTAGCTAGAAAGGATAAAAAATGTACAAAAGTAGTTATTTGAACCGTGTTCTTCGTGAAGTCAAAGCTAAAAACAAAGAACAAAAAGAATTCATCGCAGCAGTTGAAGAATTCTTTGACTCGATGGATTTTGTCGTCGATAAAGATCCACGAATTGAAAAATTTGCAATTTTAGAAAGACTTGTCGTCCCAGAAAGAATTATCACCATGAGAGTTCCTTGGGTTGATGATAGAGGACATATTAAAGTCAATACAGGTTACCGCGTTGAATTCAATTCAGCTATCGGTCCATATAAAGGTGGCATGAGATTTGATAAATCAGTCAACCTCTCCATTCTTAAATTCTTAGGTTTTGAACAAACCTTTAAAAACTCCTTAACCGGCTTACCAATGGGTGGCGGTAAAGGTGGTGCTGATTTCGATCCACGTGGAAGAAGCGATGGTGAAATCATGAGATTCTGCCAATCCATGATGGCCGAATTATTTAGACACATCGGTCCAAACACCGACGTTCCAGCAGGAGATTTAGGTTTCGGTGCTAGAGAAATCGGTTATATGTTTGGTTATTATAAGAAACTTAGAGATGAATTTACTGGTGTATTTACTGGTAAAGGCATGTCTTATGGTGGTTCTTTAGGAAGACCAGAAGCAACTGGTTATGGACTTCTCTACTTTGTAGAAGAGATGATGAAGGAATTTAGAAAAGAACCTATTAAAGGTAAGAAAGTCATGATTTCTGGCTCAGGTAAAGTCGGTGGCATGGCTGCTCAAAAGGCTCACGAATTAGGCGCTATCTTAGTAGCAATGTCCGATATCGATGGTTATGTCTATGATCCAAATGGATTAGATGTTCCTTACATCGTTAAGAAAGCCAAAGAAAAAGGCTTATTCTCCAAAGATTATGCTGCTGACCATAAAGGCGTTAAATTCGTCGCTGGTCCACATGGCATGTGGTCGCTTCCATGCGATATCGCACTTCCATGCGCAACCCAAGGTGAAATTCACGAAGAAGACGCTAAACTTCTTAAGAAGAATGGCTGCTTCATGGTCGTCGAAGGTGCGAATATGCCTTGCGATGTTGAAGCAATTAGATACTTCAATACTAACGGAGTGTTATTCGCTCCAGGTAAAGCATCCAATGCTGGTGGCGTCGCTGTTTCTGGCTTAGAAATGTCTCAAAACGCCATTCACTTATCATGGACCTTCGAAGAAGTCGATGCTAGATTAAAACAAATCATGAAAGATATCTTCAAAAAATGTCATGATACAGCGGTTAAATATGGTCAACCAACTAACATTGCATTAGGTGCAAATATTGCCGGATTTGAAAAAGTCTTAGATGCAATGATTGCTCAAGGAGTTTGCTAATGGCGTTTAAAACCATTAAAACTCCACATATCCTCCTTCCAAAAGAAGGAACAGATATGAATGCTTGGGCGGTTATCGCTTGCGATCAATTCACATCTCAACTTGATTATTGGAAGGATGTTGAAAAGATTGTTGGAAATAAACCATCCACTTTAAGAATGATGTTTCCTGAAGCTTATTTAGGAAAAGTTAATGAAGAAGAATTCATCGCTAAAACAAATAAGACGATTGAAAATTATCTTAAAGATGGCACACTAGTGGACCAAGGTGAATGTTTCATTTTGGTCGATAGATCAACACCTGATGTCAAACGTCGTCTTGGCTTAATTATTGCGATTGATTTAGATGATTATACTTACGAAAAAGGTGTCAAATCTCTAATTAGAGCAAGCGAAGCAACCATTGTTGAGCGTATTCCGCCTCGCTTAAAAATTAGAAAAGATGCAGCGGTGGAACTACCGCACATTCTCTTCTTATTTGATGATAAAAAGCGAGAGATCATCGAAGGACTTTATGAAAGAAGAAATTCTTTTAAGAAAGTCTACGACTTTGATCTAATGAAAAACGGTGGTCATATCACCGGTTATAAGATTACAAACACTAAAGAAATCATCGCTCAATTTGAAAAGCTCTTAAAAGAGAATAATAATGGATTACTTTTCATCGTCGGTGATGGAAACCATTCTTTAGCGACCGCGAAGGCGCACTGGGATCAAATCAAAGTTTCACTCAGTGAACAAGAAAAGGAAAATCATCCTGCTCGATACGCTTTAGTTGAAGCGCTAAACATCTATGATGAAGGTTTGATTTTTGAACCGATTCACCGCGTCGTCTTTAACCCAGATAAAGATTTTGTTCCTGGATTAGAAAAAGTGCTTGAAGGTGAAAACAAATCTTATATTTATTCATCTAGCTTTGGAAAGAAAGAAGTTTCACTTCCAAAAGTAGGACCAGAGGCTTATAAGATTGTTCAAACATATATTGATTCTTATTTGAAGAATCACAAAGAAACTTCGGTCGATTATATTCACGACGAAGATCAAACGATTGAAGTTGCTAAAAATAACCCTAATAGTGTGGCGTTAATTATGCCTGCACTAACAAAAAGCGATATATTCGCATATATTGCTAAAGATGAAGTCTTACCGAGAAAAGCCTTCTCGATGGGACACGCTGTCGAAAAGCGTTATTATCTTGAATCCAAAAGAATTAAATAAGGAGGAGATTCAATGGGTAGAATTTATAACTTCTCAGCCGGTCCAGCAATGCTTCCAGAAGAAGTACTTAAGACCGCCGCAGGAGAAATGCTCGACTATCACGGCTGTGGTATGTCGGTTATGGAGATGTCGCATCGAAGCAAAGTTTATCAAGGCATCATTGATGAAGCTGAAGCTGATTTACGTAAACTAATTGGCATCCCAGACAATTACAAAGTTTTATTTATGCAAGGTGGCGCAACCCTTGCGTTCGCCATGATTCCAATGAACTTCATGGTCAAAGGTAAAGCTGATTATATCAACACTGGTGTGTGGACAAAGAAAGCCATCAAAGATGCAAAGCTTTATGGTGAAGTCAATGTCGTCGCTTCTGGTGAAGAAAACGGCTTTAAAAAGATTCCAGATATGAAAGGCGTCAAATTTGATAAAGATGCCGATTATGTCTATATGTGTGATAACAACACCATCTATGGTTCAAAATGGAAAGAATATCCAGAGACTGGTGATATTCCATTAATTAACGATATGTCATCATGCTTCTTAAGTGAACCAATCGATGTTAAGAAATTTGGCATGATTTATGCTGGCGCTCAAAAGAACGTCGGTCCTGCCGGTGTCACTATCTGTATCATTAGAGAGGATTTACTTGCTAGAACTCCAAGAAATCCACTTCCAGCTTATCTTGATTATAGACTCCACGCTGAAAATGGTTCGATGTATAACACCCCACCAACATATGGAATCTACATTTGTGGTTTAGTCTTCAAATGGTTACTCGCTAACGGTGGACTTGCAAAACGTAAAGAAATCAACGAAGAAAAAGCCAAAATCTTATATGATTATTTAGATAAATCTAAATTATTTATCCCATATGTCGATAAGAGTTGCCGTTCACTTATGAACGTTACCTTCCGCACTCCAAGCGAAGAGATGGATGCCGAATTCCTTGAAGGCGCTAAAAAATACAAATTCACCAACCTTAAAGGACACCGTTCCACTGGTGGTTTACGTGCATCTATTTATAATGCAATGCCAATCGATGGCGTCAAAGCTCTCGTCGCTTACATGAAAGAATTCGAAGAGGCTCATAAATAATGAATATTCTTTGTTTAAACAAAATTTCCCCAGTGGGAATGAAGGTTTTACCTTCCTCTTATAAAGTCACTGAAGATATTAACGAAGCAGACGCTATTTTAGTGCGTTCAGCTGCGATGCATGAAATGGTACTTCCAAAACGCGTTGTCGCTGTCGCTAGAGCGGGTGCTGGAGTTAATAACATTCCATTAGATGTTTACGCTAAAGCAGGTGTCGTTGTTTTTAACACTCCAGGTGCTAACGCTAATGCGGTTAAAGAATTAACTATCGCCGCTATGCTTTTAGCTGCAAGAGACATTCGTGGATCCATGGAATGGGTCAAAGCTAATAAAGAAGACGAAGCTATCAATAAATCAATGGAAAAAGCTAAAGGTGCATTTGCTGGAACCGAAATCCTTGGCAAAACCTTAGGCGTTATTGGTTGTGGTGCAATTGGTGCATTGGTCGCTCAAGCTGCTGGTGCTCTTGGAATGCATGTTATTGGTGTTGAACCAAGTGCAGCCACCATTGAAAAGAACAAACATCTTTTCCCAAAAGATATGGAAATCGTCTCTTATGATGAACTTTATAAACGTGCTGATTATATATCGGTTCACGTTCCATTATTAGATGCTACCAGAGGTATGCTTAATAAAGAAGCATTTGCTAAGATGAAAGACGGTGTCATCATCGTCAACTGCGCACGTGACGCAATCGTTAACGATAACGACTTAGAAGAAGCAATCAAAGCTGGTAAAGTCCGTCGCTATGTGACCGACTTCCCAAATCATAAGACTGCAAACATGGAAGGCGTCGTCGCTATTTCTCACTTAGGTGCTTCCACCGAAGAAGCCGAAGATAACTGTGCTGCAATGGCAGCTAGCCAAGTTGTCGACTATGTCGAAAATGGTAATATCATCAACTCCGTTAACTATCCACGTTTAGATCTTGGCAAAAAAGAAGGCAAACGTGTCGTCGTCTTATTTGAAGGCGATAAAGTTAAAGAAGTGAGCGATATTGTTTCTAAAGCAGGTGCTAAAAAACTTGTTTCCGGTTTAAAGGGTGCATTTGGTGCCCTATTAGCCGAAGTCAGTGGCGAAGTTGACAAAGCTGCTCTTGAAGCTATTTCAGGCGTCACTAGAGTAATGGTTTTATAATTTCTAAACCTAAACTTATATAACCATCAGGTTTACCCTGGTGGTTTTTTATATAAAACCTTGTTGTGCAAATAGTAATATTATATACTTTAAATAGTAAAAAACTACTATGGAGGATAACGTATGATTATCATGGCATCTGCTGAAATCCGTCAAAATTACAATAAGGTGGCCGAAAAGTGCAAAGAGAGCGGTGAACCAATTTACTTAACTAAAAACGGGCAAGGAGAGTTGGTTGTCATGGATATCGCTTCTTTTGAAAAACGCGAGCAAGAACTTAGAGCGCAAGAATTGGTTCTTGAAGCGTATTCATCTTATTTGGCTGGCGATAAGACTTATTCTCCTGAAGAAGCTCACAAGCGTATAAGAGAAATGATTGAGGCAAAGTGATGGCTGTTTTAAAAATCGTTTTGACATCAAACGCATATGCCGATTGGCAGAATTGCGTTTCTTTTGTTTTGAATGCTTCAAAAGAAGCGGCTATAAAACTTGACGATGAAATAAAAGCAACAATTGATAATTTGAGTAATTATCCAGAAAAGAATCCGATTTTTGAAATGAATCGAACTTTTCCATTTGTAGTAAGAAAATCGATTGTAAATCGAAGATATATAATTTTATTTAGTATTAACGAACAAGAAATACTGGTTTATCGTATTCTCGACGTTAGAAGAAAATTTGAAGCATTAATCTAAAACAACTCAAATAACCATCAGGTTTAACCTGGTGGTTTTTTAATAAAACCTCCCCTGAGGGAGGTCTTTTTCTATTTGGCGAAGGCTTCTTTTAACCCTTCGTTATCTTTGAAGATATAACCATCGCCCGGTATATAAGTTAATGTAATTATTGATGCGGTAATAAGCACTGCGATAACAATCCAGAAGATGAGAGATTTTTTCATGAATTCTTGCTTTGCAAGATGGAACGCAAGTATACCTAAGAAGATGAAGCACATCATAACTAAAATGATGTCTGGTAAAACTAGTGCAACAATAGAATAGCTTTCATAAATAGCGAAGGCTCCTAGAACCGATAGAATTGAAAGAAGTCCGCAAACGGTGAAACTACCAAAATAGCCCCAGTTCTTTTCTTTAATAGAAAGAATGATTCCAGCAAACAAGAACGGATACCATAAAAGTTTCATGTGTTCCCAAGTCGTTTCGTTAACTGGGAATAGCACACCAAGTACTTTAATAACGATTTCGTTGTGGAAAATTTCGTGGATAAAATGCCCTAGGCATCCAGATAAAATTAAAATGGTTATCGTTAATATTTCCAAACGATATTTAATGAACCAATCTTTGATTTTTAACATCATAATATCAACCTCTTGAAGCAAGAACACTTCCAAACAATTTTAAAGTTTAATTTTGCTTAATAATAAAAACAAGAATCAATTTTATTTTGCCAAGAAGTTTTTCGTTTATAATAAAGTTGATGAGATTAACTGTAGACTGCGTTACTTCTAGTGAATATCCTGACGTTTTCTCGATCGGAGATCTTTTAAGATATCGAAATGTTGAAGCTGTTCCTTGGCTAGTTGTTGGCGTGAATAACGTCTTCTATCGCACGAAAGATTTCGAAAATGTCTATTTAAAAGAAGGCGATAAAGTCGATTTGGTTTACATTCGTGGTGGTGGATAATATGTCTAAATTGTCTAAAAGACAAATTGAAAAATATTATTGCTCCACCTTTTTAAAAGAAATCGGTGAAGTAGGACAGGAAAAATTGCTTAAGAGCAAAGTTTTAGTCGTAGGCGCGGGCGGGTTAGGAAGTTCTAACATTCTGTATTTATCATCCATCGGAATCGGAACTTTAGGAATCATTGATTTTGATGAAGTATCTTTAGATAATTTACCTCGACAAGTCCTTTATGGTGAGAGTGATGTTGGTAAAACCAAAGTCGAAATTATTAAAGACAAATTTTTAGGCAAAAATAGCGATACAAAAATTGTTATTTATAAAGAAAAATTAGATGAAAAAAACGCTGATAAAATAATCAAAGATTATGACATCATCTTAGATTGCGTGGATAATTTTGATACCGAGTTTATTCTCAATGATGTTTGTAGTAAGAATAGAATTCCTTTGGTGGTCGCAGGAGTTGGTGGATTTAAAGGTCAGGTTACATTGGTAACACCTGAATCAAAACGTGACTTTAGATCGCTATTCTCATCTATTCCTAACATTACAAAAGAGATTAAAGAAAGCGATAGAGGAGTTTTCCCTCTAGCTGTTGCAATAGTTTCAAATATTCAATGCGCTGAAGCAATTAAGTACTTGCTCGGTATTGGTGAACCCTTGATTGATACAATGCTAGTAATAGATACAATCGCAATGCGATTTGATAAATTTAAGATGTAAAAAAAGCGGCTCATACGAGTCGCCTTTTCATAAATAATTTTGGTTATTTAATGATGGTTCCCGCTTTTAATTCAACAGCGAGATTTGCTTTCTCTAAAGAAGAAATAATTGCAGTTTTGCCAGGCTTTTCGTTTAAGAACTTAACGCAAGCGTTGACTTTTGGATACATGCTACCTTTGGCAAAGTAGTCAGTTTTAAGATATTCTTCCATTTCTTTTTTAGAAACGCTTTCAAGTTTCTTTTCATCTGGCTTACGGTAGTTAATGTACACATTATCGACAGCGGTTAAGATAACAAGATAATCAGCATCAACTAATGCTGCAACTTTTGCAGAAGCATAGTCTTTGTCAATAACGGCAGCGACGCCTTCGAGTTTTTCGCCGTTCTTGATGACAGGAATACCGCCTCCGCCTGCGCAAACAACGATATCGCCTTGTTTAACTAAGGTTGCAATCGATTCTTTTTCGATGACATCGATTGGAAGCGGGGAAGGAACAACTCTTCTCCAACCACGACCAGCATCTTCTTTCATTGTGTAGCCTTTTTCAGCGGCAATCTTCTTAGCTTCTTCTTCACTATAGAAGGCACCGACTGGTTTGGATGGGCTTAAGAACATTGGATCGTTTTTATCAACGAGCACTTGTGAAACAAGTGTAACAACATTTCTTTTAAGTTTTTCTTCCTTTAAAGCATTATAAATTGCGTTTTGAATGTGGAAGCCAATATAACCTTGTGACATTGCTCCGCATTCTGGGAATGGCATATCTGGAGCAGAAGTTGATTCCGTGAACGCTAAATTAATCATTCCAACTTGTGGTCCATTGCCATGAACAATAATAACTTCGTGTCCTAATTTAATAAGGTGAACAATGCTTTTAGCAACACCGACGAGAAGGGCTTTCTGTTCTTCGGCGTTATTTCCAAGAGCATTACCACCTAATGAAACTACATATCTTGACATAAATATCTCCTTTATCGCTTCCTAATTATATAACTAGCATCCAAAATATAAAAATATTTTAAATTAAGAATATTATATATTTTGAATATATATTCAAAATTTAAATACCTATTTCATACTCTTATACGCGCAACGTATACTTGAAAGCGCTTAACCGCTCGTGTAGAATTATAAATAATTCATGATGACTGGCCTAATTCTCGCTGGCGGATGTTCTAGCCGCGCTAAAACAAATAAATTGCTCCTGAAGGTCAATGATAAGCCATTAATTTTAAATACAATCGCATCTTTAAGTTCGCTTGTGGATGAACTTGTCGTGGTGACAGGTAAATTCGACAAAGAACTTAGACCATATCTTAGCAATTTCAAAGTTGTTTATAACAAGGATTATGAACTTGGAATGTTTTCGTCTGTGAAAGCCGGAATTAAAGATATCGATTCTGATCTATTAATTCTTCCTGGAGATATTTCAAATGTTTCTTCAAAAACAATAAGCGCAATCATTACTAACAAAGGAATCATCACTATACCAACATATAAAGGTAAAAGCGGTCATCCTTTATTTTTGAATAAAGAAATGGTGAACAAACTTAAACAAGAAAATATTAATTCAAATTTAAGAGCGTTCATTAATTCAAATATTGACTATGTCAATTATGTCGAAGTAGATGATCCGTTCATCAATTTCGATGTTGATACAATCGAAGATTATAATCGTTTAGTAAAGCAGGGAAAGGAACTAACTTATGAAAGCTAATTCTTATGTAAGCGTTGGCTCATGGCAAGAAGCTTACAAACTCCTAAAGGCCTCACCCAAAAACAAAATCATTGGTGGCGGTCTTTGGTTAAAGAAAGGAAACGCTCAAGTTGATACTCTCATTGACTTAAGCAGACTAAACCTTAAGAAAATCGAGGATAAAGGTGCCTATATTGAAATTGGCTCAATGGTCAGTCAAAGAGAACTCGAACAATCTTCATTGATTAAAGGTCTATCCAATGGAGTTATCTCTGAGGCCGTTTCTCAAATCATGGGTCCAGCTTTTAGAAACGTGGCCACTGTTGGTGGTTCCGTGTACGGAAAGTATGGATTCTCCGATTTAATTGCGGTTCTTTTGGGATTTGAAGTCGAACTCCAATTCTATCCAAGTAAGACTATGTCTTTAGAAGAATATCTTGCTCAACCAGGTTTCTATGATGGAATTCTTACTCATATTAGAATTCAAAAGAAAGATGCTCGAGCATTCTTTAAAAAAGTTTGTTTAACTTCCTTGGATTATCCAATCCTAAATATCTGTATCACCAAAGGTGAGAAATATGTTGTTGTCGTTGGATCACGTCCACTTGTTGCGACACGATTAACTAAGACGATGGAATATCTTAATAATGGCGGTAGCGATTTTAAAGAAGCCGCTAGAATCGCTGCTACAGAAATTAAAGTTGGTGATTCTATCGCCACCAAAGGTGAATATCGTAAAGAACTCGTAAAAGTTTACGTTGAACGTGGACTTGAGGAGGTAAATAAATAATGCTAGTGAAATTTAACCTCAATGGACTTGAAAAAGAAGTCAATGTTAAAGCTAATGAATATCTTTTAGATACTCTTCGCTCCATAGGCGTTAAATCCGTTAAGAAAGGTTGCAATGCCTCTTCATGCGGCGTCTGCACCGTTTTATTGGATGATAAACCAGTTTTGTCTTGCTCTATCTTAACCGTTAGAGTTGCTGGTCATAAAGTTGAAACTGTGGAATCAATTCAAGAAGAAGCCGCTAAATTAAGTGAATGCTTCTCTAAAGAAGGCGCTGATCAATGCGGTTATTGTAATGCTGCTTTTGCTCTTATGGTCCACGCTTTAAGAAAAGAAAATCCAAATCCAAGTGCTGAAGAAATTAAGGAATACCTAAAAGGTAATCTTTGTCGATGCACTGGTTATCAATCTCAACAAAAAGCCATCCGTGCTTATTTAGGGGGTGAAGAAAAATGAGAAAATTTAAAGTAGTTAATAATATTACCCCAAGTGTTGATGGTAAAGGTATCATGATGGGTCGCGCCGTCTTTACTGACGATCTCGCTGCTCAAAATTCTTTAGTCTTAAAAGTTTTAAGATCACCACATGCCTTCGCACATATCAGAGATATCGACACAAGCGAAGCTGAAAAATATCCAGGTGTAGCCTGTATCTTAACTTATAAAAATGTCCCTCATGTTCCATTTACACGTGCAGGACAAGGTTATCCAGAACCATCTCCACATGATAAGTTCGTCTTAGACGAATATGTCCGTTATGTCGGCGATGAAGTCGCTGTTGTTGCGGCCGAAGATGAAGAAACTGCTCTTGAAGCAATGAAGCTCATCAAAGTCGATTACGAAGTGCTAGAGCCTGTTTTAGATTTTGAAAAGGCTATGGATAATGAATCGGTCATCCATCCAGAGGACAAGATTCATGAAATGTTCCCAATTGGTTTTGAGCCAAAAAGAAACATTGCGACTGCTTATGAAATGGAAGTAGGCAATGTCGAAGAAGAATTGGCAAAATGCGATTATGTTGTCGATGAAACTTTCTATACACAAGCTCAAGCCCATGCGATGATGGAGCCACACGCCTCCAATGCTCGTTTAGATGAGCACAATAGATTAGTGGTTTATTCTACAACCCAAACTCCATTCCACATGCGTCGTATCATTTGTAAGACGTTAGGCCTTCCAGTTGATAAGGTTCGCGTTATTAAACCCCGTGTTGGTGGAGGTTTTGGTGGTAAACAAGCTTTCCATGGCGAAATGTTTGTTTCATTAGTTACTTTAAGAACCAATCGTCCTTCTAAACTCGTTTATACTCGTGAAGAAGTTTTCGGTTCTTCCTATACACGTCACCCAATGCGCATTGCATTGCGTATCGGTGCAAATAAAGATGGTAAAATCCAGGCAATTGATTGTCGTGCTTTAAGCGATACTGGTGCATATGGCGAGCATGCTTTAACAGTCTTTATGATTGTCGGCTCAAAAGTTTTGCCACTTTATAACAAAGTTAAAGCAGTCAGATTTGGTGGCAAAGTTGTTTACACTAATCATGTTCCTGCTGGAGCATATCGTGGTTATGGAGCAATCCAAGGTAACTATGCCTTAGAATCAACGATTGATATGCTTGCGAAAAAGATGGGTATGGATCCAATCGAACTTCGTGAAATCAACTCGATGAAAGAAAAAGAAACATCCCCAATCTTTGAAATCATGGGTGAAGGTACCGAAGGTACTGCTATGATTATGGAGTCATGCAAGCTCCCGTACTGCATTAAACGTGGACGTGAACTTATGAATTGGGATGAAAAATATCCTGTTAAACAAGTCGGTCCACATAAAGTTAGATCTGTTGGTTGCGCAATCGCTATGCAAGGTAGCGGAATCCCGTTCTTAGATATGGGTTCTTGTACAATCAAACTCAACGATGGTGGCTCATACATGGTCACTGTTGGTGCAACTGATATTGGACAAGGTAGCGATACCATTATTTCTCAAATTGTTGCTGAAGAACTTGGCACAACTATGGATAAGATTATTATTTATTCTTCTGATACTGACTTAACTCCATACGATTGTGGTGCTTATGCTTCATCTACAACCTATGTTAGTGGTAATGCTGCTTATAACGCTGCTGTCAAGATGAGAGAAAGACTCATTAAAGAAGCTGCCCAAGAATTAAAAGTTAAGCCCGATTTAGTTGAATTTGACGGCAAAACCTTCACTTCTGGTGACAAGAGTGTCACTTTAGAAGATCTTTCAACAGGTCGACTTTACAATAACGATACACATCAAATCGCTGTTACAGAATCCTTTCACGGACATGTTTCGCCACCTCCATTTATGGCGGCATTTGGCGAATTTGAATTCGATACAGAAACCTATGAATATAAGATGGTGAAGTATGTCACCATCACTGATTGTGGTACAACCATCAACCCAATGCTTGCTAGAGGGCAAGTTGAAGGTGGTGTCATTCAAGGTTATGGAATGGCTTCTAGTGAAGAAGTTTTATACACTCCAAATGGTAAATTGGTGTCAGATAATTTCGATATGTACCACATTCCAACTGTAAAAGAAGTTGGTGAACTTGTTACTGAATTTGCTGATTCGTATGAGCCAACTGGCCCATTTGGTGCTAAATCAGTTGGTGAAATTGGTATTGATACACCTCCAGCCGTTTTATGTAACGCTGTTTATAATGCCTTTGGAGTTAGAATCCATAGCTTACCAATCACTCCTCAAAAGATTTTTGAGGCAATGAAAGAGAAAAAATAAAATGAACGATCTTCTTGTTAAAAATGGTTTAGTTTACATTAATGGTAAATTTGAGAAAGTTAATCTCGCTATTTTAAACGAGAAGATTTCTTATATCGGAAAAGAAGAAGTCGATGCAAAAGAAGTGTTTGATGCATCAAATCTTAAGGTTCTGCCTGGCTTAATTGATCCGCATGTTCACTTTGAGCTCAACTGCGGAAAAGTTACTTCTGTTGATGATTTTTATTATGGTAGCAAATGCGCAATTTATGGTGGAGTAACCACAATTGTTGATTTCCTAGATCCAACTAGAAATGCCGAAGAACTCGAAAAATCGTTCTATGAAAGACTTAATTTAGCAAAGAAATCACTTGTCGATTATCATTTCCACGCTTGTATTAGAGAACCTAACGGGTCTTTGGAAGAATACGTAAAGAAAACCGTTGAGCTTGGAATGAGAACAATTAAGCTATTTACAACATATTCCGATACGCATCGTCGAACTTACGATAAAGACATCATTGAATTACTCAAATTAAGCAAAAAATACAACGTGCTGATTTGCGCGCATATCGAGAATGACGATTTAATCGATTTAAGAGATAAATATACATATAAAGATTTATCTTTATCTAGACCAAGCATAGCCGAAACTAGTGAAGCCTTAAAACTCGCTAAATATGTTAAAGAGACCGGCGGAAACTTCTATATGGTTCATTGTTCAAGTGGACAAACTCTTAAAGCTTTAAAAGAACAATTCAGAGATATTTTGAATAAAAACTTCTATGTTGAATCTTGTCCTCAATACTTTATCTTTAATAATTCTGTTTTAGATGAAGAAAACGGCAGATTGTTTACTTTCGCTCCTCCACTAAGAAGCGAGAGGGAAAGACAACTTTTAGTAGCGAATTACAAAGATATTATTTCAATTGGAACCGATCATTGTGCATTTATGAAGGCTGATAAAGACTGCCCAACTTTAAAAGGTTTCCCACTTGGAGTTGGTGGTGTCGAACACGCCTTCCCACTTATGTATAGGCGCTTTGGAGATGAGATTATCGATAAGATGAGCGTTAATACTGCCAAGGTACAAGATTTCGTATCTAAAGGATTGATTAAGGAAGGCCTTGATGCTGATTTAGGATTTTTTAAAGAAGATGATTCTACAATCGAAAACGAAAACCATGGAAAATGCGATTACTCAATCTACGACGGCTTAATTTCTTCTGGACAATTTATTCATGTTTTAAGAAGAGGAAGCTTTGTGTTAAAGAATAGAAAGATTATTGAATCGCAGGGAAAATTGATTAATTGTGGGGAAAAATAAAATGAAAGCAATTATTAATGCAAGAATTTATGATTACACAAATTATATCGAAAACGGATATGTTATTTTTGATAAGAAAATCATTGAAGTAGGTTCTATGAAAAATTATAAAAAACCTGCAGAAGCCAAAGAAATTGACTTTACAGGCGATTTATTAATTCCTGGTTTTGTTTGTAATCATGCTCATATTTATTCGATTTTTGCTAGGGGTTTAGCTCTTCCTTTCAACCCTAAAAACTTTCAAGACATCCTTGATCAAATGTGGTGGAAGCTTGATGCAAAACTTACTAATGAAATGACCTATTATAGCGGTATTGCTGCTTCATACGAATTCTTACTCAATGGCGTCACAACTGTTATAGATCATCATGCGAGTGGTGAAATTAAAGGTTCTCTTAAAAAATTAAGTAAGGCCGTCAGTGGTGTCGCAGGCATAAGAGGCCTATATTGTTTTGAAACATCTGATCGCTATAATGTCGATGAATGCATTAAAGAAAATATTACTTTTGCAAAGAAAAACCAAAACGATAAAGTTCATGGCTTATTTGGAATGCACGCTTCAATGTCGTTAAGCGATAAAACACTTAAGAAGATTTCTAAGAAAAACGAATTCCCAATTCATGTTCATGTTGCTGAATCAGATATGGACGAGGAAGACTCGTTAAACAAATATAAAATGAACATTATTTCTAGATTTGATAAATATGGCTTAATTAAACCTAATTCTTTGATTGTTCATGGTGTTTTCCTTAATGATGACGAACTTGAGATTATCAAAAATAGAAAAGCCTATATGGTCGTTAATACAACTTCGAATATGAATAACGCTGTCGGATTACCTGATGTTAAAACTTATCTTGAACACGATATTCCGGTTATGGTTGGCAACGATGGTTTGAATTCTAATATGGCTAGCGAATATATGAATGTTTTATATACTTCGCATCTAAAAAATAAACAACCAACAGAGCTTAACTTAGGGGATGTCTTAAATATGCTTAAGACTTCCTATAAATATATATCAAATACCTTTGGTATTAAGTTAGGAGAAATCGCCAAAGATTACGAAGCCGATTTCTTAAGAGTGAAATACACTCCGTTTACCAAGATGGATGAAAGTAATGCTTTTGGTCATCTCTTCTATGGAACCTTCCCTAACTTTAAACCTTCTCATGTATTTATAGGTGGCAAGCTCCAAGTTAAAGACTACAAAGTTGTTAATAAAAAACTGAATAATGAGTTTACTAAATGCAATACTTATTCCAAACAACTTTGGGATTCATTAAAGGAGGCAAAATAATGGATTTAAGTTGTAAATTTGATGGCATTAAGATTGATAACCCATTGATGCCAGCAGCAGGACCTTTAGTTGGCGATGCTGAAAAAATGTTATGGTTAGAGCAAGTTGCTGGTTGTGGTGCAATTGTCGCGAAAACGATTTCGACAAAAGATGCTCACATTCCACATCCATGTATTTATGGTGACAAAGATTACATTATGAACTGTGAACTTTGGACAGAATACACCAAAGAAAAATGGCTCAATGAATTCTTACCTTATTACAAGAAACATTCAATCGGTAAGCCTTTAATTATCTCGGTTGGTTACACCAAAGAAGATATGGAAGTGCTTATTCCACTTCTTGATAAATACGCCGATGCATTTGAAGTATCTACCCACTATGTTGGAAATGATTTAAATGCTTTAGGAGAAACAGTTAGAACAATTCGTTCATTAACTAAAAAACCTTTTTATATGAAGATTTCAGCCCACATGCCTGACCCAGAAGGTTTTGCTCATACGATTAAAGTCAATGGTGCGAATGGTGTTGTGGCAGTTAACTCTCTTGGTCCATCCATGAAAATTGATATCGAATCACGTAATATCATCTATGGAAATGCTAAAGGTTTTGCTTGGACTAGCGGACCATATATTAAAAACATTGCTTTAGCAACCGTCTATACAATTAAGAATGCTGAACCATCTTTAACTGTTATTGGTGTTGGTGGTATTGCCTCTGCAAGCGATGTTATCGAATTCCTCCTTGCTGGTGCTTCGGCAGTTCAAATGCTTTCAGCGGCTATGTTAAGAGGAAAAGATTTATATAAGAAGATTATTGATGATCTACCAGCCGCACTTACAAAATACGGTTTCTCTTCAGTCGAGGAAGTTATTAATACAAAATTAGTTAACCGTGTCGCTTATGAGAAGGGCGACGTTCCACAACTTGATGCTGGAAAATGTATTAAATGTGGAACATGCAGCAAAGTGTGTCCATATTTTGCAATTGAAATGGATGGCACTCCAAAATTCAATAAAGAAAAATGCTTCCGTTGCGGCCTCTGCGTCAGCAAATGCCCAACCAAAGCTCTCAAATATATAAAGGCGGAAAAATAGTGAAATCGAAATATCCAACATCAGTTAAAAAAGTGGATTTTGCAGCGAAATTTGCTGGAGAAGCACTTTTTAGTGATGACATTCCTTTCGATAACGCCCTGTTTGCTAAGACGTTAAGATCTACAATTTCGAGAGGAAAAATCAAGGCGGTTCATCTTCCTAAACTTCCAGAAGGTTATTATTATTTTGACCGCAGCGATGTAAAAGAAAATGTTGTCAATATCATCTTTTCCGATTGGCCAGTCTTTGCCGATGGTAGAGTTAACTATCTTGGTGAAGGAATCGGCATTTTTGTCGGTGAAAACATGGAAGTTTTGAACAAACTCGTTGAAGAAACAAAGGTTGATTATATTGAAGAAACTCCTGTTTTTGATATGAGCGAATCATACATCCATAAAGCTTTTAAAAAGGGCGACTATGAAGCCGCTAAGAAGAAAGCAAAAAGAGTTATTAAACGTACTTACGAGACTTCGTTCCAGGAACAAGCATATCTCGAAAACCAAGCAATTATTGCATATTTTGATGAAAACGATAAACTTACGCTCACAGGATCGATGCAGTGTCCATTCTATATCAAACGGGCTGTAATGAGGTCTTTAGGGCTTGGCGATGATCAAGTTAGAGTAATTCAACCAGCAGTTGGTGGAGCCTTTGGTGGCAAAGAACATTATCCATCGCTAACTGGCTCTCAAGTTGCAACCGCTGCACTTAAGCTTCATCGTCCAGTAAAAATGATTTATGAAAGACCGGAAGACATTGTTTTCTCTACAAAACGTCATCCTTCTCATAGCGAATATGAAGCTTTGATTGGCGAAAACAATGAGATTCTAGGTATTAAAGCCCACATCAAATTGGATGGTGGTGCCTATAAAGGTTGCAGCGGTGTCGTTTTATCACGTGCTCTAATTGCATCGTGCAACGCATATGTTTTTGAAAATATTGATATTGTTGGCGATGCTTGCATGACAAATCATGTTCCTTGTGCAGCATTCAGAGGTTTCGGCTCTCCTCAAACTATTTTTGCGATGGAAATGTTTATTCATCATATCGCAAAAGAAATTGGGGTTGATCCACTCGAACTTAGATTAAAATACCTTGCAAAACATGGTGATGTTACTACAAATAGTGGACATTTCCACGATCCAATAATCCTACCAGAACTTATTAACAAAGCAATGGAAATGAGCGATTACAAACGCAAGGTAAAGGAATATTCAAAACCCGGATGTCTCAAAGGAATTGGTATGTCTTTATTCCTTCATGGATGCGGATTTACTGGTTCGGGAGAATCAGACATTATTAAAGGCAAAGTTAAATTAGTTAAAGACGAAAATGACCATGTCTATTGCTATGCTTCTAGCGTTGATATGGGTCAAGGTTGTAGAACAACTTTGAAAAGGATTGTCGCAAAAAATCTCGGTCTACCAGATGAACAAGTAACGATGGATGGACCAGATACAGATGCAACTCCAGATACAGGCCCGACCGCAGCTTCTAGAACAATTATTATTGTTGGATTCCTTATGGAAAAAGCTGCGAAGAATCTTAAAAAGATTTGGAAAAAAGGTGTTAGACAAGAGCATATCGAACCTTATGTCGGTCCAAGTTATATCCATTGGGACGAAGCGACTATGCAAGGTGATGCCTATCCATCATATTCTTGGGGCGTCAATGTTGTAGAAGTTGAAGTTAACCCAATTACATATCAAGTTGAAGTTAAGCACACTTGGTCAACTTATGATGTTGGTCGAGTTGTCGATGAAAGAATCGCTGTTGGTCAAGCTGATGGCGGTCTACTTCAAGCACTTGGATATGGTTACTTAGAAAATTTGCGCTGCGAAAATGGTAAATTTAGACAAAAAGGTTTGACAGATTATATTGTTCCAACCGCAGTTGATGCACCTCCTATGGAAACTGCCTTTATTGACAATCCATTCATTTATGGTGCTGATGGAGCTAAAGGTATGGGTGAATTAACCTTTGTTGGTGGCGCTCCAGCTCTTGCTTTAGCAATTGAGAATGCAATCAAGAAAGAAATCCATTCTATTCCTGCTACTCCTGAATATCTTATGGAGGTAATTAATAATGGCAAATATTAAATTTACCTTAAACAATAAAGTAGTCGAAGTTGATCTTGATCCTTCGATGAGACTTATTGACGCTTTGCGCTTACACTTTAAACTTACCGCAACCAAAGAAGGATGCGGCGAAGGAAGTTGTGGTGCGTGCGTAGTTCTCATGGATGGCAAAGGTATTAATTCATGTTTGATGCCGCTTGCTAATGTTAATGGTCATTCAATCATCACTCTCGAAGAATTCAAGAAAACAAAACAATTCAAAGTGTTAGAAGAATGTTTTGCTGATGAAGGTGGTTCACAATGTGGTTTCTGCACCCCAGGAATGATTTTTGCGGCTCAGTCTTTGCTTGCTAGCAATGCTCATCCAAGTGAAGAAGAAGTTCGCGAAGCTCTTTCTGGAAATCTCTGCAGATGTACAGGTTATCAATCAATCGTCAATGCTATTTTAAGAGCAGCGAAGGAAGGAGAAGGCTTATGGTAAAATACATCCCGGCTTCAAAAGAAGACGCTTTAAATTTCCTTGCTTCTCATGACGCTTATATTGTTGCAGGTGGAACCGATATGATGGTTCTAAAAAGAAATGCAGCAGGATTGCTTCCAAAATTTGATAAGGATGTTTTATATATTTCCAACTTAAACGAACTTAATAAAATTTATGAAGATAAGGAATATATTCACATAGGCGCAACTGCAACATTAGATGAAATTTATAATCATCCTTTGACTCCAAAATTATTAAAAGAAGCTGTTGGGGAAGTTGCCTCAATAAATATTCGTCATTTTGCAACTCTTCCTGGCAATATCGCTAATGCCTCTCCAGCAGGAGATACGATTGTCATCGATTATCTTTTAGATGCTATTGTTAAACTCGAGTCCAAGAATGGCGTTAGATTAGTTAAAGCTGAAAACTTTGTCTTAGGCGTTAGAAAAGTCGACCGTAGAAGCGATGAACTAATTACTGAAATTATGTTCCCTCGTTTCT
Source organism: uncultured Erysipelotrichaceae bacterium (assembly GCA_902768335.1). Classification (GTDB taxonomy): domain Bacteria; phylum Bacillota_I; class Bacilli_A; order RFN20; family CAG-826; genus Fiminaster. The sequence goes on from CACXKR010000003.1 coordinate 27,879, forward strand.
CCTATGACGGTGATATGTGGTACAAAGTCGGTTCTAGAAAAGCTGATTCAATTTCAAAAGTGAGTGTTGCAGGTCTTTACTCTATAACAGATGGTAAGATTTCGAAATTTGCTCTCGCATTTGGCTCTACCGCTGTTACAGTTCGTAGAAGTCACGAATTAGAAAAAGAAATTGAAGGTTTAACTCAAAAAGAGCTTCTCGATAGATGCGAAGAATTTGTTGAAAAATATTCTAAGATTATTTCGCCTATCGATGATCAACGTTCCAACAAAGAATATCGTTTAATGGTTGCGAAAAATATTACTCGTAAATTCATTAAACAAGTTGGGGAGGGAAAATAATGAGTTCATACATAAAAGGTTATAAATGCACGATTTGCGGGGAATTCTTTAAACCAGATGAGGTCAATTTAACCTGCCCACACTGTGGCGAAAAAGGTATTCTCGATGTTGTTTATGACTACGATGCATTAAAATCTATTCTCACAAAAGAGTACTTTAAGAATAATAAAAACTATTCAATGTGGAGATACGCTCCAATCATGGGAATTAAAGAAGACCATATTGATGAGATGCTCCGTGTTGGATGGACTCCTCTTTACCACGCTAGAAATCTAGAAAAAGAATTAGGCGTGAAAAGACTATATGTAAAAGATGATGGATTAAATCCAAGCGGATCAAGCAAAGACCGTGCTAGTGGTGTAGCGGTTTTAAAAGCTATTGAAGCTGGCGCGAAAGTTATTGCTTGTTCTTCAACTGGAAATGCCGCATCAAGCTGTGCTTGTCAGGCTGCTCATATGGGACTTAAAGCAGTTATCTTTGTTCCAAAAAGAGCCCCGATTGGCAAAGCCACTCAAATTTGTTTATACGGTGCTACTTTAGTTAAAGTTGATGGTGACTACAAAGCCGCTTTCTCTTTATCAAAGCAAGCTATCGATAAATACGGTTGGTATAACCGTAATGCCGCCATTAATCCTTTCATGGTTGAAGGCAAGAAAACTGTTGCAATGGAAATAGCCGAGCAACTTGACTTCGAACCAACCGATTGGGTAGCAATATCTGTAGGCGACGGATGTTCTATTGGTGGTGTTTATAAGGGATTTGCAGAGTTTTACAAGTTAGGTTTAATTAAACGAATCCCAAAAATCTTAGGTGTTCAATCAACTGGATGCGCACCATTTGTTATTTCAAGTCAAACTGGTGAGCCTCTAAAAGAAGCTGATGAGAACACTCTTGCTGATTCTATCGCTGTTGGTATTCCTCGTAACCCTGTGAAAGCTATTAATGCAGTGAAGCTTTCAAAAGGTGCTTGGATCGCTGTACCAGATGAGGACATTATTAAAGCAATGTCTTTATTAGGAAGAACCGAAGGCATCTTTGGTGAACCTGCTGGTGTAGCAGCAATAGCGGGAATTAGAAAAGCTGTTGAACAAGGTATCATCTCGCCTGATGAAACCGTTACAACAATCGTTACTGGAAACGGTTTAAAAGATCCAGTCAATGGTCAAAAGGCAGTATCCATGCCTGAACCAATGGAACCAAATCTTGAAACATTGGATAAATTTTTGAAAGAAAAAGGAGCAATTTAGTATGTCAAAAATTCCATTCGGACCAACGTATGATGAAATGCTTAATCCATCGCATGTTGATCCAGAAACTAGAGCAAAAGCTCTCAAGGCACTCAAGGAAAACGAACTTGATCCTATTAACCTCTTCAACATCACTTGGAAAAATGAAAAGAATGAGGTTAACAAAATCGTCTTACCAAAAGCTTTAACTGGCGTCGATGCAAACATCGTCGTTATGCTCGGTAAGTATTTCCCATCTGGCTCACATAAAGTTGGACCAGCTTATGCAACACTTATTGAAGGATGTGTTGATGGTGAAATTATCCCAGGAAAACACACAATTCTTGGTCCTTCAACTGGTAACTTTGGTATCGGCACAAGTTATATTACTAACTTAATGAAATATGATGCCATCGTCATCATGCCAGACAATATGTCTAAAGAGAGATATGAAAGAATCTCTAAATATGGCGCAAAACTCGATTTAACTCCAGGTTCTGAGTCTGATGTTATTCTCACCTTAGAGAGAACATATGAACTTAAGAAGAATCCTCTTAATAGAACCTTAGCTCAATTCGAGCTTCTTCCAAACTACAGATTCCATCGTCATGTCACAGGTAATTCTGCTATCGAAGCTGTCAAAGGAATCGGTAATGGTCGTATTGCCTGTTTCTGTTCTGCCCCTGGTAGCGCAGGTACATTAGCGGCTGGCGATCAAATCAAAGTTGCATTCCCAGAATGTAAAGTTGTTGCTTTAGAACCACACGAATGTTCAACTCTTACCAATGGTGGTCTTGGACAACATCGTATCGAAGGTATCGGCGATAAGATGATTACTCTTATCCACAACGTTTTAACAACCGACTTCATCACTCAAATTATCGATGAAGATTGCGTCCGTGGTTTAGCAGTCATTCATGAAGGTAGCGATATTCTTGTTAAACACGGTGTTGATCCAAAAGTTGCTAAAGCAATGACCGATTTATTTGGTGTCTCTGGCATCTGCAATATTTTAGGTGCTATCAAGATGGCTAAATATCTTAAACTCGGACCAGATGATAACGTTGTTACAATCGCGACTGACTCATTTGATAGATATCCATCAGTCATCAAGAATCTCCATGAAAGAGAACTTGAAGTTACTGATAACGTTTTAGAAAGATGGTTTGAAGATGTCTTTGCTGAAGCTGATACCCGTTACGTTTTAGATACACGTGGCAAAGAAGCTAAAGAAAAACTCTTCACTCAAAAGGAAAAAGATTGGCTTAAATTTGGCTACAAACAAGAATATCTTGATTCAATGAGAAAACCAGAATTCTGGGAACACGAATATGCTTTAGTCAAAGAATATGATAAAAAGATTAAAGAAATGCGTGGAAAGGAAATCAAATAAATGAAGGTTTCATTTGAAGAAATTCTCAAAAAAGCAGAGTCGTATCAAAAAGATATGACCAAATTCCTTCGTGACATGGTTAAGATTCCTTCCGAATCATGTTGCGAAAAGGAAGTCGTCCTTCGCATCAAACAAGAGATGGAAAAAGTTGGTTTCGACAAAGTCGAGATCGATCCAATGGGCAACGTATTAGGTTATATTGGCCATGGTAAACACCTCATTGCTATGGACGCTCACATCGATACTGTCGGTATCGGTGAAATCAAAAACTGGAAGTTTGATCCATATGAAGGTTTCGAAGACGATACCTACATCGGTGGTAGAGGAACTTCCGACCAAGAAGGTGGCATGGCTTCAATGGTTTATGCTGGTAAGATTATCAAAGATCTCGGTCTTGAAGATGACTACACTTTATTAGTTACTGGTACAGTTCAAGAAGAAGATTGCGATGGCTTATGCTGGAAATACATCATTGAACAAGACAAAATCAAACCAGAATTTGTCGTTTCGACCGAACCAACTTCTTGCCAAATCTATCGCGGCCATCGTGGACGTATGGAAATTAAAGTTAATGTCCGCGGTATTTCTTGCCATGGTAGCGCACCAGAACGTGGTGACAACGCCATTTACAAAATGGCTGATATCATCAAAGATATTGAAAAACTTAATGAAACCGGCCTTGCCTATGATCCATTCTTAGGAAAAGGTACAGTTACCATCTCTCAAATCTTCCATAAATCACCAAGCCGCTGTGCGGTCGCTGATGGTTGCTGGATCTCTCTTGATAGACGTTTAACTGTCGGTGAAAATGATAAGACCTCAATTGCTGAAATTGAAAACTTACCATCAGTCAAGAAAGCTAAAGCTGAAGTTACGATGTACGATTATGAACGTCCAGCGTATACTGGCTTAGTTTATAAACAAGAATGCTACTTCCCAACTTGGGTTATTCCTGAAGATTCCATTTATGTTCAATCATTGAAACAAGGATATGAAGGATTATTCAAAAAAGCACCAGTCATCGATAAGTGGACATTCTCCACAAATGGTGTTTCCATTATGGGTAGATTCGGCATTCCATGTCTCGGATTTGGTCCTGGCGATGAAAAAGAAGCTCACGCACCAAATGAAAAGACAAGAAAACGTGATTTAGTCATCTGTGCTGCATTATATGCAACTATCCCAGGACTATATCTCGAAAATTTAGCGAAGCAAAAATAAGGAGAAGTTATGAAAAAAATTGAACCAAAATTCGCTGGTCGTCATCTTATTACCTTAGAAGATTTTACTAAGGAAGAAATCGACTACATCTTAAAAGTCTCTCACGAAATGAAAGACGCCTTCTATGCCAATGAAGAAACTCAATGGTTAGTAGGCAAAACTGGTTTCTTGATGTTCTTTGAACAATCAACCAGAACCAGAAACTCTTTTGAGTCAGGTATGGCTCAACTCGGTGGACATGCAACATTCTTAGATACATCTATGATGCAAATCGCTCATGGTGAATCTGCAAAAGATACGGCTGTCATCCTCTCAAGCTTTGGTCATATGATCGCTTGTAGATATTGTAACTGGGGCCTTGGCAACAAATATATCCGTGAAATGGCCAAATGGTCCACAGTCCCAATAATTAACTTACAATGTGACCTTTATCACCCAATGCAAGCCTTAGCAGACTTAATGACAATCGAAGATGAATTTGGTAAGACCAAAAACCTCAAAGTTTCCGTCATTTGGGCTATGGCTACAACTCATAAGAAACCAATTTCAGTTCCAGTTTCACAAGTCTTATTATTCCCACGTTATGGAATCGATGTGACTCTTGCTTATCCAGAAGGTTATGATTTACCAGACTGGGTTATTGAAAAAGCCAGAAAGAACGCTGCTGAAAATGGTGGATCATTAACAATTACCCACGATATGGATGCCGCATACAAAGATGCAGACGTCGTCTTCCCAAAGAACTGGGGAAGCTGGGTTACCAACCAATCAACAACAGTCGTTGATGATGCTTTATTAGCACTCAAATCCTGGAAGTGTACACCAGATAAGATGGCACTTGCTAAACCAACTTGTCGTTATATGCACGCTCTTCCAGCTGACAGAGTCAACGAAGTTGTCGATGAAGTTATTGATGGACCACAATCAGTCGTCTACCAAGAAGCCGAAAACAGAATTCACACTGCAAAAGCTGTTATGGCCTTATTTGTCCACGACAAAGTTCCATCAGATAGACGTTAATTGCTCCTATTAAATAGATGGGCGGACCTCGTTAGAGGTTCGCTTTTTCTTTTGTTTTCTAAGTATATCTATTGTACATACATTGGATATATGTTATAGTTTTATCGAAGGAGGTAAGAATTATGAATGCAACCGCAGCAGTTTATGTCAAAGTTGATGCTTCTGACAAAAAGATAGCTGAAACAATAATGCATAGTTTAGGCGTGACTCCATCAAGCTTAATCCAAATGCTTTACAAGCAAGTTATCTTAAAACGTGCAATTCCATTTGATATTTCTTTACCTAGCAAGCCAATTGCAACTGGTGATATGACCGAAGAAGAAATTTCTGAATTGGTTCAAGAAGGAATCGATTCGGCGAAAGATGGAACCTACACATCGGAAGAAATAAGAAAGATGCTAGGATAAACTTTGTATAAAGTAGCCTACTCAATCAAGTTTTATATAGACATTTGGTTTATAAAATCGCACATTTCACTTGTTCTAAAAGACGAGAAAGCTGCCGAAACATTATTTATTCTAATAATGGATAAGGCAGACTCGTTGTGTGATTTTCCGGAAAGATATCCCAAGATAACGATATTGAATCGGAAATACCATCGAATGCCTGTAAAAAACTTCAACATCTATTATTGTGTAGACAAAGTTACTAAAACAGTCACTATCGCAAGGGTCTTGTATAGCGGTAGAGATATCAATCAAGTTGCAATTAATTAAAGAGGAGCGAGAGAGAGGGCAAAGCCCTCTTTTCTATATTTTTAATGTTTGCTTCTATTTATCGTTTTATCAATTCTTTTCTTTTGCTTATAAATTGCTATAATGATTTCCAATGAAATCCTTACGATATTTATATAGAATCGGCCACGGACCATCCTCATCCCATTCAATTGGACCTTATAGGGCTGCTAAATATTTTCGTAAGAATTATCCAAATGCGATAAGCTACGATGTTACTTTGTATGGTTCTCTAGCGTTGACTGGTCGAGGTCATTTAACTGACAAGACCATAAAAGAAACACTTAAACCAATCGATACAAAAATCGTTTTCGATTATAAAACACCCGTTCCTCATCCAAACACAATGGATTTCACATTGTATTTTGAAGATGGTTCATCTATTACCAAAAGAGTTTTCTCTGTCGGTGGTGGCGCTATCAAAATTGAAGGCGAAGTGGAAGAAGCAGAAGAAGAGGTTTATCCAGAAAAGAATTTTGCGGAAATATCCGCGTTATGCAGAGAAAAAGGCTGGTCTTTGGTTGATTATGTTCGTCATTACGAGGGTGAAGAAATCTTTGATTATCTCGCAAAAGTTTATAAGCAAATGATGGAGACAATTAATAAAGGCTTATCTGCGACTGGCGAACTTCCAGGTACGCTTCATGTTAAACGTCGCGCTTATGAATTTTTAACTTCGATTTATGAAAACGAAAGCGCTGTTGGCAGAGCATATCGTTCTATTATGGCCTTTGCATTTGCGACAGGCGAAGAGAATGCCGCTGGTGGAATGGTTGTAACCGCGCCTACTTGTGGATCAGCCGCCACAATGCCGGCTTTGCTCAAGTATTATCAAAAGGTCTATGAAGTTCCTCAAAAGAAAGTCATTGAAGCATTAGCGGTCGGGGGCGTTTTCGGTAATGTTATTAAACAAAACGGTTCCATTTCAGGCGCCGAAGCTGGTTGCCAAGCTGAAATTGGCTCAGCCTGTTCAATGACTGCTGCTGCATATGCTTATCTTAAGGGTCTATCCCTTGATGGCATTGAATGCGCTGCTGAAGTTGCAATGGAACATTCTTTAGGATCAACCTGCGACCCTGTTGGTGGATATGTGCAAATTCCTTGCATTGAAAGAAACGTTTTAGCTGCCACTAGAGCCGAAACCGCTGTTAGATTAGCCGAATACGCCGCAGATACCCGTTCAATTTCATTCGATACCATTGTTCAAACAATGATTGAAACTGGAAGAGATTTAAAGAAAGCGTATCGCGAAACTTCAAAAGGCGGTCTTGCTAAAGAAATAAAAGTTAGCAAAGAGAAATAAACTAATTATAATTAGACATATGGAAGTCAAACTCTTTAATTCATTAACAAATCAACTCGAAACTTTTAAGCCTATTAAACCTGGCGAAGTTTCAATGTATTGCTGTGGACCAACGGTTTACGGCGATGCTCACGTTGGAAATATTCGTCCAGCGATTGTTTTCGACACACTTAGAAGATTTTTTGAAGCAATTGGTTATGATGTTAAATTTGTATCTAATTTCACCGACGTCGATGATAAGATCATTAAAAAAGCTTTGGATGAAGGCGTATCAGAGTCAGTTATTACCGAAAGATATATTGCCGCATATAAAGATGTTTTAACAAAGTTAAATATTAAACCACATTATGAAAATCCACGTGTTACTCAATACATGGATTCAATCATTTCATACATTAAGGATTTGATCGATGAAGGCGCTGCCTATGAAATCGATGGCGATGTCTTTTTTAGAATTAGTTCAATCAAGGATTATGGTGAACTAAGCAATATTAAAAAAGATGATTTAGTCGTCGGAGCCCGAATCGAAGAAAATAGTAAGAAGGAATCTCCATTAGACTTTGTCTTGTGGAAGAAAACTGATGTCGGAATCAAATGGGATTCGCCATGGGGAAAAGGTCGTCCTGGCTGGCACACAGAATGCTGTGTCATGATTGACTCCATCTTTGATGGAAAAATTGATATCCATGGTGGTGGTTTCGACCTCAAGTTCCCTCATCACGAAAACGAGATTGCACAAGCTAAGGCTCATGACCACAGCAAACTTGCAAACATTTGGATGCATAATGGTTTCGTTAATTTTGGAAACGAAAAGATGTCCAAATCATTAGGCAATGTTGTCTTAGCCAAAGACGCCATCGCAAAATACGGTGGTAACGTGATGAGATTATTAATTCTTTCCACCCACTATAGAGCACCAGTAAGTTTCACCGAAGAAAGCGTTATTTCAATCAAAAATGAATTAGACAAGATTCAAAAGGTTTATAACCAACTCGCGGTTAAACTTCAATTTGCTCACGCGGATCTCAATAGCAAAGATATTCGCATCGAAAAATTCCTCTCCTCTTTAGCAGATGATTTAAATACTTCAAATGCTTTAGCCGATCTATTTGAGATGGTTAAACAAGGAAACGTCGAATTAAGGAAAAACCCCGCAGATATCAAACAAATTGAATCAATTTGGGCCTCCTTAAATGAGATGCTTGATATATTAGGAATCAAACTCGATTATCCTATTCTCACTAAAGAATTAGAAGAAATCTATTCTCAATATCTCAAATTCAAAGCAGAGAAGAATTTTGAAGAATCTGACAAATTAAGAGACGTTTTGCTTAACGCCCACATCATTTAAAATGCAAGATTTCAAAAATAATCAAAACATTGTTTATGGCAGAATTCCTGCTTTAAACACTTTAGAAAATCACAAAGCTACAAAAGCATTTGTCCAAAAAGGTTTTTCAGACGAACGAGTTTTAAGCGAAATTAAGAAGGCGAGAATTCCTCTTGCTTATGTCGATATCGCTAAACTCGACGAATTGTCATCAAAAGGAAATCACCAAGGAGTTGTTTTAGAAGTTAAGCCGTTTGAATATAGTGATTTAACCTCGATTATCAACATTTCTAAAAAGAAAGAGCATCCTCTAATTCTCATCCTTGACGAAATTGAAGATCCCCACAATTTTGGTGCGATTATCCGTTCTGCGGATGCTTTTGGCGTTGATGGAATCGTTATAAAGAAACAGAATCAAGTTCCTGTCACTATGACTGTTTCAAAAGTTTCAACCGGAGCGATTGAATTTGTGAGAATAGCACAAGTGGCAAATTTATCCATAGCTATCGAAAAACTTAAAGAGAATGGCTATTGGATTTATTCTGCCGACGGAAGTGGCAATGATGACTATCAAAATATCAAATACGATGGTCCTGTTGCTCTAGTTGTCGGTTCTGAAGGAAGAGGCATATCTCGCCTTGTTCTTAAGAATTCAGATTTCATTATCAAAATCCCAATGAGCGGTCATGTAAACTCGCTAAATGTTTCGGTCGCTACCGGAATCCTCTTATCTAGAATAAGAAACAAATAATTTTATTTATTATGAACACATTTTATCCAAACGTCTCAGACGAATCCTTATTTTTATTAATGTCTCAAGGCAGCAAAGAAGCCCAAGATATTTTACTTAGGCGTTATGTCCACCTTGGAAGGCAGATCGCCGGTGTATTGATTCGTCAAAGAGGTCTAAGAAATACTACGGATGAGTATTTCATTCCTGTAATTTATGAAACAATATTTAAAAGTTTTCGATACTATCGAATGAATGATTGCCATTATTTTCTTTATTGTCGCGAATTATTAAATCAAAGTATCAATTCAGAAGCCGATATTCGAGAAGAAGAATTAGAACAAGATAGAGCAACTTTTTATCTCGATGATTTTATTAATGAATCTACTAACACTTATCATGAGATTGTTTCGGATAGTGAAACTTCGCTTACTGTTCCTGAAGTTGCGGACGTTAATGATTTTTTAGAACATCTATCATCAACTAATTCGCCAAAAAAGCGCAAGCTTGGTAGAATATATATCATGTATCAGATGGGTTACACCATAACTGAAATTGTTGAAAAACTACAAACAACCCAATATACAGTTAGAAAAGTTATCGAAGATCCTCAAAAATACATTGATGGCATCAAAGATAATCTAAATATGAAATAAGGAGATTTTATGGCAGATTGTAATCATAAATGTGAAGGCTGCAGCGTGGAAAACTGTGAGTCGAGAATTGAAAAAATAAAACCTAACGAATTGAGTAATATCAAACATTGCTATGCAATAATGTCTGGTAAAGGCGGTGTTGGTAAGTCCTTAGTGACTTCTTTAATCGCTTCAGAATTATCAAAAAGAGGCAAATCGGTTGCGATCATCGATGCCGATGTAACAGGACCATCCATTCCTCAAGCCTTTGGCTTAAAAGGTAAATTTGCAAAAAGTGATGAGACGCATATCTTTCCAGTTTTATCAAAGACCGGTATTAAAATCATGTCCGCGAATTTACTAATGGAAGACGAGGAAGCTCCAATCGTGTGGAGAGGACCAATCGTCTCTGGTTTTGTTCAACAGTTATACACTGATGTCGCTTATGGCGATGTCGATTATATGTTCATCGATATGCCACCAGGAACAAGCGATATTCCTTTAACTATTTTCCAAATGATTCCAATCGATGGAGTTATTGTGGTTACTTCTCCTCAAGAGTTAGTTTCAATGGTCGTTTCCAAATCGATCAACATGGCGAAGATGATGTATATTCCAATGATTGGTGTGGTGGAGAATATGGCCTACGTTAAATGCCCTAAATGCGATGAAAAAATTCGTATCTATGGAGATAGCCATTCCAAAGAAAATATCGAAAAGAACGGGGTTAAAGTTCTCGCTGAATTACCAATCGATCCAGAGCTCGCTAAAAAGGTTGATAAGGGCGAAATTGAAGATTATCAATGCAATGCATTGAATGATTTAATCTCTGCTTTAGAGTAGGCATAGCAAAGTTTAATTTTACTTGCACTTCCAGCTCTTCTTTTGAGTGGATGTAGCAAAGAAATCAGCAAAGAAGATGCGAAGAAGCGTGCTCAAGAAATTGCTGATCACGAAGTTAAATTAGAAGACTTCAAAAAAGTCCATGTTGAAGCTGTCGAAGAGAAAAAAGTCGAAGGCGAAGCTAGTGACTTTCAAAACACCAAACAAGTTATGGAATATTCTACCAACGATAAATGGGTCCACAGCTATGAAGTTATTGAAAGTAAAGAAGGCGAACAAACCATTAAACGCGAAGAAGAAAGTTGGGCTTACCAAGAAGATGGTAATTACTACACTGTTGAACGCGTAAACAATAATGGCGAAGAAATGAAAGCCTATAACGTTTATCAAGAATCCGATGAGGGCTGGGTAGCGGAAAAAATTCTTTTCGATGCCGCATTTAGTTTAATCCAAACCGGAGCATTTGGCGGTTTAACTGGTAAAGAAGCTCTAAAAGAACTCATCAAGACGATTGATGGCGGTGCTTTTGATGGCCTTAACTTCGATTTAAAATACTTCTCATCTGGTGAAGGCAACTTAACCGTCGAAGGTAAGAAAGTCGATACCAAATACGAACTCTTTGGTTATAAGGGTGAAGTTACTTCTACAGTCAAAGCCGGCTGGGATAAATACGTCATGGCCGAAAATTCTGAAACTTCTGAAGGCACTCTTAAAAATGCCGATAACAAAGAAGTCAAATTTACAGGTTCTAGCAAAACAACCTACTCTTATGAAGTCAGCGTTACAAAACCAGATTTAAGTGGTTATCAACAAGGCGGCTTAAACTAATCTTACTAAATCATTAAGAAGGCGATTCGAAAGGGTCGCCTTTTCATTTTAAGTCAATTAAGATTTGACTTTTATTTTCGCTAGGTTGTAGAATAACTGCACAAGATGTTTAGTAGGATAACTAATCAATGAGAAAGAAAGTTATTTTAATTTGCCCCGAATGCTTGTCTAGAAATTACTCGACAACAAAAAAAGAAGGTGCGACTGAACGTCTCGAATTAATGAAGTATTGTCCTCATTGCAATAAGAAGACATTACACAAAGAAAGCAAATAGGAGAGATTATTTATGGGAGTTAAAAAATACACTCAAGAAGTAATCAAAGAAGGTAAACGTGTCCGTTGGCCTAAGAAGGAAGAATTCTTCCCAGCTTTAATCACCGTTATTATCATTTGTGTTTTCGCTGCTTTAATCCTTTCACTAGAAGACTTTGCAGCCGGCACAATCATCAACACGATTAAAGATTGGTTCAGTGGCATTAAACCATCCTCAGAAACATCCGGAAGCACCAGTGAAGCTGTTGCAGCCATCAAAATGTTTCTTAATTAATTAAAGGAGAATAACAATGGCAGAATTAGGTGATAAGCATTGGTATATCGTCACAACTTATTCTCAACATGAAAATAAAGTTGCTGATAATTTACGTAAACGTATTGAAACTCTAGGACTTCAAGACTACATCTTTGATGTTTTGGTCGCTGAACAAGAAGTTCCAGTTTTAAAAGATGGGCTTCCAACCGGCAAGACCAAAATGAAAAATCTTTTCCCGGGAAACATCTTCGTAGAAATGATCATGACCGACAAAGTTTGGTATGACGTTCGTAACACTCCAGGCGTTACAGGTATTGCTGGATCAGCCGGTGGTGGTCAAAAACCAACTCCAGTTTCCAAGGAAGAAATCGAACCAGTTCTTAAAAGAATGGGCAAAGTCGATAACTCCATGTATGAAAACTACAATGTTGGAGATGCGGTCCGTATCATTAAAGGAACTCTTGAAGGTACTCAAGGCAAGATTCTTTCCATCGATAAGACCACAGGTGCTTGCCGCGTTGAAACAGTCTTCTTCGGTAGAGCCACTCCAGTGGATGTAGACTTCTCTGATATCGAAAGAATTTAAAAATCATTTAAGAAGGGCGATGCGCTTAAAAAAGCAAAGCCCTTTTATTTTGCAAAAAAATGAATAATTTTAAGATTATTAATAATCTTAACACTATTTTATGCATATTTACGAGGGCGCGTAAGTAAAAATTTCTTACATAAAAAGCATATTTGTTATATAGTGACCTTTCGGTATAAATACGCCGATAATCAAAATTAAGGATAGTAGATTATGAAAAAGAGAATTGTCGGTGCGTTCTCGCTCCTAGGCATTGTTATCGGTGGATTAACTTTTGCTGTTCAATCACAAAATAAAGCCAAATCAGTAGAAGCTTTATACACTCCATCAACACATTACGAGGTATCTGATACCGCGTCAGAATTAACCTCATATTATAGTAGCGTCGGTAGTGGTGATACAGGAGACACCCTTCTTACTAAATTAAGAAGTATTAATAGTTCAAAATATCACAAGAACTTTTCATATAAAAATTTTGGGACATCTTCATCAACGAGTCCATATGTTTATACAGACTATCCAATCGGAACCACAACAAAAGATAGTAATGGTCAAATTCGCGGTTCATCGATTGCCTCGTTTTACACTAAAACTACCTCTGATAGTTTTAACAAGGAGCATGTCTGGCCAAATAGTAAGGGTGGAAATCAAGTTGAAAATGACATTTTAATGCCACGTCCAACGATTTCGAGCGAAAACTCTTCTCGAGGTAACTCCAACTTTGTTGAAGGAATGAATAGTTCTTCAGGTGGATGGGATCCGTATACGGCTGGCTACGATATAGAATGTCGTGGCGAATGCGCTCGTATCATGCTTTATTGTGTGGTTGCAAGCTCCCAATTATCACTTGTTGCGTCAAATAGTGGTAGCAGCACTTCTTGTGGAAATATGAACACTTTGATTAAGTGGCATTTTGATTACGCTCCAAGCGATTATGAAATGAACCGTAATAATGGTGCTGAATATTTACAAGGAAATAGAAATCCATTTGTCGATCATCCGGAGTATGTAGCAAAGATTTGGTCGGATTTTAATTCGACTGTTAGTAGCTTATGCACTTCTAACCAATCCAAATATTCAAATTGGACACCAGGAAGTTACTGTGCTTACGGCACTAATACACCAGTTAATAATAATGGCATCTCAATCAGTGCATCAACCGCAAGCGTTACTGTTGGTAGTACCACAACCTTATCTGCAACTTCCAGTGATAGTGGAACTATTACTTGGACCACATCAAATAGTTCGGTTGCAAGTTTAAGTTCATCTTCATCTGCTAGTGGTGCAAATATCACAATTACAGGCGTTTCTGCCGGTACTGCCACAATCACCGCCAAGCGTACGATAAATGGCACTCAATACTCCCAAACTTGTACTGTAACAGTTACTAAAGTAGTTAGTTCTCTATCCAAAGGTTCAACTTCTCCAACAAAAACAACTTATACTGCCGGAGAATCTTTTGATCCAACTGGTTTAACAATTACTGCCACATATAGTGATTCAACAACAGGTAACGTTACAAGTTCGGTTGTTTGGACACCTGATCCATTAACCGCTGGAACTACATCGGTAACAGGCACCTTTGGTGGAAAATCCATTACAATTACTGGTTTAACCGTTAATGCCGCAACCGAACCAGAAATAATCGATAGTAATTCTGATTTAGCGGTTGGCGATTATGTTGTTTTAAAAACCGCAGCAGGAGTAGGCGTTACTGGTTGGAACAATAATAAAGACGCAACTGTTTCTGAAACTGAATCCGAGTGGAAGAAATTCTATGTAGCTTCTGCTTCGAGCAGTGGTTTCACCCTGAAAGACGAAAGTGCGAATGACTATATTGCAAGCCCAGGAAGCTCCAATCAATTCATATATGGCTCGGCTGCAACTTGTAGCACGGATAGTGATGGACATTTAATTTGTAACAACCGTTATTTATGCAAGAACGGAACAAATTATCGATTCTATACAAGCATAGGCAGTTACTTACCATTCTTTATTTATAAAGTTCCAGGATCATCTTCAACAAAGACTTTGTCTTCCATCTCGGTTAGTACCGCTCCAACGAAGACAACTTATACAGCTGGTGAATATTTCGACCCAACAGGTCTTGTCATAACTAGAACATATTCAGATTCAACATCAGATACATATACATACGCAAATCATACGGGCGAATTCACATTCTCTCCAACAACCTCGACAGCTTTAACTACAAGCAACACAAGTGTCACAATCACCTATAGTGGTAAGTCTACTTCCCAAGCAATTACAGTTAATGCCGCGAAGACTTTGTCTTCAATCTCGGTCAGTACTGCTCCAACCAAAACAAGTTATTATGCTGGTCAAACATTTGATCCAACTGGTTTGGTGATTAGAAGAACCTATTTCGACTCAACATACGATATTTATACATATGCTAACCACACAAGCGAATTTAGCTTTACTCCATCAACAAGTACTGCTTTAACCACAAGTAACACAAGTGTCACCATCGCATATGGTGGTAAAACATGCACTCAAAGTATCAGCGTCAGTGCAGTTACTTTAACTTCAATTGCTGTATCAACTGCTCCAACAAAGACAACCTATGTTGTTGATGAGACATTTGATCCAACTGGACTTGTCATTACAAGAAATTATTCCAATAGCACAAGTGACACATACACTTATGCTGGTCACACATCTGAATTCTCGTTCAATCCTTCATTATCAACTGCCTTAACGGTTGCGAATATTTCGGTTACAATCACCTATGGTGGTAAGTCTTGCAGTCAAACAATTACAGTTTCAACATCTGGTGGTGGAAGCCAAACAGAAGATAATCCTGAAACGATAACAATGTCGGAACAAGGTTTTTCAAATACTCAAGAAGTTACGGAAATCGAAGGCGCAAATGCGACAGTAATGTTCGCAAAAAATGATGGTAACAACGCTCCAAAATATTATGATTCCGGCAGTGCTGTTAGAGTTTATCCGAAAAATACAATAACTGTTTCATCCTCTTTGACCATTGTTAAAATCACCATCACTTTCGGATCAGGCGATGGAAGTAATTCAATTACTTCATCACCAAGTGGATGGTCATCTCCTGATTGGACTGGTAGTTCCAACTCAGTTTCTTTCACCATTGGTGGCGCAAATGGTAATCGTCGTATTTCAGCAATTACTGTTTACTATGAAGAATCTGGCTCAACTGACCCAATCACATCAATCACAGCCTCGGTTAGCAAAACATTCTATGTTGGTGAAACAATTTCTTCATCGGATATCACAGTTAAAGGCAATACCGGTGCAACCGTTGGCTCATTCACTTTTGCTAACGATGGTTATCAATTCACTTATAGTGATGCTGCAAGTGGTGGTGCTTCAACAAGCAAAACATTCGCCGATGCAATTTCTGTTGAAAGCTTGACTTGCTCGTTGACCGTTCAAGTTCAAAGAAAGGCTTATGTAACTCCTTCTGGCACATCAACTCTTGAACATACTGGTAGCGAATTTCAAACCGCAGGAATTAGCGCAGGTAAATCATCAAGTTATTTTGAAGAGAATCAAACTGCAACAGTGGATGGAGTCACATTTACAGTTAATGGCTACGTTTTTACAAACACCTCACCAGTTGCTTTGTCGTTTAGCGAATCTAAAACTAGTGCGACAGGTTCTCTCGTAAGCACGACTCCTTATCCAAGTGGAATTACCGATGTAACAGTTTCTGGTGCATCTCCAGATATTCAATTATCAGTTGATGGCTCGACTTGGGTTGACTTAAGCAGTGCCACTCCAGAAACAGTGAATTATTACTATCTAAAAGTTTTCTATAAAAACACATCACAAAATAGTTACGTAAACATCACTTCGCTTACTGTAACGCTTAAAGCTGGAGAGACACCAGAAAATGTCGCCAATTATGTGATGTACGAAGATACAAACAATCAATGCACAACAAAATTTGATACAGCTAAAGGTTATTTTGAAAACTTGTCTCCTTCTGGTAGAGCGGCATTTATGACCTCAAATGACTATGTCATAGCAACAGGAAGAGAAAGACTTCAAGCCTGGGCTAAACATGAAGGCAAACAAATCGTTTCGCAAAACGGAGATTATGTAATTACAAGCGCTTCAAGAATCAGCGTGCTTAGCATGAACGAAAACAATTCCTTAATTGTTGTTGTTATTACTATTGCTTCTATCAGCTTTGCTGGTGTCTTAGGCTTATATATTCTAAAGAGACGTAAAGAACAATAAAAATATGAAGTGGGTTTGCTGCCCACTTTTCTTTTAAAAACTTTACATAAGTAAAACAAAGAAAGACAATATATACGAGTTTATTATGAAGAAGACTTTGATTAAATTATTGATCCCTTTAACAACTTTGCTTGTTTCAAGCTGTCAATTAATGCCATCAAATAAAGGCGGTAGTCGCACTAATCCAACGACTGGGGAGGATTCAACTGGAGATTCTAGTGGTGATACTTCTATAGGTGGAACATCTGCTACAACTGGACAAAGTGGTACTAGCTCTTCTTCTAATAAATCAAGCAGTGGAACTTCATCTACTTCGGCTGGTCCAACCGATATTTATCCAACCGCTATATCGATCCCTTCGTCTAAAACATTAGATGTTGGTGGATCGTTCACTTTAAGCGTTACCTATACCCCATCGAATACAACCGTTAGAAATGTGACTTGGTCAACTTCTAAATCTTCAGTCGCGACTGTTTCTAACGGAAAAGTCACTGCGGTTGGTGCAGGTTCTGCGGTGATAACCGCTAAAGCGAAGAACGCTTCTGGTCAAGATATAAGTTCAACTTGTAACGTTACAGTTAATGATTCAAGTTCAATTACTAAGACTCATCTTTCATATACTTATGATGATTACATGGCGAACAATTACTACACTTTGGATAACTGTCCTTTAAGTGGTAGTCCCAAACTATTAATCATTCCTATTTGGTTCTCTGATTCAACAGATTTTATTTTAGAATCCAAAAAAGAAACTATTAGAAGCGATATTCAAAAAACTTACTTAGGCACCAACAGCGAAACTGGTTGGAGAAGCGTCAAAACTTTTTATGAAGAAGAAAGTCAAGGTACGATGACATTAACTGGCGTTGTTACCGATTGGTATAACGTTGGCGTTTCTTATAAGACTTATGCGAATACTAGCAGTGGACAAAGTGCGACAACTTCTTTGGTTACAACTGCATCAAACGCTTACTTCGGTAAATCTGGCAGCGATTCAAGAAGCAGTTTTGACACTAATAACGATGGTTATCTTGATGGAGTCATGCTCATCTATGCCGCTCCAGATTACCAATCTTTAGAAAATGAAAGTTATAGAAATCTTTGGGCGTATTGCTACTGGGTTCAACAATCCGGAAGCGTTTCTAATCCAAAACCTAACGTTTTCTTCTGGGCTAGTTACGATTTCATGTATTCTTCAAGCAAATCCTACACCCAAACTGGTAAAACCAGTTATGGTCATGGCGATACATCGCACTGTAATGTAGACGCTCATACATTTATTCACGAAATGGGCCATGTATTAGGATTAGAAGATTATTATGATTATTCCGATGCTAACTACGAAGCAGCGGGTGGATTCTCAATGCAAGATTATAATGTCGGCGGACATGATCCATATTCAGTTATGGCATATGGTTGGGCCGATCCTTATATTCCTACAAAGACAATGTCGATAACAATCAATCCGTTCCAATCTTCCCATGACATCATTCTTCTAGCAAATCACACCGTTAATTCTGTTTTTGATGAATATATGTTATTAGAACTATATACACCGACGGGACTAAATCAATTTGATTCACAATATCAATATGGTGGCGCTTATCCTTTGGGTCCAAGCACACCTGGAATTAGATTGTGGCATATCGACGCTAGACTTGTGAGTTACACTACGTCCGATTGGTCAACCAATCCAAATGATGGTGGAGTTACGCATGCGATGACTAACACCTACAATAATGATAACGACAATGGCCATGTTTCACCTTTGGGTGAAGAATACTACGATTATAATATTCTTCAATTAATCAGAAATGACACCAGTGAAACGTATCATACATCCGCAGTTTTAAGTTCAAGTGATTTATTTAAGCAAGGTAATAGCTATTCTCAAGCAACATATTCCTCTCAATTTGTTGATGGCACTAAGATGAATAATGGTTCAGCTTTAGGCTGGTCATTCTCGGTTACTTCTTTATCTTCTACTAGCGCGACTATTAAAGTCACCAAGTTATAACAATTTACTGATTTTAAAATTCGTTCATTTCTTTGAATCTTTTTGTTAAATAATTAGGCAAGTCTTCTAATAATTTATATTTAGAAATTCCAATCGGATTATCAATGTTTTCTAATGATGTTTGAATTACAAATTTATCAGCATTTTTACAAAGCAAAATCCCGATAGTATCGTTGTCAAATTCTGTTTTTTCAATCTTGTTAATTGCATTTATATAAAAGTTAAGTTGACCAATGTCTGCCGGCATTATTTCATCAAGCTTAACTTCAATAACGACATAAGCGTGAATTTTTGTGTGATACATTAATAGATCAATATAAAAGCTTTTATTTGTGGGCGTTATCAATCGATATTCTTTCCCAACCAAAGCAAAACCGGGTCCTAGTTCTTGAAGGAACAATATTATATTATCGAGCAATCGCGTTTTAAGATCTTTTTCGCTATTAACTTCTTTTCGGCTTATAAAATTAAACACCATGGTATCTTTTACAATCTCACTAGTAAGATTTTCGTCGGTGACTATAGGGGTAATCAAATTTCGTTGATACGCTTGTAGTTCGAATTGTTTTACAATCATCGAACGAGACCATCGATTTTTGAATGTTTGATTAATATACCAAATCATTTCTTCTTTAGAAGAAGATTTACTTATTATACTTATCAAAGATCCCCAAGGAATTTGGGTAACAGGTTGTTCTCTAATTTCATTTTCTGAAAAAACAGTGGCAAATAATGACATTTTCTTTAGATGTCCAATCGAATAGCCTTTTCCATATTGTTGTAGGTCCTTTGATAACCTCTCAATGTATTTATTACCCCAACTCTTTCTTAGGTTAATAATCATTCCGATTTGATAATATGAAGAAATCATGGCGCTATTAGCGACAAACATTGCTTTAGCACGATTCTCAAATATCGATCTTTTTATCCTATCCAAATCTTCAAAATACAACTTTTCCAATTCTTGATTCATATTCATTTCTCCTTTCGATTAAAGAATTGGATGTTTTCGCAAAGGATAAATAAAAGCCATCACCCGTAACGAAAACACCTTTGTAGTTATCGACTAAGTCCCGTAACTACTGGTGTTACATCATCCTTGTGATGGCCACATGCTCAATTATAAATAATTGTAGGGAGCGCGGATTTTCCTTCTCAGCGGATTAGGCATCAATGAAGTAGTTCTCACTGGGCAATACTTTCCCTATTACCACACCCTAACACGTAGTGTGATAGCCCTCTATATTCATTTACCGCTTTTTTCTATTACTAGACGCTGGATACTCAGCCCGCCCGTGGTCTAAATATATAGGCACAAAAATAATACCAAATATACATTTGAATGTCATTATGTGATATTTTAATTGACTATATGAACGGCCATTCATATAATATAGGCATGAAAATAAATGTGATTGAAAAAATGGAAGAGCTACTAAAGATAGCTGCCGATCAAACAAGAATAAAGATAATGCTTTGCCTCTTAGATGAAGGCGAATGTCATTGTGGTTGTAGTGCTAGAGGATGCTCAGAATGCACTTGCCTTTCTTGCATGATAGAAAAATGCGTCGGAGATATCGTTAATGAAACTGGCGCATCTCAATCTTTAGTTTCCCACCAATTAAAAGTCCTTAAGGATGCCGATTTAGTGAAAACCAGAAAGGATAGACAAAAGGTCTATTATTCCCTTAAAGACGGTCACATAAAAGAATTATTGAATGTTGTTCGTGAACACGTTCTAGAGGAGAAGTAGTTATATGAAGAAAGAACATTGTTGTTGCTGTCACGAAGAAGAGAAGCACGAAGAAAAAGAATGTTGCTGCCATCATGAGGAAAAGCACGAGGAATCTTGCTGTTGCCATCGCGAAGAGAAAAAACATAAACACGAAGATACATGTTGTTGCTGCCACGAGGAAGAACCTCGCCACAAGCACGAAGAATCATGTTGCTGCTGCGAAGACAACCGTAAACCAAGCAGTAATAAGATCTTTGATACAAGATTCTTTATTATGCTCGCGAGAATTCTCACTTCAACATTAATTTTTGTATTCACGAAAATATTCGTGAGTTACCAGGATAATTTCGTTTTAGCGTTGGTACTTTACTGCATTGCCGCTCTTATTTGCTTATATGATATTTTATGGAAAGTTATTAAGAAGATCATTCATTTAAAGAACCCGGTGAACATGAATCTTCTTATTACGATTTCAACACTCGGTGTTATCGTATTAGGCTCGCTTATTCATTATCAGGTTTTACCTGAAGGACCATTTGAAATTGATCTATATGAAGGTGTTATGGTCGTTGCCTTATATCAAGTAGGTGAACTTTTTGAACATATTGCTTCTAATAAATCAAAACAAGCTATTCACTCTGCTTTAGATTTAAGAGTTGAAAAAGCCCATTTATTAAAAGATGACAAAGTCGTTGATGTCGCTCCAGAAGAAGTAAAAGTTGGCGATAGAATTATTGTTAATGTTGGAGACGCTATTCCAGTTGATGGAGTTATCGTTTCTGGTGAAGGTTCATTAGATACTTCGTCTTTAACTGGTGAATCTCTACCAGTAGACGTTAAAGAAAACACCAGTGTTTTAAGCAGTTCAATTGTTAAAAACGGATCCCTTGTTATCGAGGTCTTAAAACCATACAAAGAGTCAACTGTATTTAGAATCATGGAACTTATTGATTCGAGCAGTGAAAAGAAATCCAAAGCAGAGAAATTTATTTCTAAATTCGCTCGTGTATACACTCCTATCATCTTTATCTCAGGTATCGCATACACGCTCATATTTGGCTTCGTAACTGGTCAGTGGCCACTCGCTATCTTTGGTGGCTTAGCTATTCTTGTTGTTGCGTGCCCATGCGCAATCGTAATCTCTGTTCCTCTTGCCTATTTTGCTGGTGTAGGATTATCCTCAAAAAGAGGCATTATTATCAAAGGCACAAATTACTTAGATTCACTCTGCAATTTAGGAACTTTGTTCATCGATAAAACCGGAACACTTACTTATGGCAATTTCGTGGTAGGTGAGATTAATGCGGTTAAGAATAAAGAAGATGTTTTAAACGCTTTATACATTTCAGAATCTCGTTCGAATCACCCGATCGCTAAGGCTATTACTAATGGCGTAGATACTTCTAAATTTGCAAGCAAAATTGATAAATATGAGGAGTTTGCAGGACAAGGTGTAAAAGTGACTTGCGGTAAAGACATTTATTTAGCGGGAACTGCGGCTTTCTTAAAGAAAAACAGCGTAAATCTCGAAGATGTTGATTCACCATTTACAACCGTCTTTGTATCTAAAAACAATGCATATCTTGGATATGTTGTCTTAAAAGATCAAATTAGAGAAGACGCTAAAGCGTTAATTGAAAAGCTTAACAAACTCGGTATTAAAGTCGTTCTTCTTTCAGGTGACAAAGAAACAATTGTTAAGTCAGTTTCCGAGGAATTAGGCATCAAGGAATATTATTCTTCTTTGCTTCCATCTGATAAGACAAAATACGTAGAAGAAGCTATTTCCAAACGAAGCAGAAAACTTGTTGCATTCGCAGGAGACGGCATCAATGACACGCCTTCAATTGTGCGCGCAGATATCGGTTTTGCCATGGGTGGAATCGGTAGTGATGTCGCTGTTAAAAACGCTGATATTGTTTTAATGGAAGATAATCCAAAACGAATAGTTGATGCGGTGAGAATAGCGAAGAAAGTCCGCCATGTTGCTTTGTTTAATATCATTTTCTCCCTTGCTCTAAAAGCAACTGTTATTGGCCTTATTATCGGTGGGGTTATGGGTCAATACGGCATGCTTGTAGCGGTGCTTGCAGACACTGGTTTAACAGTCTTAATGATCATCAATTCACTTTTAGTTTTCTATCGCAAAATTGATTAAATAAGAGTATTAAAAACAAAAAAGATGTCGAATTATTCGGCATTTTTTCTTTGTGACACAATAATTTAAATTATTGTTCATACACGATTATATGAGCATCATAAAAATAATGCTTGTGTGTGCGCACTGCGTTTGATAAAATTTCAAACGTATATTCGCTGTTGAGAGGGCGTGTATGCATATACGTATCGTGGAAGGACATAACGATTTGTCCATTTACCACGGCACGGACAACCTAAAAGAAAAGGAGGAAATGTCACGTGAGTAAAAAAATCGTCAAAGTTGTGAAGATGGAACTCCCTGGTGGCGAAGCAAAACCAGGTCCAAAACTCGCTTCTGCCGGTGTCATCATGCCAAAGTTCTGTACGGACTTTAACGCTAAGACCGCTGATAGACGTGGAGAAATCGTTCCAGTTATCATCACAGCCTATGAAGACAAGTCACACGATTTTGTAATCAAGACTTCCCCAGTTGCAGGTTTAATCCTCAAAGCTGCTGGAATTAAAAAAGGCTCCGCTAACCCAAAAGTTATCGTTGGCCACATCTCCAAAGCGCAACTAAAGGAAATCGCTGAATACAAACTTCCAGACCTCAATTGTGATGATGTCGAAGCTGCAATGAAAATTGTCGCAGGCACATGCCGCAATATGGGAATCACGATCGACGAATAAGCATTATGAAGTATTCAAAGAATTACAGAAAAGTAGCGGAACTCGTTGATAGCAAAAAGGTTTATAGCCTTGAAGAAGCTTGTGAACTTGTTAAAAAGACCTCAACTGTCAAGTTCGATGCTACAGTCGATGTCTCATTCCATTTCAATGCTGATCCAACTCAAGCTGATCAACAAGTTAGAGGAACTCTCATTCTTCCAAACGGAAATGGCAAAGAGAAAAAGATTTGTGCCATCACTTCAAAAGTTGAAGACGCTAAAGCTGCCGGTGCGGATTTCGTCGGTGGTAAAGAATTAATTGAAAAAATCCAAAAAGAGAACTGGTTCGAATTTGATACCTTAGTCGCCACACCAGAAATGATGGGTGAACTTGGTAAGATTGCTAGAGTTCTTGGTCCAAAGGGCTTAATGCCAAACCCAAAAGCTGGAACAGTATCGCCAGATATTGCTAAGACAATCAAAGAATTCAAACTCGGTAAAGTTGAATATCGTATGGATAAAAACGCCAATATGGCCTTATCAGTCGGTAGAGTTAGCTTTGAAACCGGTAAACTCGTTGAGAACTTACAAGCTCTTGTGTCCACACTTGTTAAAGTTAGACCAGCTGCTATTAAAGGTTCTTACATCAAAACCGCCGTTGTGCACACCACAATGGGCCCAGGCATTCACTTCACATTCGAAGGAATGTAAAGAGCACAATATATCGAAGACAGCAACGGTCAAGGGACTTAATAATGTTGCCGAGGTGTATTATTTACCAATATATTGGTGCCTCTAAATGACTATTAAAAAAGGAGGTAGAACAATGAATCAAAAAACTCTCGAATCCAAAAAAGAGATTGTTAACAAGATTAGTGAATCATTTAAAGACGCTGGATCTCTCACCATCGTTGAATATCGTGGTCTCACTGTCGCCCAACTCTCTGAACTCCGAAAGTTATTAAAAGCCCAAGGCGCTACATTCAACGTCTACAAGAACACTCTTGTTTCTAAAGCAACTGCTGCTCTTGGACACGAAGAATTAGGCCAATACTTGTCTGGTTCAAACGCATTCGTCTTCTCCAAAGAAATCTCAGACGGACCTAAAGTCCTCGCTAAATTCGCTAAGAGAAATGAAAACTTAGTGATCAAAGCAGGTCTTGTTGAAGGCAAAGTCTATGATGCTGCTGGAATGAAAACAATTGCTACATTACCAAACAAAGAAGGACTTATTTCCATGTTCTTATCGTGCTTGCAAGCACCTATCCGCAGTTTCGCTTGCACAGTCAAAGCAGTCGCGGATAGCAAAAATTAATGCCAATTATAGGAGGAACTTATTATGGCAAAGTTAACAAAAGAAGAAATCATTGCTTCATTAAAAGAAATGACAGTCGTTGAACTTAACGAACTCGTCAAAGCTGTTGAAGAAGAATTCGGCGTCACAGCCGCCGCTCCAGTTGCAGTTGCAGGTGCTGCTGCTCCAGCTGAAGAAGAAGCTGCTAAAGGACCATCCGAAGTCAGCTTAGTCCTTAAAGCTGTTGGTATGCAAAAAGTTGCAGTTATCAAAGCTGTTCAAGCCATCACTGGTCTTGGACTTATGGATGCTAAGAAACTTGTCGATGGTGCTCCATGCAACATCAAAGAAAAGATTTCACCAGTCGAAGCAGAAGAACACAAGAAAGCTCTTGTCGCTGCTGGTGCTGAAGTCGAAATTAAGTAAACTTCTTCCCCTTAGATTCTAATCATGTCGCATTATTTTACTAACGATGAGAACCTCGTTTCTCAACCTAGAAAAGTAACCTATTCCATTAATGGAAAAGACTTTGAATTAGAATCTGATGTCGGTGTTTTTTCCAAGAATAAATTAGATTATGGAAGCGAGGTTCTTATCAAGAGCCTCCTTCCACTAAATCTTGGTGAAACCCTCTTAGATCTTGGTTGTGGAATTGGGCCGATTGGCTTAACTCTCGCCTATTTCCACCCAGACATAAACGTTGTTTGTTCTGACGTTAATATGCGCGC
This sequence comes from uncultured Erysipelotrichaceae bacterium, assembly GCA_902768335.1. GTDB lineage: Bacteria > Bacillota_I > Bacilli_A > RFN20 > CAG-826 > Fiminaster. The sequence goes on from CACXKR010000003.1 coordinate 53,422, forward strand.
ACTTGCATTATGTGAAAGAAATGCGCGTAAGCTCGCGTTAAATCAACGAGTCACCTGCCTTCAAAGTGACATCTATATAGAGATTGAAGGAAAATTTCACTCGATAGTTTCTAACCCTCCTATTCGGGCTGGTAAAAAAGTTACCTACGAAATCTATAGAGGAGCAAAAGAACATCTCTGTGAACAGGGTTCGCTTTATATCGTTATTAGAAAAGCTCAAGGAGCTTTGTCGGTCAAAGACTACTTAGAACAATTGTTTGGAAACGTAACTGTTCTATCTAGATCTAAAGGCTA
>CACXKR010000004.1 GCA_902768335.1 uncultured Erysipelotrichaceae bacterium
GTGATATAAAACCATATTTTGAAGGATTAGAACAAGTTATAGGCCTTATAAAAGAAAAAGAACAAACCAACTTATCTACTTTGCATACAGATCAAGGCTCGGTTTATTCTTCTGAAGCCTTTAATAAGCTTCTAACTAATAATAACATTATTCATTCAATGTCTCGAGCAGGAACTCCGACAGACAATCCGATAGATGAATCTTTGAATGGATGGATCAAAGAAGAACTATTCATCGATTTTAATTTGAAGAAATGTGATGATGTTTTATCTTTGATAAAGAATTACATCAATTATTACAATCATGAGCGTCCTATGTATTGTCTCAAATACAAAACCCCACATCAGTATAAGACTGACATGGGGTATTGAGTCTCTTTTTGAACTGTCTACTTTTCATTGAAACCTTACAACATTGAGAGTGTAAAAACTCGGTTTTTTCTTATTCGCGAAGTCTAAGTTGTATGCATTATTGAGCTTGTTTGATTTTCACTAACGCTTTCTTTTTGATACAGCTTTATATATTGAAGTTTCCGCTAGATAAGTTAAGAAAATCATTAAAACGATAAGCGATAAAAATCCTATTAGAAAGACAGGGTATCCTGCTTTTTCTTGTACAACATTACCAATAAGTATATTGGTGATGATCATTGGATTGATAAAGAACATATTAATAAAGTGTGGATGGAACGCTAAGTTGATAAGAATAGCGATGACCACAGTTATAGCGAAGGCGATAAGACTTCTATAGAACGTTTTAATAGTGATGCTTTTTCTATTCCAAACAAAGATGAAAACACCCAGTATTATTAATGAACCATGATGGATGAATGTTTGAATATTAATATAGATTAATGAGGATGTTACCATCTTTGTATAAATACAAACAACAATACCTGTCATTAAACAAATAAAACTCATGTAGCCAATCGCTGCATCTACGATCTTTGGATGTTTTTCTTTATCAAAGAACAAAATGATAGGGATAAAGTAATAAACCATTGAGCACATCTGGAATGGGAAATCTCTATAGCTATATTCCCAATAAGGTGATGACTCATCATAATGATACGCTTTAATTAATTGTTTAAAGATTTCTAATACAATTAGAACAATCCAAAAGATAAATAGAATCCTTTTATATACCTTTTCTTCGCTGTTTTTAAAGAAAAGAGGAACTAATATTGCACCGGCAATAATTGGAATAAGCGCAAAAAAGTGGAACCAGGAAATAACTTCTGGCTCGTCCATTGTACCTTGAAGAAAATGTATGAAGTCTTCCACTTTATCTAAATTTTATTATACAAAATGTTTATAATAAAATAGAAACAAGTTATGAAAGAAAAACCAATTGTTAATGCTAGAAGAATTAATAAGATGCGTTTTATCTCAGGCATCATTATTTGTTCATTAGTGATAGTGCTGACTTTTGTCGCAGTTGCTTTAAGCCTTACAGACTTTTTTGAAACTGGTAGTTCGGAAGCGGGTGTGGGTACTTTAAAGATGTTTACTACTCTTTCTAATATTGTTGCGGCCTTTTCCGCAGCGATGTGTCTTCCTTTCCAAATTGATGGATTAAGAAGAGATAGATATAGATTACCTTCTTGGATTGTCGTGGTAATGTATGTTGGTACAGTTGGAGTATTCTTAACGTTTTTCTCTGCAATAACCATTATTTCTATATATCAAGGCTTTGTTAAAACCATGCTTTCTAAATCAAGCCTATTCTTACATACAATTAATCCAATATTGATTACCATCTTATTTGTTTTAATTATTTCTGATACACGTATCAAATTTTCATATTCATTTATTTCAATGATTCCTATCGTTATATATATGATTGTTTATTTCATCATGGTCTTTGTTATTAAAGTATGGAAGGATCATTATCACACCAATTCTTTTATGCCTTGGCCTCTTTCTTTGTTGCTAATGATGTCTATTAGCTTTGGTGTTACTCAACTTATAAGATTCTTGCATAATTTAACAAATAAGCATGTTGGTAAGAGCATTGAAAGATATTATATGGAATCACCTGATTTCGAATATCCAATTATTGGCACTGCAGTTGCCCATTTAGCGGAATTAGAATCTAAGTTCTATTATGAAGGTGATGATGTCTATATTCCTGTTGATATTATTGATCTACTTTCTAAAAGATATAACGCTAGCGAGTTACCGGTTGATGTTCTTTATGATATCTATCTAGAGAACTACTTAATAAATATTGGCAAAAAAACTAAAGTAAGTATTTGATTTACTGCATATAAAACGCTAAAATATATGCAGAAAGTGAATTATTGTTATGCATAAATATACTTACGAATTTTTAAAAGATAAAACAATTACTTCTGATCTCTTTTCATTATCAAATATTATTACTGATTTAAAAAGCAAAACAGATGAAAAAAAGGATTCAAACAAATCGCTTTTTTCCAAACTAGAAACAATTGCTATTAAAGAATCTGTTGAAGGCAGCAATGCTATCGAAGGTATTTTTACGACTGAGCAAAGAATCAAGGAGATTATTGAAAATAATAGTGAACCATTAACTCATAATGAAGAAGAGATTGCTGGTTACCATGATGCGATTAAATTTGTAAAAGAGAATTATGAGCATCTTTCCTTTGATGAAGAGACAATTAAAAGAATACACGCCATGCTTGTTTCTAGACATATCGGATACGATAAAGGCGGACAATATAAAACTAGTGACAATGTAATTGCTGAAAAAAATGCGGATGGAACAATTAAACGCGTTATTTTTGTTCCATTAAAAGCAAGTGAAACTGAAAAGGCGATGAGCGATTTGTGCTTGGCTTATCAGGTTTATAGAGACGATTATGATATTCCTGCACTTTTATTAATCCCGTGTGTAATAGTGGATTTCCTTTCCATCCACCCATTCAGCGATGGTAATGGTCGTGTTTCTAGGCTCTTAACGTTATTGCTTCTTTATAAAGAAGGTTACGATATCGGCAAATATATATCATTTGAAAACCAAATCAATAAGTACAAGAGCAACTATTATGATGCATTAGAAAGAAGCCAAGAACATTGGCATGAATCTAAAAACACATATTATCCATTCATAGAATTCACATTCCAAATTCTTTATCAATGTTACAAAGAGATTAATAGAAGATTTATTAAAACCAAAAGCGGAAAAGATAAAAAGAACGAGCGAATTGAGGTTGTGGTTTTAGATAGCATAGTTCCAATTTCTAAAGCCGATATTCAAGAGTTACTACCTGATGTTTCTGTGACAACAATTGAGGCTGTTTTAGCAAAACTAATCAAAGAAAACAAAATATATAAAATTGGAACTTTTAAAAATGCTAAATATCTAAAAATTAAATAAGAATACACCTCTACTATTAGTTGGTTTTGTTTCTCCCTGGGCAACTCAATTAGCAGAAGCTTCTTTTTCTTATTTAAAAATGAGCTTTTGAAACGATTGCTCTTATCTTGTTAGAATCAAATTTAACAACTTCACGATCAAAAGTGGTGAAACCATTTAGTTCATCCTCGACATCACTTAGTTGGGTATAGATACTTGCCGCTAATCCAAGCGGGATATTTTCTAGCACATCACGATTGAACGATTTTTCAAAATTCACCGTCCAATCCTGGATATTTTCAAAAGATTTATATGTTTTCTTGCCTTCCATCATGTGACCTTCTATTGGGAATAGATAGCCACCAAATTCGGAAAGGATAACCGCTCGATCTTTGATGGATTTTGCTTTTGGCATTTTTACTTTTTTGAAATAAACATGGAGCGACTTAACATCACTTACGCCTTGGTCATGCCATCCAGAAGCGTGATCATATAATCTTGTAGGATCTAATTTTGAAACGGTTTCATATATTTCTTTTGAATCAAATTGCCCCCATCCTTCATTAAAGATAGTCCATAAGACAATTGATGGAACGTTATATAAATAATTGATCGTTTCTTTGAATTCTTGTTTAGCAAATTCTCGACCAAATTCATCTTCTCGAGCAAACTTTTTATAATTTGTATCTTTATGATGTTTGCCAGTTATTAACGGAAAGGCGATGGTGGGGAATTTATATTGTCCGCCACCATTGATAAAGTCTTGCCACACCAATACGCCACGCTTATCACACTCATAATACCAACGCGGCATTTCAATTTTGATGTGTTTACGAATAGTATTAAAACCAAGAGATTTTACTAGTTCTATATCCTTAATATATTCCTCATAAGAGTCTGGAGTATATAATCCGTTTTTATAATAACCTTGATCTAGAACTCCATTCATAAAATATGGTTTGTTATTTAACGCGAGCACTAAATGATTATTATGCACAACTTTCGAAACTTTGCGCATCGCAAAATATGATTCAACTTTATCTCCTTTAGTTTCCAAAGTGAGTGGGTATAAATATGGGTCTTCAGGAGACCATAATTTTAGGTTATCTATTTTAACTATTTCTTCTTTGTTAGAACATATTTCGTAATTCTTATTATCTAAAGTGATTTTTACTTTATTTGAATTCGAAGTCACTATTAATTTGATTTCACTTTTGTCGATGTCTGGAGTAATTTTTATATCTTTGATATAATCTTCACTAACCGATTCTAAGAATACTGGAAAATAAATGCCGCTTTGAGGAGTGTACCAAATGCCTCCTCTTTTGATTTTTTGTTTACCCCTTGAAAGAGGACTTAAATCGGTTTCGTCTTTAACTCTTACAACCAATTCATTTTCCTCTTTGAGCAAATCTTTTATTTCAAATTCAAAAGGTAGATAGCCACCGATATGATTTCCTAAATATTCTCCGTTTAAATAAACATCAGCGATTTGATCAACCGCTAAGAAGTGGAGAAGAACTTTATCTTTTATAAAGGATTTATCTATTTTGAAATTTAAACGATAAAAAAGATAATCGTCTGGTTCGACTTTTTTATTGACTCCACTAGCTTTGGTTTCCGGAGAAAAAGGAACTAAAATCTTTCCTTCATAAACTTCTGGAATCTCTTCACTTTTTTGAATCTTATAATCCCAATAACCGTTTAAAGATATATAACTATCTCTTTTCAGTTGTGGACGAGGATATTCACTTAGTGGTTTCTTTTCCATTTGCTTTTTCTTTCTTCATTACAAATAAAGTAGGGATAACCGCTAGAGCTATAACGATTCCCGCGAACAAAAAGATGAATGCGTTTGGTTGAACAACAACGTTTCCAAATTCATTAACGTATTCGACTTTGTTGATATATGAAACACCTTGTCCAATGTATGGACCGGTGACCATTGGAATCATAACCAAGAAGATCATTCTAACACCTTGGAATAAACCAACTTCTTTAGTAGGAGTGTAATCTCTTACCTTCGCTCCAAGGACAGCGGTGCCAATCATATAACCGCTCATCAGCACAGTACCAGCAAGCATAACTCCAAGCTGATTATTTACAAAAAACATGGCAATTCCCCCACAAACGGTGACTCCGATCGCAGGAATCATAATCCTATTCTTGCCAATTTTATCCATGAATAATCCGAAGACAACAGTGATAATAGAGGCGACGATAAGGACAACACCTAAGGTAATTGTGAAATTAAAATCTTTAATCTCTAACACCTGCTGAATATACACCATTAAGTAAGGCATAAAGACTTGAATACCAATTGAGAATAAGGCAAAGGTAATAAGCACTAAATAAAGAATTGGATTGGCCTTAACAACTGATGGTCTAAATCCATAGAAAATATTTTTGACATAGGGTTCTTCTTTGTTTGGCTCAATCTTGTCTTTTGGAAGAAGGAAGATAGAGGCGACACCAACAACAGAAGTTAATCCACCAATAATATAGAAGAATAAACTCCAATTAGTGGCATAACCATCTTTTGGAAAAGCCCCAGCTAGACCAACAACTGCAATCATAGAAATTAGAGGAAGCACCGAAAGAACACTTTCGACTTTTCCGCGGTTTGTTGTATCGGTATTATCGGTGACAAACGCATTAAATGAAGCATCGTTAGCGGTGCTACCAAAGAAGGTCATGACGCAGTCCATGATGACAATTAATGTTCCAGACGCCATTACGCTTCCAGCAACGATATTAAAACTTGATTTAGGATCTAAGAAAGCGAAGAGAATAATTGATATTCCCCATAAAATATATCCAAAGGATATAAAAGCTTTTCTTTTTCCTAATCTATCAGATAAGGCACCCATAAGTAAGGTGGTGATAGTTGCCGCTACGGCACTAGCCGCGGTCATGATTGGAATAAAAATATATTCTTTCGTGCAATCAAAAACATAGAGATTAAAATAATTGTTTTCAATTGCCCAAGCTAATTGACCAACAAATCCAGCAATAATAAATGATAGCCATTTTCTGATTCCAAGTTTTGTAGACATATTAAATACCTCTATAGATATAATAATCCTTTATAAAGGAATTGGCTTAGATAAACAAATTTAGCACTGCTAAAATTACAGTCAAAACTGGAAGAGAAATAATTGCGCCATATTTAATAAAATCTATAAATCGAAAACGTATTCCGTTTTTGCTAACAAGGCTTGAAAACATAATGCCCGCCAAAGCTCCGATCGGAGTTAAGAAAGCACCAATATTGCTTCCAATGATTGAAGCATATATACCTTTAAGATAAACAGTTTCATTTAATGAATTTGCTAAATTTGAGAATAAAATACTCATTGGAATATTGTTAATTAAATTGCTGGCAAAGAATGAAGAATAACCATAAACCCAAATAGTGTGATTTGAACCCAAGAAATCTCCTAAAAATTTGCTTATTCCCTGATTGTTTAATGCCACAACGATAACAAACATTGATAAGAAGAATGGAATTAATTGGTAAGGAAGTCTTTTTGCAGTTTCTTTAACATGCACGAAATTGCGATGTCTAAATATTGAATATATAAGCATGAATGTAGCAAGAGCGCCTGCACACACAAGCGATATTAGCCACATTTCAAAATGTAGATAACTTGAAAAAACTAGGAAGACTAGGCAAACAATTAGAACGAGTAATCCAACGAAGACAGGTACCTTATCATCGAGATGGTAAATAAGCTCGTTGCACTGCAAACGTTGTTTTAAAGATTTGTTAAAAATAAGGAACAATAATCCTAATTCAACTATTCCTCCAACAATCGTTGGAATAGCCATTACTTTAAAATATGAAATAAAATCTATTCCACTAGATGATGCTAAATAAATATTGGTAGGATTACCGATTAATAGCATCAAACTCCACGTATTCGCAGCGACAAATTCTGCCACTAAATATGGGACAGGATTGATCTTGCTTCTTTTCGCGAAGAAACATATAAATGGAGTGAGCGTTAAAATAACAACATCATTAGATGTAAAGATGGTGAGAATAGATGTTAATAAATAAAGTAATAAAAATAGAACATATTGATTTTCTTTAGCTTTGCTACTTGCGACGCTTGCTAAAAAGTGGAAAAAGCCTAACTCATCAAGAATCACCGATATTGTGGTCATTGAGAAAAACAAAATCAAAATCTTAATTGGATTTATTGCGCCATCACTTATCAACTGATTTCCAACGTCTTTAATAGGAGCGAAACCAAACGCTAATAAAACGACTGCTCCAACAAGAGCAATCATCCAATATGTGTCTAATTTAATCTTCTTAAAATGAATACGAGGAAAGAAAAGAATTGATGCTATTACACCCGCAAATGTTATTGAAGCAATAATGATAGTAGCAATCATGATGAGCCACAATTATCATCCTTTCGATTTCAAAATTCAATACATGTTATACAAAGTATAAGTAAATAGACTATTTCTATAGAACACTTATATTTGATAAAATATAGATACAAAGGAGACTTTTTAAATGAATAAAAAGCTTTTGGCCACGCTGATTATTCCTCTTTTAGGCATGACAGCTTGTGGCGGTAATGACTTCAAAGAAGTCAAATTCTTTTCTGCAGCTGGTTTCGCACCAGTAACTGAGAAAGGATATGTTAAGAGTTGCAAGATGGTCGCAACCTATTTAGTTAGTGCTGAGGATCTTGAGTATCTCACCACTAACAACTATGTTGGATTCCCGAGTTCATTCGCAATTTATTTCGAATTCGACAAAATTCCTGGTTCTGATAAAGCCGCTTTTGAGGCTCCAAAGAATGTTCGTATCCACAACACTGGTCGTGTAATGGAACTCCAAGAAAATAGCAAAGCTGTTTTCGAAAGTTATACCGAAGTTGGTTACAACGAAGGAAAGAGAACTGCTAAGTTCACAGTTCACGAAGATAAGGTGGCGGAGGGCTCACATGGTTCATATTCCACCGCATACAAAGCGGATTACAATTATGTGGATTATACCTTAACCATTTCCATTCCAGCAGGTTCTGATTTACCAGCAACAAAATGGACAGTATCTCTTCCACAACACAAATTTGAAGAAAAGCAATATGAAAGATATGTCACCTATGGTGAAGATACACAAGTTTCATATGCTTTTAAGGATTAATGGAGGAATAAAACATGAATAAAAAATTATTAGCACTTCTTGTCCTTCCATTAGTTGGAATGACCGCTTGTAGCGGAAACAAATTTAAAGAAGTCAATTATCTCAAAGTTAACAATGCTGTTCTTGTTGCAGAAAAAGGATTAGCAAAGGTTGTCTACGAACTTGGCACTTATGAATTTGACGAAGCAGATCTAGCAACCATTAGAGGTTGGTATGTTAACTTCCCAGCAAGCTTCAACGTTTACTATTCACATAGCGAAGATCCAAATGTTGATAAAGCTCCATTTGAAATGCCAACACAAATCGTTAGAATGGGTTTTACCTTAAAACTTAATGAAGCCTCTAAAACAGTTTATGAAACTTCTGGCGAAGTGTTCTTTGACGAAGGATCAAGAACCATGAAATCAGTAATTAGTGAAGAAAAACTAGTTTCAGGTTCATTAACATCTGCATATTACAGTGGAACTAACCTTAATATCGAAGTAGGTGCTGGCCCAATCGAATATCCAACCAGTAACTATAAACTTAAGGGTGACTATGTTGTTCGTGAATTCGCAGAAAAGAATTATGAAAGATATACCACATTAGGTAAATCTGACACTGTCGTTGTTGCATACAAATAATTAATTTTAATTAATTAGGGCGAGCCGAATAAAGGTTCGCCTTTCTTTTAAAAGAAATTTATTTAAAATATTCACTAGAAAGAAGGAGAAAAACATGAGTTTATTCAAAAAAGCAATTGCTGAATTCGTTGGCACATTTGTCCTCGTTTTCTTTGCTTGTGGCGTTGCTGCATTAACAGGTGGAAACCTTGTTCCAACAGCATTAGCCTTTGGCTTAGTTATCGTCGCAATGGCTTATTCTGTCGGTAGAATCAGTGGCTGCCACATCAACCCAGCAGTTTCATTAGGTTGTCTTTTAGACAAGAGAATGACTGTTAAAGAATTCTGCGTTTATGTCTGCGCTCAAATCGTTGGTGGTTTCGTTGGTGCTGTCGCATTATTTGGAATCGCTAAGATGGCGGGACTTGAACTCGCAGGAAACGCTTGCAACGGTTTAGTTGGTTCCAAATTCGAAGTTGGTAACTTCATTGCTGCTATTCTTGTTGAAGTCATCCTTACCTTTGTGTTTGTTTACGTTATTCTCAACGTCACAGATTCAAAGAACGAAGGCGCTGGTAAGAAAGCTGGCTTGATCATTGGCTTAACCTTAACCTTAGTCCACTTATTAGGCATTGGATTTACAGGTACATCAGTTAACCCAGCAAGATCAATTGCTACAGCTTTAGGTGCTTTAATCTTCAATAACGACGCTGAACCACTCAAAGTTGTTTGGGTCTTCATCGTTGCTCCGCTCGTTGGTGCAGCTGTCGCCGCTTTAGTCTTTAAAGCATTACACGCTAAAAAAGAAAAATAATCTTTGTTTTACAAGGATTATTGATTAGACTCCGTTTAACGACGGAGTTTTTTCTTTAAAACAATAGAATTGTTTAAAGCAGTGTGATAGAATTTACGTCGTATCAAAGGAGAAATACTTATGTCTAGAGCAGATGAAATTTTTGTAGCGAATATGAAAGATATTCTTGAGAATGGTTTTTGGGATACTAATTTACCAGTGCGTCCACATTGGGAAGATGGTACACCTGCTCACACAGTTAAAAAGTTCTGTATAGTTAACCGCTATAACCTTCAAGAAGAACTTCCTATTCTCACCATTAGAAGAACTGCTTTTAAGTCTTGCTTAGACGAACTCCTTTGGATTTGGCAAAAGAAATCAAATAACATTCATGATTTGAAATCTCATATTTGGGATTCTTGGGCGGATGAAAATGGTTCAATAGGCAAAGCCTATGGTTATCAACTTGCGAAGAAATCAATTTATCCTGAAGGTGAATTTGATCAAGTCGATAGAGTTCTTTACGATTTGAAACACAATCCTCAATCAAGACGAATCATGACTAACATTTATAATTTTGAAGATCTTCATAAAATGAATCTCTACCCATGTGCATATTCAATGACCTTCAACGTTACAGGCGACACGCTTAATGGTATCTTAAATCAAAGAAGTAACGACATGCTTACTGCGAATAACTGGAATGTTCTTCAATATTCGTTGTTGCTAATCATGTTTGCACAAGTATCTGGTTTAAAACCTGGCACACTCGTTCATGTTATCGCGGATGCACACATTTATGATAGACATGTTGATCTCGTTAAAGAAGTTATCGCTAAACCTCAACACAAAGCTCCAAAGCTTAAAGTGGACCCAACAATTAAAAACTTCTATGACTTCACAGTCAATTCATTTGAATTAATCGATTACGAATACGAAAAATTGGATAAGAAGATCCCGGTGGCAATCTAAATGATAATCTCAATCCTTAACTGTGACTCTAAATGGGGCATCGGTAAAAGAAACGGCCTCCTCTTTAATCTTCCAAAGGATATGGCGTTTTTTAAAGAGACCACGAGAGGCCATGTCGTCTGTATGGGTGAGAATACATTACTCTCATTTCCAGGCCAAAAACCCCTCAAAAACCGAACGAACATTGTCTTATCACAAGATCCATCGCACAACTATGAAGGCGTTATTAACGTCCACACATTTGAAGAATTCTTACGTAAGATGAAAGAATATTCTCAAAACGAAACTGTCTTCATTATTGGAGGAGCCTCAATCTATAGACAAACTCTTCCATATGTTGATGAAGTTCTCTTAACTAAAGTCAACAAAGATGGTGGGGCAGAAGTATTCTTCGTAAATCTTGATGAAAAAGAAGAGTTTAAATGCGTTGATGAAGGTGAACCCATCTATGATGGAGATATCGAAATTCGATTTACTAGATACATAAACACTAAAAAAGAGTTAATTAAATAAAAGTTGTTATATAATATTTGCAAAAATTAAGGAGATTGTTATGCCATTATTTGGAAAAAAGAAGAATAAAAATGCGAAAAAGCTAACACCCAAAAAGGAAAGCAAACCAGCTCGTAAAGGAGTCAAAACAACCAAGCCAAGAAAGGCTGCTGAAAAGATTACTCCAAGCAAAGCTAAGGCAAAACCAAAAACTGGTGTTGAAGTTAAAAAAACCCGCAAAAGTGAAGTAAAAGTCATTGTTCCTGAAAAAGAATCGACAGGTAAAAGAGTTTATCATGTCGCCAAAAGAAGCGATGGAAAATGGGCTGTAAAATTCGCTGGTGGTGAAAAGGTAATCAAGTTATTTGATACCCAAGCTGAGGCTCTTGAATACACCAAGAAAATGACTAAGAACCAAGGCGGTGCAATGCTGGTCCATAATTCTAAAGGTAAAAACAAAGGCCGCATTCAATAGCAATAATTGACTCACGATTGTGAGTCTTTTATTTTCCACTAAAAAGAGTATTCTATCTAACGTGGAATATATATTATTTGCCTTCTTAGCACTACTCGCTTCGGCAGGAAATACAATCTTTAATCGACTTGGCGCTAACCACGCCAGCGCTTTAACTAATGCGACCATCAAATCTTTCTTTATTGTTATCGCCTGCTTTTTAATCTCATTAGTGTTTGGTCATGTTCCAACTTTATATTCCTTAAGTTTAGAGCAATGGTTATGGATTCTTTTGATTGGAGTGTTAACTTCAATCGATTGGTTATTCTATTTCCTTGCAATTAAGAGATCACACCTTGAAGCATTTGCTCCATTTTGTGCGGCAGGTATTTTATTCGCTTCCAACACTTTATTTTCAATCTTCACCTTTATGAGTGTTACCAATGGAGGTAAGCCACTTAATATCATTTTCTATTTCCTAGGCTTGGCTTCTTTATTGGCTTCACTCATCTTCATTATTTTTAATAGGAAGATTAATCCTTCTACAAAATGGTTATGGGTCTTGTTTGCCGCTATCTCAACCATTTCGTTTGCCTTTGTATTACTTATAGTAAAACTTAAATTAAGCGATGTTCCTGCGGATGTAATATCTTATCATCAAATGACAATTGTTTTTGTAACGATGTTAATTTCATCATTAGTCACTAAATCCATAACTGAATTAGTTAAAATTAGATGGCTTGATCATCTCTATATTTTTATTGGAGCATTGTTCAATGCGCTCATGATGGTGTGTCGCTATACCGCATTTTCATATGCGAACAGTGAACCCGCTATTATCAATGTAATAATTGGATTAGATTTCATTATTGTTTCTGTTGTAACAATCCTCTTCTTCAAAGCGAAGAATAAACTCCAGATGTTGATAATAATTATCCTAGTTGCATCAGGTATGGCTCTGGATGTATTAGCGGGCTTAATTTAATTCACTATATAATTTTCAATTTTTAATTGCTACAATATATAACATAGAAAGAGGTTTTTAATATGCCATTAGTAAATTCAAAGGAATTATTTGAAAAAGCCTACAAAGAAGGCTATGCAATAGGCGCTTTCAATTGCAACAATATGGAAATTGTTCAAGCAATCACAGAAGCCGCCAAAGAATGCAACTCCCCAGTTATTCTTCAAGTAAGTGCTGGTGCAAGAAAATACGCTAAACCAATTTATTTAAGAAAAATGGTTGAAGCTGCAGTTGAAGATACAGGTTTACCAATCGTTCTTCACTTAGACCACGGAGCAGATTTTGAAATTTGTAAAGATTGTATCGACGGTGGATTCACATCCGTCATGATCGATGCTTCTAGCAAACCATTCGAAGAAAACATTGCTCTTACTAGAAAAGTCGTTGAATACGCTCATGCTCATAAACCATACGTCACAGTCGAAGCTGAACTTGGAACTTTAGCAGGTATCGAAGATGATGTTAAAGTTGAACATGGTGCAGAAAGTTATACTAAGCCAGAGCAAGTCGAAGAATTCGTTCGTAGAACAGGCGTCGACTCATTAGCAATCGCTATTGGAACAAGCCATGGTGCTTATAAATTCAAACCAGAACAATGCACCCGCGATCCAAAGACCGGCGTCCTTTGTCCTCCACCATTAAGATTCGATATCTTAGAAGAAGTTTCTAAACGTCTTCCAGGATTCCCAATCGTCTTACATGGTTCAAGCTCTGTTAACCAAGAATACGTTAAAATCATCAATGAAAACGGTGGTGCTCTTGTCGATGCTGTTGGTGTTCCAGAAGAACAACTTCGCAAAGCCTCAACGATGGCTGTTTGTAAGATTAACATCGATAGCGATCTTCGCTTAGCAATGACCGCTGGAATTAGAGAGCACATGGTTGCTCATCCAGATCATTTCGATCCACGTCAATATATTGGCGATGGTCGTAAATATGTTAAGGATTTAGTGAAGCATAAAATCACTGAAGTTCTTGGCTCAAGCAACAAGATCTAAACAATATCAAAAAATTAAAAATACCGCCAATTTGACGGTATTTTTTATTATCTAATCAATTAATTCATTCCACAAATTTGTTTTGTAGTCGAGTTAGTGCCACCCCAAATTCGGCAAGCATATTCAGGATGATCAATAAATGGATTTCTATTGCCTTGGAGATATTGCGCCCCGGCATTTCTTCTCTGTTCTCTTTCGTTGACAGGATATCTCAAATTCCAAGACAACATATCACTAATAATTCCCATTTCATTATTTTTGGTATTCGAACTACGTGTTTTATCATCGACTAAGATCAAATCATTACCTTGAACAGCGACCATACAATAGAAAATTATTCTTGCGCAATCACCCCGATAAGATTCTTTTCCAAAACTTTCCATTGCGGGATCCCAACCAGTGTTGTCCTTTGTTTTCATTCCTTCAATGTAGAAAGAATGTCCTCTTGAACCATTTTCTGAAGGGATTGTCGGACGTGTCATATGAATATCACTTTCCACCTTGCTTCCGCCGTGTGTGTTTGGCCAAACGTGCTCGCGGTTGAATGAGGTCATGGTATTGCCTGAGTAGAATGAAACAATTGCGGTTCCATAAGGCTGACCTTTTGAGTCATATTTTATTGTTGAAGGATCGTAGTCGGTATATTTAAACATTCCAGAAGCAGTAGTTCCCATAGCGCTATAACCAACTGTACTAGTTCGTTTTTTGCTATTCAAAGCTCTCAAGGCACTCAATAAATTATCGTCAGTTACACCGTCAATTGATGCATAATAGTCATCTGGAAGAGGCGTACTTGTTGGTGATGAAGAAGAAGTGTGTGTCGTGCTCGTAGATGTTGTTGGGCCAACAGATGTTGATGTTCCACTCGATGTTGGTATAGTGGTGCCTGTAGATGGGGTGATCGATGTTCCACTTATCGATGTAACTGGAATATAACTACTATCTGATGTATCAGAAGTTTCACCTGATGAGGAAATAACAAGACCACTTGATAAAGGAGAAGATTTTGAAGATTTCTTCTTTTTGGATGGTGATGTTGTATTACAACCACTTAGAATCAGTGATAGTAATGCAAAACTAGTAAAGACAAACGACTTTTTCATACTTTTTATTATATTCCTTTTAAAATAAAAGAATAGTTAATAAGGGAAAAGCCAAAATTAATTAACATCATAATAATTGCTTTAATGATTACACTTGTGTATCATTAAGATATGGAAAAACCATTAGCGGAGATCTTAAGACCTCAATCATTAGATGATGTCGTTGGTCAACATCATCTTTTAGATGAAGGACAGTTATTTAGAAAAGTAATATCCAAAAATCATGTTCCTAACATGGTCTTTTATGGTCCACCCGGAATTGGTAAAACCACATTAGCGAACATCATTGCGAAAAATAGCAATATGTCGCTTTATAAATTAAATGGAACAACGGCTTCTACCGATGATATTAAAAAGATTATTGATGAAGTTCATTCTTTGTTCACCCAAAATGGAATACTTCTATATTTGGATGAGATTCAATATCTAAATAAGAAACAACAACAATCATTGTTAGAATTTGTTGAAAGCGGGGATATAACTCTTATCGCTTCAACAACTGAGAATCCATATTTTTATATCTATCCAGCTTTGCTTTCTAGATGTGAAGTATTTGAATTTAAAGCTCTTAAAAGCGAAGACATTAAAGAAGGATTAGAAAAAGCTCTCAAGAAACTCAATGTCAAAATTGAAAAAGAAGCTTTAGAAAAATTGTCGCTTTCGTCAAATGGAGACATGAGGAAAGCTTTAAATAATTTAGATTTCTTGGTTCACGCTTTAGACGATGAAAAGAAAATCACAACCGAAATGGTTGATCAATTAATTGTCAAAGCGAACATTTCATATGATAGAAGTGAAGATCATCACTACGATAATTTATCCGCTTTAATGAAATCTCTTAGAGGTTCAGATCCTGACGCGGCAGTCTTTTATCTTGCTAAAATGCTTGAAGCCGGCGATTTAGTTGTGGCCGCTAGAAGACTACTTTGTAGTGCAAGCGAAGACGTTGGTTTAGCTTATCCTCAAATCATTCCAATTGTTAAAGCAGCAGTCGATAGCGCACTTCAACTTGGAATGCCTGAAGCTTATCTACCATTAACTAACGCTGCAATCTTAATTGCGACTTCCCCAAAATCAAATTCCGCTTGTTTAGCTTATTTAGCTGCTAAAGAAGATATTGAAAAAGGATTAGGTGTTGGAGTCCCTCGTCAACTTCAGAATACCCATTACGATGGAAAAGACGCTAAAGTAAAAGGGCAAAATTATAAATACCCACATGATTATGCCCATCATTGGGTTAAACAACAATATTTACCTGATGATATTAAAGAACATAAGTATTATCATTATGGTGAAAATAAATTTGAACAGGCCAATAAAGAATATTGGGCCAAAATAAAAGGAGAGAAGTAATTATGAAATTCTCAAAAAAACACGCAGTTCCTGGTTTAATTGGTAATTTAATCGTAACTGCATTAGGCGTAGTTGGAATCGTTATGCTTCTACTTGAATCAGCAGATAAAGTAGGCATCTTCCAATACTTCACAGTCTTATCGAATGTGTTAGTGACGCTTGCTTCATTTATAGGTGCAATTCTCTATATTGCATCTATCGCTAAAGGAAAGAATTTAGTAAAAGAAGGTTTCCAGGTATTTAAATTGATTTGTGTTGTTTGTACAGCAGTTACCTTCACGATGGTTTTAGCATTCCTCATGCCTCGAGATCCAAGCAACGATATTTGGTACAAAGGTTCTCAATTATTTATGCACGCAATTGTCCCAATTGCCTCTGTAGCTTCATTTATTCTTTTAGAATATATGACCAAATTACGTTTTAGATTCATTTTTGTTCCTATTGTAGCTGCTCTTGCTTATGGTGCATATTATGTAATCTTTGCGTTTACCGCTCCAAAAGGAAGCATGGTTGACTGGTATGGATTCATGTTTGATGCTTCAAATAGAATCGCTCCAGTAGATGCATCCAAATTTGAACTTGGAACATTCTTCTTATTCATTGGATTATCTATAGGGGGTGCATTAGCCTTTGGCTTTGTTATCTGGTTACTAAATAAGATTGTTCATTTAATCTTCATGGGCTACACGATTAATTCTGAAGGCGAAGAAGTTGGTGATGAAGAAGTTGAGGAACTAAGCGAAGAACCTGTAGCTGAAGAATCTACTTCTAATGACGAAGCTAATGAAAAAGAAGAAAAACCATCTTCAAAAACAACTACTTCCAAATCAAAGACTCCAAAGAGTAAAGTTGGAGCTCCTAAGAAATATAAAGATGGCGCAAGAGTGTATCACATCGCGCGCTCAAAATTCGTTTCTCGTAGTTGGCAAGTTAAACTCGCTGGTGGTGAAAAAGCAATCAAGATTTTCCCAACTCAAGCCGAAGCGATTGACTATGCTAAAAAGTTAGTTCGTTCACAAGGTGGTTCAATTAGAATCCACTCCATGAAAGGACAATTAAGAAAATAAAAAGTCTGCTAAGCAGACTCATCATTGGATGTCTCTTCTAAGACATCCTTTTCTTTTGCTTCTTTACTTATTCGATGTGAGCTAAGTGCTTCAAATATTGCATTCGCACCAAACGAAATAAATAATACAAAGTAATATGTTAACATTCTCCAAATGAGAACAACTGCTTGTTGATCGACCTGATTAGCGGTGGTGACTGCTGCAATAACAATCATGAAAGCGTATTCGATGCCACCAACGCCACCAGGAGTAGGCATCCATACAACAGCATTTATGGCAAATGATGTTGAGAATAAGACGATAATTAATTTGTCATAGCCAACTTCTAGGCCAACAGATTTAAGAATAAAGAATGGAACGCAATAATATGCAGCCATCGCAATTATCTTAATTAAAATAGCAAAAACGGTTGCTAATTTATGGGTCCAGGTTTCCTTAAAAGCTAGTTGAGCATTGGTGCAATATTCTTCAAAAACAGGGATAGCCTTTTGAAGCGATTCACCGATTTTTCTCCGCAAACCCTTCTCTTTTTTGAAAAAGAATTTCCAATTCGCAAACTTAGTTGAAAGCTTGATTAAAAAGTTTCTAAGATGCTTTGAAACACCCATCGCAACCATAAATAAAAGGACTAAGAAATTAATGCTTAAACCTATTAATGCGACATATTTAATCCATCCTATTCCCATCGATTCAAAGCCAGCCGAGATTTGAGGATAAAAAATAAGAGAAACAATCGCAAATGCGTTTGTGACAATCATATACGTGACGAAAGTAGCAAGAATAACTCCAGTAGCTTTTGCAGTTGTTACATTTCGTTTAGTATAAGAATAGATTTGAAACGGTTGTCCTCCAGCGGCAAAAGGAGTTATACCGTTATAGAAGTGCTCGGAAGAACCAATTAAAAACGATTCGCCAACAGTGGCTTCGATTTTTAATGCTTTTCCATAAATGCATTGGCTCGCTGGCCATAAAAAGAAATAGATAAGCATTAGGCCAACAGCAATTAATAAATATTTCCAGTTATCACCTTTAGCGATCTCTTGAAACTGTAATGAAATTTTTTCGATTTCGCCTAAGGAAAGGATTAAAGTAACTACAAGAATCGAAATTAAAACCAAGAAGATAATGTTTGAAATCAATTTCTTCCTGGTTTTCTTGTTGTGTGGATTTATTATTTGCTCACTCATTATGCTGATAGATAAGCGATTAAACTAATCGAACCAATAGATGGCACTAAAATGATGAATTCATAGTTTGTATCGCTAGAATTATTTGTCTTGATTAAATTATGGCCTTCGATACCAGCGCTAACGATGGTGTCATTCGCATTATGGGTCAATTCATTAAAGCCGATTACTTCATAATTTGGATCGGTTCCAATATCGACAATTCTGGCGAATGAATAGGCCTCATTTACCTCTAAAGTAATTGTTTTGAATAAGTAAGCATAACCGGAATAATCTTCGCGGAAATGTTTGTATTCTGCGGTGATATCTTGTCCAATAGCAACTGGATTAGTATCTCCGTATTTGTATAAACTTGGTGTATTATTGACCGCATCCTCGTCTCTTCCTTTATAAACATAAGCTTCACCGGTATATGGTTGAACTGTTGCAGAATATGTAAAGGAAATCTCGGTGTTTATTTCTCTAATAACTCGTGGGTTATCAAGAATATTTAAGTCGTAATCAAATGGCAATTCGTAAGTTATTTTCTCTTTGAATTCAGTACAAACCCAACCGATGTTTTCAATTTGTTTAAAAATTGTTTCACCCTCAGTGCGTTTTGAAACTGCGAGAACATTTTCGACACCAGGTTTCTTTGGATTTTGAATCGCATCATCTTGAGTAACTTCTTTATATGTTTCAACAATTTCGGCTTCTGATTTCATATATGCCGAGACTTGTCTTGTTGAAGTTGCGACAGGTTGGACTAGATTACGAACAAAGATATTTTCATAAGTCGTATTGATTGCATTTGAAAAATAATGTGAGACATTGCTATCTTCAACTCCGGTTGGAAGTTTGGTGTCTTCATATATGACTTCGAGGTCATTGTCTTTTTCACTATTTCTTTTAATTAATTGTTTTTGGCCTGCATGTTCATTATCATCAAAATCTCTGAACCAATATGATAAGGAAAGTTCTCGATCATCAACCGATCCGGCGTTTTGTTTATTTCCAATGTACATTTTTTGATTTTTACGTGAAATTAGGTAGCCTGAATAAACGCCGACTTCATTTGTTAGCGTATCTTCAAAAAATAATCCAGTTGGAGATTGCTTTAAGGTAGGAGTCTCATAATTACTTATCGTAGGCGTCATCTCACCAAAGACGTCATAAGTTGGATTATAAATATCGGTCTTTTTATATGAATATAAAGAAAGGTTAGATTGATTCGATTTGTGGAGATTATAGTATTGCTCCATAATCGCTCTTTGTTGATCATCGCTAAAAGCTTGATATTTTTGAGCTTCGTCTTTCGAACATGATGCAATGCCAAGAAGGAGTAACGGAGTGATTAATACAATTAATTTATGTTTCATCTTTACTTCCTCCTATAATCCTATAATCGCGACCGTGAATTCACTGGCAGCGGTCATATCGGCATTGAAAACGATTCTAAATGAGAATTTAGCTTCTTGAGCAACATAGAACAAATGTGGATTAATTGTTAAATCAGGATGAGGTGTTATCGAACTTGGATCAACAACGTAGTTAACGCATTTATTCGCAATGATATCGTTGTAACCCCATTGTTGATATCCTTCAGGTGTTGTTGGGGTTCCACTATAGAACGAATAGAAGCCCTCGGATAATTTTTGTTCCTTATAATAAGCATGGCCATCGAAACTTTCGAAGTGACGATAGAAGTCGCTATTATCATCTAAAGTATAGGATTTAACATAGTTAAGATTAGTTCCGTCGAAATCAAATTGAGATATTGCCATTGGAATATCTTCAGTCTTTTTAAAATCTGGGACTTCAGGACTTTCAGAATGACTTGAATCGTAGAATAAAGAAGTAATACTTTCTTCTTTTTCAACTTCGATTGGCTCTTCACTTTCTTTTTTATCGGCGGTTGTTAGATATGATGTTGTTGTTCTACTTGAAACAGTTCTAACTGTCCAGCCTATTTCTAACACATCGTCTTTATAAAAGTCGATGACTGTTATACTTGTCACTTTTTTGACGTATGAATTTTCTTCTTTTAACGGAGTGATTAAAGATGGCTCAGCGGTCACATATGTTTGGAGACTATAACCGATAATATGTTGATTATCTCTAACATAAGTTAGTTCGTCTGAATATGAGATAGAAATATTTAGATAATCTTCACTGACAGATTTCACCAATTGTTTTCTCCAAACAGAAGAAATTACATCGGCGGTTGCGAATTCGTCTTCTTCAATACCATAACGAGTAGATTGAATTCCGTTATAACTCTCGGTTGTTTGAGTTAAAAGAGAATAATATGGATTGGCTGGTTGCCCAAGGATGCCATACCAAGATAAAATCTTTTTATCGCCATCTTCGCTAGCGGAATCTTTCCCAAAATAAACGGTTGATTTAGATGAACTAGATTCATCGATTAAATTGGAATAGTAAGTAACCTGCGAACTAAGTTCGGAAGATTTGTTTGTCGCATATGAAGAAAATGAACCAGTATAAAATTTGGTATCATCAACTTGTTTCTTCTCATTTTTATTAAGCGAAGTTACATATGTAAGATTATCGTAAGCTTGATTAGCAATTAATCTAGCTTCTGTGGAAGAGATAACTTCTAGATTGTCTCCAATGGTAAAAGGATCGAATTCGGTTTCCTTATTACCACTACAGGAAGATGCAAGAATAGGAAGAATAAGCGATAAAGTAATTAATGATTTCTTTTTCATTTTATTCTCCTCCTAATATTGAGCGTGTCTCATATTCATATAAACAAGATCGCAACACAGTTCGACATTTTCCTTGATGCTACCCTTGTCATAAATAATCCAGTTTCGAATAATTCCGAATACACCGGATACTACGTACTCAACTATTATCTCATTTTTAAAAGTAGGTTTTAAAGAACTAAGTACAAAAGATTTAACTTTCTTTAATCTCAAAGTTAAATATCCAGAAAGATTTTGATCGGTCAAAACGATACGATAAAGTTCGATTTGCTCATAGATTAAAGTGAACATTTTAAGAAACAATTCATACAAATTTCTTTTTGAATATTTACCCTTTAAATATGCATTCGGCTCTAATGTAACAATTCCAGATGTAAAAACTTTATCCACTAAATCCTCGATAATCATATCCTTCGAACTATAGTGAAGGTAAATTGTGTTACGATTGACATTTGCTCTTTTAGCGATGTCGATTATCTTAACGTTTTCGAAACCTTTTTCTTCTACCAAAGAAATAAAGGCATCTTCAATCGCTTTTTTAGTCTTAATTACTCTTAAATCTTCTTTCATAAGATAATAGGCATTTTATCATAAATGCACATTATTTTGCAAATGCACAAAACTGCCTATTGTTAATCATAACAAATGATTTAATATAATCTTTGCGAAAAGGAGAGTTTTGAAATGAACAAAATCGCATTATTCGGTGATTCAACTTGTGACTTAACACCTGAGTTAAGAAAGAGTCGCGACATTGACTATGTTCGTATGCTAGTCAACTGGAAAGACAAAGATAAAAAGGATCACGAAATTTACGCTTCTTTAGACTGGGAAGTTTTCAGTCCAAAAGAATACTATGACTTAATGAGAAATGGCGCTGTCATTTTTACATCCCAAGTCACAGAACAAGAATTTGATGAAAAATTCATCCCCCATTTAGAAAAAGGTGAGGATATTTTATATATCTCATGCTCTTCCGCTTTATCACAATCCGGAAATTTAGCTGTCCGTTTAGCGAAAGACAAATATGCTCAAAAATATCCAAAGAGCAAAATCATTGTCGTTGATTCCCTTTGCTCTTGCATGGGTCAAGGTTCCATGCTTCTTAGAGCTGCTGACTTACGCGACGCAGGTAAAACAATAGAAGATATAGCGAAAGAAATCGAAGAAACAAGACTTTGTTATAACCAAATTGCTACTGTTGAAGATTTATCAACTCTTGCTAAACACGGTCGTGTTAAAGCAGGCAAAGCTTTCTTTGGTAATATCTTTGGAGTTAAACCATTGATTATTTCCGATGGAAAAGGTAATAACTACGCCGTTGAAAAGGCAAAAGGTCGCAGAAACGCTTTAGTAAGAGCGGCTGAAATCGTCAAAGAAAGAGTTATTAAACCTGGAACTCAAATTTGTTATGTTTCACATGCTGATGCAAAGCAAGAAGATGTCGACTTAGTTGTTAGTAAGATTAAAGAAATCGGCTTTAAAGAAGTCGTTGTTGGTAATCTTGGTCCAATCATTTCTGCTTCTTGTGGTCCAGCAACATTTGGCATCTACTATTTTGGTAAACCAGAAACTCGCGTCGGTGAATAAAGATGATTTTGCACAAATTAAACGGTGAACAATTTAAAGAACTCGTAATCAATGGTGCAAAAAATCTTCGCTTAAATATTGAAGAAGTTGACGCACTTAACGTTTTTCCTGTACCTGATGGCGATACAGGCACAAATATGTCTAGAACCATTGAAGGTGGCATTAGTGCTGTCTCGGGAAAAGAAGAAAAGAATTTAGGCTTACTAGGCAAGGATTTGTCCAAAGGTATGCTCATGGGCGCTAGAGGAAACTCTGGTGTCATCCTTTCTCAGATTTTCCGTGGGATTTGCCGTGGTTTTGAAGGAAAAGAAGAAGTTAATGCTGTCGAATTAGCAAAGGCTTATCAAGTTGGAATCAAACAAGCTTATGGAGCAGTTGTCACTCCTGTTGAAGGAACGATCTTAACTGTTTTTAGAGAAGCAACTGAAGCTGCTTCAAAAGCCGTTAATGAAGAATCAACAATTAACGAATTCTATGAAGCACATTTAAAACAAGCATCAATTTCTTTAAAGAAAACCATCGATTTACTACCAGTTCTAAAAGAGGCTGGCGTTATTGACTCTGGTGGAGCAGGATATGTTTATATCGTTAAAGGAATGGTTAAATTCCTCGATGGAGAAAAGATTGAACAAGAATTAAGCTCTGTAGAAGAAGAACATAAAGAAGCCGCTCCAATTGATTTTTCGGCCTTTGGTGCAGATGACGTTCTTCAATTCGGATATTGCACTGAATTTATCCTCCGTTTACAAAATTCCAAGGTAAATGTCGAAGATTTTGATGTTCAAACCATTATCGATGAATTAAATGAGGAAGATATTTCTGGCGATTCTATCGTGGCATTAAAAGATGGAGATGTCGTTAAAGTTCACGTTCACACTAAAGAACCAGGTCTCGTTTTACATAAGATGAGAAAATATGGTGAATTCTTAACCACCAAGATTGAAAATATGGCCCTTCAACATAATGAGAACCTCACCGAAGAAGAGCACACCGCTAAAAAGATGGAACATAAAAAATATGCTGTTGTCGCGGTTGCGCAAGGTGCTGGTGTTGAAGAACAATTCAAAGCCTTTGGAGTAGATGTGATTGTTTCTGGTAATCAAACCATGAACCCTTCCACCGAAGACTTCATTCGTGCCTTTAAACAAATTGATGCAGATAACATCATTGTCTTCCCTAACAACAAGAATATTGTTATGGCAGCAAAACAAGCTGCTCAATTATATAAAGGTGCTAAAGTAAAAATTGCACAAAGCACTTCGATTCCACAATGCTATAGTGCTCTAACAATGTTGGATTTTTCCAGCGATGATTTGACTCTCATCATGGGTAACTTCAATGAAGCTATTCGTAATGTGGTAACAGTTGAAATTACAACTGCAATTAGATCCACTAAAGTCCATGGAGTCATCATTCACAAAAATGACCATATGGGAATCGTGAATGGAAAAATCGTTTTCTCTGGCAGGATGAAAAATAGAATCATCTTTGATGTTTTAAGAAAAATTAAAGATATCAAAGATAAACAAGTCGTCACCATCATCTATGGTAAAGACGTAACCGAAGAAGAAAAAGCCAAGAATATGGAAGTGTTAAGAAACAAATTCCCATATCTTGAATTCGGTGCAATCGATGGTGGTCAAAGCGTTTATAAATATTTGATTGCTGTTGAATAAGACAAAATAAAAAAAAGAGTGGTTAGCAAATTCGCTAGCCACTTTTTAATATCCACCAAAGAAGCCATTTCCTGATATATCGCTATTTGTGATGTTGTGGTGAACTTCTAACCAGTCTAAAGCGAGATGGAAGCAGTCAAAACCTAATTTATATGGTTCATGTTCCGCACTAGCGGAGAATGCAGATGGAAAATAATTGTAATATTTTTCATAGTTAGAATTAACACCGATATGGAAGCCAATATAGTCAAAGACTAAAATGTCGTGATATACATCATCACTATGCCCAATTGAAACACTTGGATCAATATATCCATAAATGCCATAATCCATTTCGGTGCGAATATTGGATTCAGAGACAGAGAAGATATATAAACCATTTAAGAACGGATGAGTTTCAAATAGATCTGAGAAGGTGAAATCTCCAGCCTTCAAAGAGCGTCTAGAATAATTAAACATCGCTCCAACAGTATTATAAGTTGGTGCTTCAATCAAAGCTTGTTCATAGGAAATCTTCGCATAGAACTTCGACATAGAACCAGTATTGATCTGTCCACCAGTTGTATTTGTACCTATGACTGTATGGAACTTATCGTATTGTTCTTCTTTTGCATCATCAATAATGTCTTCCACGACTGGATCAGGAGTTAAACCTTCACCAGCTAAATAAACATTGCCTTCGCTTATTAGTGTTTTAACGCCAGTAACTTTGTTAAATGTGAATGAAACATTAGAAGCGCCTTCTGAAAATGCGCCAGCTTGTAAGAAAGGCACTCCGTTACTCATCGAGTCTTGGAATTGGTGAGTGTGCGCTAAGAAACAAGCATCGACATAAGGTTTACCGGTCGAAGTATCAATATCAGCAATGCTCATATCTGGATTATCCGCATGGTATGAAGCTATGACAAAGTCACATTCCTCCTCGGTCCTTAGTTTACGAGATAAACTCTTAACAATTGGATTAGGATCTAAAAAGATATGATTTGTGGTGTTCAAAGAAGTGATAGAAGTGATTTGATCTTTTCCTATAACTCCGATAACACCGACCTTAACTTCGCATTCAGTGCCTTCGTATAAGTTGATAATTTTATATTCTTGGCCTAACTCAGCTTTATGCCACTCGCTTCCGGTCTTCGGATAGTCGTAAATATTCGCACCTAAAAAGTTTTGTTCTAATGCTAATTGGTTATCAAGAATTGAATTGACGCCCCAATCGAATTCGTGGTTTCCGATTGTATGAACATCGACACCAATATATTTAAAAGCGTATGAGGCTAATTGGCCTTTATCATAATTACAAAGGAATGAGCCTTGATAAAGATCACCACTATTAATGATGATATTTCCATTCGCTTTTTTGTCTTTGAGATAAGTTGATAATTTTGCTAGTCCAACATAATCTCCGCTTTCATCTAGTTGCCCATGGAAATCATTAAAAGCAGTGAAATTCACGGGAATTGCGGTGATATCTGTTACTGGGGGAGTTACTGAACCGGATGTTGTAGGGAACGGATTTGAACCTGTATGAGGGACATAAGTGGTGGAACTTGTTGGGATTAAAGTAGGTTTAGACGAACCGCTCACCCCTTTGTTCGATGACGAACCTGAACGGTGATTGCCTGATGGCGAAACACCCGAGCAGCTCGTCAAAAGAAGAATTACAATCAATGATGGAATTCTTTTCAGTTTCATACTTTTATATTATCACACCCAAATTAGCAATAACTAAGTTTTGTGATATAGGGTAAAATATCATTTGTGATGAAAAGTAAGTTTCAAAACGTAACCGGAAAATGTGTCGACCTATCTTTTGAAGGAAAGGGTGTTGTTAAGCTTTCATATGGAACTGTATTTGTCGACGGCTTATTTCCTGGCGAAGAAGCCGAAATTGAAATTCAATACAAAAGAGCCGGATCTTATTTCGGAAAGGTTCATCGTTTGATAACCAAATCCGCAGATAGAATTCAACCTCTTTGTGGAGTGTGCACTGCCTGCGGTGGTTGTCAGTTTCAGCAATATGCTTATGACGCTCAACTTAAATATAAAACTAATAAAGTGAAAGACGCCTTTAGACGACATGGTTTAGACGTTAAAGTTAACGAAGCTATTGGAATGGATAATCCTTATGAATACCGCAACAAGATTCAAGTTCCCATTGGACGTGATCCACATGGACACATTGTCTCCGGATTCTATAGAAGTGGCACTCACAAAATTATTCCAATTGAGAAATGTTATATTGAAAATCCAAAGGCTTCTAAAATAA
The DNA here is from genome assembly GCA_902768335.1 of uncultured Erysipelotrichaceae bacterium. Taxonomy (GTDB): domain Bacteria; phylum Bacillota_I; class Bacilli_A; order RFN20; family CAG-826; genus Fiminaster. Next base: position 26,795 of record CACXKR010000004.1, read on the forward strand.
TCGAAGAATTCAAAAAGCTAATTAAGGATTTTCATTATGAACCATATAACGAAGATACAGGCTATGGCTTGTTTAGACATGTTTTAATTAGAACTTCATTTCATTATGACGATGTGATGGTCACTTTAGTTACAACTCAAGACGCTTTTAAAGGCAAAAATAATTTTGTTAAGGAATTTATTAAAAGATGCCCAAACATCAAATGTCTTGTTCAAAACATTAATTCAAGAGACACAAATGTAATTTTAGGAAATAAGGAAAGAATCCTTTATGGCAGTGGACATATAAAAGATTCAATTCTAGATGTTGACTTTCTCATTTCATCCAAATCCTTTTATCAAGTTAATCCAATTCAAGTCGAGACTCTTTATTCCAAGGCAATTGAGTTTGCTGATTTAGATAGAGATGATGTTGTTTTTGACGCTTATTGCGGTATTGGAACCATCTCATTAATTGCTGCTAAAAAAGCCAAGCATGTTGTAGGTGTTGAGATTGTAAACGAAGCCATAATTGACGCAAAAAGAAATGCAAAACTCAATCAAATTACAAATTCTGAGTTCATTTGTGATGATGCTCCTAGTGCGTTTGAGAAGTTGGTAAATGATAACAAAAAATTTGATGTTGTTTTTGTTGATCCTCCTCGCAAAGGTATCGATGAAAAAATGATCAATACACTTTTAAAATTAAAACCAAACAAAATTGTTTACGTTTCATGCGAGCCAGAAACCCTTGCACGAGATGTTGCAATGTTGTCTAAAGAATATTCAATTGGTGAAATTCAACCAGTTGATATGTTTCCAATGACCTTCCACGTGGAAACAATCAGCCGCTTGAATTTAAAGAAGTAAAACACATATATTTTTAATAAAACCCAATTTTTGAATAAAGACATGTCTATTGAAACAATAAAAGAAGTTCACAAGAGACATTTTTTGAAAATAGCAGACGAAAAATAGTGAAAAAATAGTGAAAAAATAATGAAATTTTGATATATTATTTATGCGAGGATAATCGATGATTAAAGTCAAACTTGATAACGGTATATTAAATTCAATTCTTGAAATAGAAAAAAACAAGAATTCTTTAGATTTGGTTAAAATACCAATCAATCTATCGAATAAACTTAGAAAAAACACGAAAAAAAGAAGTTCATACGCTTCCAATAAAATTGAAGGCAATCCTTTAACATATGAACAGGCCGATGCTGCTATTGAGGCAAAGAATAGACATTTCATTAAACCAGAACAGGAAATAAGAAATTATTATCTAGCGTTGGAATTGCTTGAGAAGAAGTTAGAGAATAAAGAGCCTTTGTCGCTTAAGTTATTATTAGAAGTTCAAAAACAAATATGTGAAGGGGAGCCGAAAGAAAAGATTGGCTTAAGGGGAGCGATTCCTTCTGGAGTTTTATTTGCGGTTTGGAATAATGATGGCACTCCAGCCTATATACCTCCTGAATATTCTGAAGTCCCTACCTTGTTAGATGAATTATTGAAATATATTAACGATTCAGAAGATCACCCATTAATTAAAGCAGCGGTTATCCATTATCAACTAGTGACTATTCACCCTTTTGAAGATGGCAATGGCAGAACCGCGAGAATTATCTCTAGTTATTACCTTTCGTTAAATGGATATGGTTTTAAAAACGTTGGCTCTTTAGAAGAATACATGTCTTATAACATCGATGAATATTATGACTCTCTTCAAATGGGATTACCTATTTTATACTATGATGGAAGAAACAATCCTCCACATGGTGAGATATGGATTAAATATTATTTGAAGATATTCTCTCTTTATGCTTCTAAAGTACTTTCGATTGCCCTAGAAGAATCTAACGACAATAAGCAAGAAAGACTATCTCACTTATCTAAAAAAGCAAAAGACTTTTTAAAGTATCTAGAGAAAAATAATGTTTTATCGTTTACTCCTATTGATCTTGCTAATAAATTCAAAGTCACCAATAGAACAATTATTAATTGGTGCTTTGAGCTAGTTAATAATGGCTATTTAAGACCAGTGATTGTTAACAAAAGAATCCGCCATTACGAGCTAATAAAATAGTTACTCCGCGTCAATTGAAAATACTATCGACAGGTTTTTTAATGCCGTTAATAAGTCGATTATTATTAAAGAAGAAATGTCTTTTGAATCAAAAACCTAGAATTATAGACATCTTCGATTTAGGTTTGTATATTATATAAATATAAGCGAGGTTTATTAATGAAACACTTAATAGTTGTAAATGGCTCCGCTGGTGGATTTGATCCATCATTTGAAGCCAAAATTAATGAAGCTTTTAAAGGATTAGATTTTGAGATCTATAAAACAACTGGTCCAAAAAGCGTCATTCCATTTTTGAAAGAATATTTAAAGAAACAAAAAGACACCGTTAGAGTCTATGCTTGCGGTGGTGATGGTACAATCCATGAAGTTGTTAATGGAGTTGTTGGTTTTAAAAATGTTGAAGTAGCAATTTATGCTTCTGGGACAGGCAATGACTTTGTCAAAATCTATGGTGGAAAAGAAAAATTCCAAGATTTCAAAAAGCTTATTGAAGCTAAAGCTTCTCCAATTGATCTTTCCGAGATTAAAGGTGACGGTTTAAAAGAACCATTATATTCAGTTAACGTCATCAACTTTGGTTTTGATGCGATTGTTGGAGCGATGGGTAACTATTATAAAGAACATGGTTTACCAGAAGGAACTAAAGAAGGCACAAATCCATATGATTATGCTTTAAAGCATGATGCTATGAAACATGGCAGATTCAATGATATCGAAGTATTCGCTGATGGTGAAAAACTTAACGAAAAACAATTGCTTCTTTCAACACTTGCTCAAGGGCAATATGTCGGTGGTCAATTCAAATGCGCTCCAAAAAGCGATAACACCGACGGTTTAATTGATGTCTGCGTACTTAAAACAATGACCTTCCTCGGCTTAGGGATGATTATTGGAACATACACAAAAGGTAAACACTTAGACCGTAAACGTCGTAAAATTGTCTATAGACAAGCTAAAGAAATCAAAATGGTTTCACCAAAAGATTTCGATGTCTGCGTTGATGGCGAAATGATCAAAGGCAATAACTTCACTGTTAGAGTTCTTCCTGGTGCAGTTAACCTCGTTATCCCTCAATAAATATTAATATTTATATTTTAAATTAAGATCGGAGTAATATCCGGTCTTTTTATTCATTAAAGACATATCGGTATTGACATAATCTAGCAAAGATAATGTCAAGTGGCTATCCTGTTCAAATTGATAAGTTATATTATTTTGTAATATAATAAACAATGCAGCTTTATCGGAAGATTGTTTAGCCAATCTTGAGATCAATAAAACTCATCTGCTATCGAGGTAATAATATGAATGACAAATTTGTAAAAAACGAAACAATGGTTGATTTTAATGTTCCACCTTATGTCGGCACTGAAATGAACTATGTTGAACAAGCAATTAAGAACCACAAAATTTGTGGTGATGGTCCTTTTACCAAAAAGTGCCACGCTTGGTTAGAGGAAAAATTCCACGCCCAAAAGGTCTTGCTTACTACAAGCGGGACAACAGCATTAGAAATGGCGGCGTTACTTTGTAATTTGAAAAGAGGTGATGAAGTAATTCTACCTAGTTTTACATTTTCATCTACCGCAACCGCCTTTGTTCTTGCGGGCGCTAAACTCGTTTTTGTCGATATTCGTCCAGATACAATGAACATTGATGAGACTAAAATCGAAGCTGCGATTACCCCTAAAACTAGAGTCATATGCGCAATGCATTATGCGGGCGTAGCGTGTGAGATGGACACAATTATGGACATTGCAAAACGTCATAATTTGTTAGTTGTTGAAGATGCTGCCCAAGGTGTTATGTCAAAATACAAAGGCCAATATCTTGGAACAATCGGTGATTTTGGTTGCTATTCGTTCCACGAAACCAAGAATTATTCCATGGGCGAAGGCGGTGCTTTGGTTATCAAAGATCCTAAATATAACGAAGCCGCCGAAATCTTAAGAGAAAAAGGAACTGATAGATCCAAATTTTTAAGAGGACAAGTTGATAAATATACTTGGAAAGATTATGGAAGTAGTTATCTCCCAAGCGACATTAATGCAGCATATTTATACGCTCAATTAGAAAAAGCTGATGAAATCAATAACAATCGCCTTCACGCTTGGAACAAATATTATGAACTCCTAAAGGACTTACAAGACAAAGGTTTAATTGAACTTCCTGTCGTGCCTGAAGGATGCGTCCATAATGGACACATGTTCTTCGTTAAAGTTAAAGACTTAGAACAAAGAACGGATATTCAAACCTTCTTAAGAGAAAATAAGATTTATACAGCTTTCCATTACATCCCACTTCATAGTGCTCCTGCAGGACTTAAGTTTGGTATATTTTCAGGAAAAGATGAATATACAACTAAAGAAAGTGAAAGATTATTCCGTCTTCCAATGTATTATGGAATCACAGATAAAGACTGTGAGATTGTTTCCAAATACATTCATTACTATTTTGAGAGATAAAAATTATGAAAAACATTTTGATTTTTGGTGCAACAGGGAATATTGGTGTTTATCTCACTGATTATTGCAAAGAACGTCTCGATCCAAAACAATATCATTTAATCGCTATTGGCACAAAGAAAACCAAACTCTTTGAAAAGTTAGGAATAGAATACGTTAATGTCGACGTTACTAATAAGGAAGACTTTTTGAAATTGCCTCAAAAAGACGTGTTCGCTATTGTTAATCTAGCGGGCATTTTGCCAGCATATCTCAAAGATTTTGAACCTTCAAAGTATTTAAATGTCAACGTTATTGGGGCGATAAACGTTATGGAATATGCTCGCAAAGTTAAAGCAGATCGCGTCCTTTATACCCAAACCTGGTCTGACTTAGGTGGCTATTGGGGTAAAGAAGAAGTCTTATCAAGCGATATGCCACGCAAGCTTTTATTTAAAGGTGATCACGCTTTCTATTCCATTACCAAATCAATGATTGTCGATACGCTTGAATTTTATAATCAAGAATACGGCATCAAAAATTATGTTTTCCGTTTACCAAATATCTATTTATATAATCCTCAACGTTATTACTATGTTGATGGAGTCAAAAAATATATTGGCTATCGCTATATGATTGACCGTGCTGCAGCCGGAGAAGATATTGAAGTCTGGGGAGACCCAAAAGCCTTCAAGGATATCATTTACGTTAAAGATCTTTGCCAAATGATGTATCTTGCTTTAACAAAGTTAAATGCAAAGACCGGTATCTATAACGCAGGCACAGGCGTAAAGACCACACTCGATGAACAAATCAAGACGATGGTCGAAGTCTTCTCACCAAAAGATAAACAATCTAAATTGATTTATAAACCAGAAAAATCTTCATTTACATCCTTTGTCATGGATATTGAAAAAGCCAAGAAAGAACTTGACTATGAACCAAAATATTTTTACAAGGATTACCTTGAAGATTATAAAAAAGAGATGGAGCTAAAACGTTTTGATGAACTCTGGGAAGCCAAATAAGAATCTGGCAATCATTGGAGCAAGTTATCTTCAACTTCCTTTGATTCGCAAAGCTAAAGAGATGGGTTATATAACTCATGTTTTTGCTTGGGCCGCTAACGATGTTGGCGAAAAAGAGGCCGATTATTTTTACCCTATCTCAATCGTTGAAAAAGATAAAATATTAGAGAAGTGCCGTGAAATTAATATTTGTGGCATTTGTTCGATCGCTTCAGATTTAGCAATTATCACCGTCAATTATGTCGCTCAAAATTTAGGGTTAAATAGCAATTCGATTGAATGTACAAACAAATCGACGAATAAGCATCTAATGAGAAAATGCTTTGAAGAAAACGGTGATCCATCACCTAAGAGTGAACTCGTGAGTGATTTTGATAAAATCGATCCTAACAAATATTCTTATCCAGTTATTGTAAAACCGTTAGATAGAAGCGGAAGTCGTGGCATCTACAAAATCGAAAGACCAGAAGAACTTATTCCCGCTTGTAAAAAATCCGCTGAAGAAGGTTTTATTAAATCAGTCCTAATTGAAGAATTTGCTAATGGAAAAGAATATAGTGTTGAATATATTTCCTTTCATGGAAAGCATCACTTTTTAGCGGTCACTTTAAAATATACAACCGGCGCTCCTCATTTTATTGAAACGGGTCATCTTGAACCTGCGCCTATAAGTGAATCGCTTTGCAAAAAAATACAAGCTACAGTTGAACACGCTTTAACATCATTAGGAGTCAAAGAAGGTGCTTCACATAGTGAAATAAAAATAGATGATAACGAAAACATTAAAATTATTGAAATTGGTGCACGCATGGGTGGCGACTGTATAGGTAGCGATCTAGTCTATTATTCAACTGGATATGATTTTGTCGAAATGGTTATCGATGTTGCTTGTGGTAACGAACCAAAATTTATTCGTAAGCATGAACCAACTCCAGTTTCGGTGCATTTTATTTTATCTAACGAAGACTTAAATACATTTGAATCACTTAAAAATAATAATCCTGATCGAATTTTACAAATCGTTGATTATCATCCTGAGAAGATTGGATCAACAACGGATAGTTCAAATCGAGCGGGCTGCTACATCATAAAAGAATAGTTATGAAAAAAAATAAACAGGAATTAATTAATTTATTAATAGGAATATTCTCCCAGGCTATCATCTTAGTGCTTGGTTTTATTGTTCCACGAATTTTTATTTCCGTTTATGGTTCGGACGTTAACGGATTGCTTTCAACCGTAGCCCAAGTGTTCGCTTATGTCGCTTTACTTGAATCAGGAATGTCGATGGCGACAAGAAATGCATTATATAAACCATTGAACGAGAAGAATGAGACCGATATCAATAAGATATTATCTGCCTCGAAAAATTATTATCGAAAAGCTTCGATTATTTATGTTGCTATTGTTATAGCTTTGTCGTTCATCCTTCCATTAGTTTTCAAGACCTCGGTTGATTATTGGACTGTCTTCTTAATCATTCTTTTAGAAGGTATGGGCTCCGCTCTATTCTTCTTCTTTATCGATACCGAAATATGTTTCTTAAATACGTGTGGCAAAACTTCTGTTGTTAACATTACAAATCTCATCTATCGAGTCCTTTGCTATGTTATTAAGATGGTTCTTGCCTTACTGGGAGTCAATATTATCCTAATACAATTAGGATTCTTCCTTGTCTCAATTATTAGAGTCCTTCTTGTTAGGCTTTATGTTCATAAGAAATATGCTTGGGTATCGACACATCATTTTGAAAAAGGCTTTAAACTTCCGCATCGCAGAGCATATCTATTGACTGAAGTTTCTTGGCTAGTTTTTTCTTCAACAGACGCGATCGTCTTGTCAATTTTTGTTTCGACATCGATGTCTAGTGTTTACGCGGTTTACAATATGATCTTTGTGGCAATCAATGCCTTATTGACCGCTATATATGAAGCAATCTCGTATAAACTTGGTTTAGTGTATAACGAAGATATTGAGCGATATAAAAAACTCCATAATTTATTTAACTCGTTCATTATTTCGATAACCACGGTTTTAATATCAGTTACATATTGGCTAACAAATCCGTTCATTGCCTTATACACTTCTGGTATTGAGGATGTGACTTATGTTTATCAATATTTACCTCTTCTATTTTGCTTAGTCCAAATGCTCTCGTGGTCGAGATATGTATCAGGCAATTTAACAAGTGTTGCTGGCAAGGCAAGAATAACCAGTATCGTTTCACTAATTGAAGCCCTTCTCAATGTCACCTTATCCTTAATTTTAGTGCAATTCCTCGGTATTTATGGCGTTTTAATAGCTACTGTATCCTCGCTTCCAATCAAAGTGATCTTCACTCATGTTTTGTCTGAAAAGGTTATTCTCAAACGAAAACCGTGGAAAACAATCGCTATATTTGGAGCGAATTACACTATCTTTGGTTTGACCGTTTTAGCCGCTCACTTCATTAGTTTAAACGTTCCATCCTATGGTCACTTCATTGCCTATGGATTTATGTTTGTTGGAATATACGCCGTTATTGTTGTTGGCGCCAATGTTCTTGTGAATAAAGATTTGCTTAAACTCAAAAATCTTTTTAAGAAAGAGAAACCATCTAAGGAGAATAGCGCTTCATGACTTTAGAAAAAAAGAAGACTATTTCCGATAATTACATCGCTAGGCTAAAAAAGATCGCTAAGCGATATTTGAATAAACGCAAATACAATGATTGCTTACAAGTGTTGCACGCTATTTCGTATTATCTTTATGAATATAATCAAACCTACATAGATGAAGACGTTGAATCGATGCTTCTTGAAGTTAGTAAAGCACTCGACATCAAACAAGGCCGAACCTATGAATCTATTCCAAACAAAGTTCTTGTCTTTGATGGCTTTGCTTTTGAAACTCGTGGCGTCATCAAAATGTATTTAAACGCCTTGGTAAAAGGCGGTTTTGAAATAGTCTATCTCTATGATGAAAATCGTAGCGTAGATATCCCTGAAATTTTGAAATATTGTAATGAGAATAATATCAAAACTATCACCTATAACGAAAGAGCAAAATTTGTTGATGCTGCTAAAGAGATTGGTGAAGCGTTTTTAAGAGAAAAACCCGCAAAAGCCTTATTTTATACCTATCCATATGATGTTGCAGCCTATGTTGCATTTGCTTCATTTAAAGGCTTAACTGAGAGATTTTTAATTGATTTAACTGACCATGCATTTTGGATTGGGAAATACTGCAACGATTTCTTCTGCGGAAGTCGCGAAATGTCGGCATATAATCAGTTCTATCAACGTCACATACCGAAAGAACAACTTATTAAACTCGGAGTCAATCTAATTGTTGAAAAATGCGATTCACACGATCCGCTTCCATTTGATGAGACCAAGACTAGATACATTTTTAGTGGCGGTGCTTTATACAAAACATTAGGAGATCCAAACAATTACTACTATAAAATTGTTGACCACATCCTTGAAAACCACAAAGATGTCGTTTTCCTTTACGCTGGATATGGTGATGATAGCGAAATGAAAGTCATTTTAAAGAAATATCCAGAACGTGCTTTCTACATTAATGAAAGAAAAGATTATTACTATTTGATTCAGAATTGTGTCTTCTATTTAAATACTTATCCAATGTTTGGTGGAATGATGATGAAATATTCCGCTCTAGCAGGGAAACTTCCTATTACTTTAAAACATAGTTCAGATTCAGACGGTTTGCTCCTTCATCAAAAGGAACTTGGTATTGAATATGATAGTTACGATGACCTGATCAAAGACGTTGATCATCTTTTAGATGATGAAAATTATCTAAAACAAAGAGAAAGTAAACTTCAAGGCTCGGTTATAACTGAAGAAAGATTTGTCAACAATCTAAAGAACGCTTTGCTTAATCACAAAACTGATTATGAACATAGTTATGAACAACTAGATACCGAAAAATTTAGGAAAGAATATCTTGAAAGACATAACCATAGAAGGTTAAGTTCAGAATTATTGTCTAGACATTACCATTCTTGTTTTATTAAAATCTTTCCAATCAAATATATTTGTCATAATTCACTTAAATTGATGAAAAAGGTTTTCAAGAGGTAAAAATTATGCGCGATTTCGTTGCCGAAAGAATTAAAAAGATGAAACCCTCTGGAATTAGAGAATTTTTTAACTATGCTTCTGAAAGACCTGAAGTTGTTTCTCTGGGTGTTGGAGAACCAGATTTTGTCACTCCAAAACCAATTATTGAGGCTGCGAAAAAATCTCTCGATGAAGGCAAAACATTTTATACGTCAAACCAAGGTTTGCCCTCTTTAAGAAAAAAGATCTCGAATTATCTTTCGAGTCGTTTTGATATTCATTACGATGCCGATGAAATGATTTTGACTGCCGGTAGCAGCCAAGGTATTCTTGCTGCTTTGATGGCGATTATTAATCCGGGCGATGAAATTATTGTCACTGAGCCAACTTATATCTGCTATGTTCCGGATATTGAAATGTGCGGTGGGAAAGCGGTTGTTATAACTTTATCGAGCGATAACGAATATAAACTGACTCCTGAAGTATTAAAAAAGTATATTACCCCTAAGACTAAAGCTATCTTCCTTAGTTATCCAAATAACCCGACTGGCGCAATAATGACAAGAGAAGAACTTGAAGGTATTGCTCCAATTATTTTAGAAAACGATTTATTTGTTATTTCTGATGAAATATATGCCGAGCTTACTTATGGTAGTAGGCATTGTTCAATCGCTTCGTTTGATGGTTTTAAAGAAAGAACAATTCTAGTCTCTGGTTTTTCAAAAGCTTTTGCGATGACTGGTTGGAGGCTAGGTTATGTCTGTGCTCCAAAAGAAATATTGGATCAAATCTTAAAGATTCAACAATATATTATGCTAAGCGCTCCAACGACTGCTCAATATGGTGCAAAAGCAGCTTTAGACGAATGCATTCCTGATATGGAAAATATGGTCAAAGAATATGACCGTCGTAGACAATATCTACTTTCCTCATTTAAAGAATTAGGAGTTGATTGTTTTGATGCTCGCGGAGCGTTCTACCTTTTCCCATCGATTAAAAAATTTAATTTAAGTAGTAGAGAGTTCTGTTTAAAACTCCTCAATGACTATGATGTTTTAGTCGTCCCTGGGACCGCTTTTGGCGATAGTGGTGAAGGCTATATCCGCATCAGCTATGCCACAAGCATGGAAAGATTAAAAATCTTCATCGAAACCTTACGCAAAGTTTTGAAATAATAGCGATGTAAAACTTTGTTTTACAATCTATAATACCATTAACAATAAATAAAGATATAGATACCTTCTAAAGCAATATTTTGCTTTTTGTAATATCTTTTTGTCTTATTTTATAAGATAATGTTTGTATGAAATTTCCATTCTTAGGAATTAGAATAGACGACATTAGCAAAGAAGAACTGCTTAAACAGTATTCTTTAGATATTGATCAAAACAAGAAAACTTTGACTGTAACATCAAACCTCGACACCTTACGTTTATGTTACAAAGATAAAGAAGTTCGTGCAGCCTATAACCTTGGGACTTATTCTACTATCGATGGAGTTCCTCTTCTTTGGATTGCTAAGTGGCTAAAACTTAAAAACCTAAAAACAAAGATTTCTGGGTCTGATTTAGGAATAGATGTTTTAAAACTCTTAAATGAGAAAAAAGGCAAATTATTCCTATTTGGTGGAAAAGAAGGCGTTGCGACAAAGGCTAAAGAAAAAATCAATGAACAATATCCTGAAATTAATGTTGTTGGTACTTCAACACCAGAATTTGGTTATGAAAAAAACGAAGAGCTTTGTAAACAATATATCGAAGAGATTAATGCTTCTAAACCAGATGTCGTTTTCTTATGTACAGGTTGTCCTAAGACCGAAAAGTTTTTCGCAAAACATTATGATTTATTTACGAATGCAGCATATTTCACCATTGGAGCGACAATCGATTTTATTGCTGGAAGCGTCAAACGCGCTCCAAAATGGATGAGTAAAATTGGTCTAGAATGGCTCTATCGTTTAACCAAAGATTTTAGACGTCTCTTTAAGAGATATTGGCTAGATGGCTGGTTTTTGATTAAAATATGGTTTGTTACCCATTTTAATAAAAAGAAAGTTAATAAATTAAACGACGAATTATCGTCATGAAAGGATTTCTTATGAAAGGTATTATTCTTGCAGGAGGAAGTGGAACTAGATTATATCCACTTACCAAAGTTACTAGTAAACAACTTTTACCAGTTTACGATAAACCAATGATTTATTATCCGCTCAGCATTTTAATGCTAGCAGGTATTAGAGATATTTTGATTATCTCCACTCCAGAAGACACTCCAAGATTTAAGGAACTCTTAAAAGATGGTTCCGATTTTGGAATCAATTTATCTTATGTTGTTCAACCATCTCCAGATGGTCTTGCTCAAGCCTTCATCTTAGGTGAAGAGTTTATTGGCGACGATGCTTGTGCGATGATTCTTGGCGATAATATCTTTTATGGAAACGGACTTAAACATAGCTTAGCTGAAAGCGTTAAACGCGCTGAAAAGGGTGTTGCTACTGTCTTTGGCTATTATGTTAACGATCCAGAACGTTTCGGTGTTGTTGAATTTAATCCTGTTACCAAAGAGCCAATCAACATCGTTGAAAAACCGAAAGAGCCTAAATCCAACTACGCTGTTACAGGTTTATATTTCTATCCAAAGGGTGTTTCCAAAGTTGCAAAAGGTATTAAACCTTCACCACGTGGAGAACTTGAAATCACCGATTTAAACAACGTTTATCTTAACGAGAAAAAACTTTCGATAGAATTTTTAGGACGCGGTTGTTCTTGGCTTGATACCGGAACTCACGAATCACTTGTTGATGCATCAATCTTTGTTAAAACTATCGAAGATAAAATGGGCTTAAAGATTTCCTGCCCAGAAGAAATCGGGTTTAGAAATGGTTGGCTAAAAAAAGAACGTTTATTATCTATTGGTCAATCTATGGCGAAAAATCAATATGGTAGACATTTAATCAATGTCGCTGAAGGGAAGATTCTTGAATAATATGGATAAGACAGTTGGTAATTTTACATTTCATGAAACATCAATCAAAGGTGTCTACCGCATCGAGGTCAAACGTTTTGGTGATGAACGCGGTTATTTTATGGAGACTTATAAAAAGTCTGACTTCGATGAAGCTGGTTTAAAATATAATTTCATCCAAGATAACCAATCCAAATCTAAAAAAGGTGTTCTTCGCGGTCTTCATTTGCAAAAACAATTCCCTCAAGCAAAGCTTGTTCGTTGCATTGAAGGCGAAGTTTTCGATGTCTGTGTCGATTTAAGAAAAGGTTCACCTACCTTTGGTAAATATGAATGTAGTATTCTCTCCGCTGAAAAAGGCAATCAGTTTATGATTCCTAAGGGATTCGCTCACGGTTTCTTAGTTTTAAGTGAAAGCGCGACATTTTGTTACAAAGTAGATGAGCTATATCATCCAGAAGATGAAGTTGGTATCGCCTATAATGATGAAGATCTAAATGTTGAATGGCCTTTAGAATTTGAGCCAATCCTATCCGAAAAGGATAAAAAACAAAAATCATTCAAGGAAGTAATTAAACTTTTGTAATATGAAAGACGTTTCGATTGTTTTAGTTAACTTTAACGCGTGCGCATTATGCGTGGGCGCTGTTAAGAGCATATCCCAGAAATCGGATGGCTTTAGTTATGAAACAATCGTCGTCGATAATTCTAATAATCCTAGCGAACTATCTAATCTAAAAGAGTCTTTAAAACAATATGGCACTAAGGTGATAGATGCTAGAGGTAACGTTGGTTTCGGTGCTGCAAATAACATCGGAGCAAATCGTGCAGAAGGAAAATATCTTTTCTTCCTCAACAATGACACATTGCTAGTGAATAACGCTATTTATGAATTGTTTAAATTCATGGAAGAACATAATGATGTTGGAGTAGTCGGAAGTAACTTATATAACAAAGAAAACCAACCGACCCATTCCTTTATTCCGGTCGAGAAAAACATTGCTTTTGAAAAGAAATACGAATCGATTCGTGGACATATTAAATATATTTCAAGAGGCAAAAGGTTTGACTTTAACTATAGTGACACCCCACTAGAGATTCATGGCTATTGTTGTGGCGCAGCCTTCATGATGAGAAAAGAAGACTTTGATAAGCTCGGTGGTTTTGATAAGGACATCTTCATGTATGGCGAAGAATCACTTCTTGAATATCGCTTAATTCATGAACTGAATAAAAAGATTTATAACATCTCATCTTCAAAAATAATTCATTTTGAAGGCTCTTCCTATGATTCATTTTCTCAAAGGAGGATTCGTGAAGTTGCTTTAGGCACTTCCACCTATTACCGCAAAGCCTTCAATTTAGGGGAAGCAATCAAATATTTAAAATTTCATTATAAGAATTTCAAAAGAAAAAGATTGTTATCCGCTCTTTTGTTAAAGAGAAAATTATCTAAACAATTTAAAATAAAAGCTCAAATATATTTGAATCAATTAAAAGTTGAGGAAGGTAAACAAAAGATGAAAATACTCGTTACCGGTGTCAAAGGTCAACTCGGCTACGACTGCGTTAAAGAACTCACAAAAAGAGGTTATAAAAATGTTCTTGGTATCGATATCAATGAACTCGATATAACCAATGAAAAGGCAGTGCATAAATTCATAAACGAATATAAACCTGATGTCGTGATGCATAATGCAGCCTGGACAGCAGTGGATAAAGCTGAAGAGATGAAAGACCTCGTTTACAAAGTAAATGCCTTAGGTCCTAAATATATCGCTGAAGCCTGCAAGGAGGCCGGAGCGAAACTTGTCTATATTTCAACCGACTATGTCTTTGATGGTAAAGGCGACAAACCTTTTGAAGTTGATTCTCCAAAAGTAGGATTATCTACCTATGGTAGAACCAAAGCTCAAGGCGAGGATTTTGTCATCTCGAGTTTAGATAAGTATTTCATCGTCCGTATCTCGTGGGTATTTGGTATCAACGGCAATAACTTTGTTAAAACAATGTTAAAACTTGCAGATAACGGCAAAAAAGAGTTAAATGTTGTCTCTGATCAAATTGGTTCAGTTACATATACGCCTGATTTAGCGAGATTACTTGTCGATATGATTGAAACCGACAAATATGGCATCTATCATGCGACGAACGAAGGCTATATTTCTTGGGCGGATTTCGCAAAAGAAATATTCGCTTTAGCAAACAAAGATGTTAAGGTTAACTATGTTACAACCGAAGAATATAAAAAGCTTGTTCCAAATCAAACGGATCGTCCTCTCAATTCACGTTTATCAAAGAAATCACTTGACGATGCTGGATTTAGAAGATTACCAGATTGGAAAGACGCTTTAGAAAGATATCTCAAAGAGATAAAAGAGAATTAATATGATTAAAGAACACTTAAAGAGGCGAAAAATCAACAAACTTTGGCGAAGCAAGAACAAACACAATTCAACGACAATTGTTTTATATGATAACAATGTTGAGTCGCTTGATAATGTCCATGTCGGTCGCTACACCTACGGTGAGATTAAACCATTTATCTTTAGCAAAGATTATCACCTAAGAATTGGTAGTTTCTGTTCAATTGCCCCAAATGTTTGCTTTGTAGTTTCTGGAGACCATCATTTAGATCATCTGACCTCGTTTCCATTTTATTCAAAATGTATCGATGGTAGAAGCGAAGCAATCTCCAAAGGAGATATCGTTATTGAAGACGATGTTTGGATCGGCGTAAATGCAACCATTCTTTCTGGCGTTAAAATCGCTCAAGGTGCAGTTGTTGCTGCAGGTGCAGTTGTTACCAAAGACGTGCCTCCATATGCGATTGTAGGGGGTAATCCTGCTAAAGTTATTAAATATCGCTTCGATGAAGCAACCATTAAAAAGTTACTAAAAATTGATTTCGATAAAATTAACGATGAATATATTAAAAATAATCTAGATTCGTTATACGAAAAGATAGATTCAAAAAATATCGATGTTTTATTAAAAGACATTTCGAAAAAAGGAGAATAATTATGGCGAAATTCTTAGTTACTGGAGGAGCCGGATTTATCGGTGGAAACTTCCTCCACATCATGACCAACAAATACCCAGAGGATGAATACGTTTGTCTCGACGCTTTAACGTATGCGGGCAATATGGAGACGCTTGAACCGATTATGAACAAGAAAAACTTCAAGTTTGTCCATATGAATATCTGTGACCGCGAAAACGTCTTCAAACTCTTTGAAAAAGAACATTTTGATTACGTTATTAACTTTGCTGCTGAATCACATGTTGACCGCAGCATTGAAAACCCAGAAATTTTTCTAAAGACAAATATCTTAGGAACGCAAGTTTTAATGGATGCTTGCCGTAAATACGGCATCAAACGTTATCACCAAGTTTCAACAGATGAAGTTTATGGTGATCTCCCACTTGATCGTCCTGATTTATTCTTCCACGAAGATACTCCAATTAAAACTTCTTCACCTTATAGCGCTTCGAAAGCTGCGGCTGATTTACTTGTCCTTGCCTATCATAGAACCTTTGGTTTACCAGTTACTATTTCACGTTGTTCAAATAACTATGGTCCATATCATTTTCCAGAGAAACTAATTCCGTTAATGATTCAAAAAGCACTTAGAAACGAACCTTTACCTGTTTATGGAAAAGGTGAGAATGTTCGTGACTGGCTTTATGTTGGTGATCACTGTAACGCAATTGATTTAGTTGTTAGACATGGTCGCGACGGCGAAGTTTATAACATCGGTGGTCATAACGAAAGAACTAATTTACAAGTTGTTAAAACAATTTTAAAAGCCTTAGATAAACCTGAATCACTTATTTCATACGTTAAAGATCGTCCAGGTCACGACCTTCGTTATGCGATGGATCCAACTAAGATCGAAAGCGAATTAGGCTGGAAACCAGAACACAACTTTGACACCGGCATTCAAGAAACCATTAAATGGAATTTAGAGAACCAGAAATGGCTACATAACGTTGAATCCGGCGAATACATGAAATGGATGGAGAGATATAAATAATGGAAATTAACTCCAACAAAGTTAATGTTATTGCCTTTTATTTGCCACAATTTCACACCATCCCTGAAAACGATGATGCTTATGGCAAAGGTTTTACTGAATGGACAAACGTTAAAAAGGCCAAACCACTCTTCGAAGGTCATAGACAACCTCGAGTACCTTTAAACGACAATTATTATTGTTTGCTCGATAATGGTAAAACTATGAAAGAACAAGCTAAACTTGCCCAGGATAATGGGGTGTTTGGCTTTTGCTATTACCATTATTATTTTAAAAACGGAAAGAAACTTCTTGAAAAGCCTCTTGAGGAAATGCTTGAGAATAAGGAAATCGATATTCCGTTCTGCATGTGTTGGGCTAATGAAAACTGGTCCAAAAGATGGGATGGCGGCAATAACGAAGTCATCGTTGAGCAAAACTATGATGACCTCGAAGGAATCGAAGAGCATGTTAAATATTTATCAAAATTCCTTGCAGATCCCCGTTATATAACTGTTAATGGCGCGCCGCTTCTTCTTATTTATAAGCCTGATTTAATTCCAAATGTGAAGCAATATGTCGCTCGCATTAGAGAGTGTTTTAAGAAGAACGGATTCGACAAAGTTTTTATCGCTTCTCAATTCCCGACATATTATTTAAACAAGAAGCATCTTGAGATCTTTGATTATTATGTTCAATTTGAGCCGATGTTCACTGATTACCGTGTGAAACAGGCTGCTCATCCATTTAGACAATTCTTAAAAAGACTCGCCATCAAACTTCATTTATATAAAACAATCAAGAAAGCTCAAAAGAAGCCGACCTCTCTCACTCATATGAACTATGATGAAAAGTGGCAAAACAATTTATCTTTTAAAGTTAACGATAAAAGACTTATTGCAGGTGCTTTTGCAGATTGGGATAATACTGCACGCAATAAAAATGGAACCGTTTATGATGGAGTAAGTGTTGAAAAGTTTGCTTCATATTTTGATTCATTAACTCAAAAAGTGAAAAAAGAGTATTCTCTACCCATTATTTTCATTAACGCCTGGAATGAATGGGCTGAAGGAACATATCTCGAGCCTGATACCGATCATGAATATGGTTATTTAAAGGCAATTAAACACGCTATAGAAAAGTAGGTGATTATATGATTTTAGTAAAAACCCCATTTAGAATGTCTTTCTTCGGTGGAGGCACAGATTTACCAGATTATTTTAATGCTAATAGAGGAGCGGTTATTTCAACTGCTTTTGATAAGTATTTACACTTAACAGTTCGACATTTGCCGAGATTTTTCGATTATACAACCGAAATTGTCTACTCAAAAATTGAACGTGTCACTAAGCTTGATGACATCAATCACCCACTTGTTAGAAATGCGATGAAATATCTCGATATTCATGAGATGCATATTTCCTATGACGCTGATTTACCCGCAAGAAGTGGCTTAGGAACCTCTTCAACCTTTGCGGTCGGTTTATTAAATGCCTTTTATCATCTCAAAGGTAAAAAAGCTTCAAAACGTAAATTGGCAGATGACGCTATCTATGTTGAAAGAGTGCTCTGCAATGAAGCAGGCGGATGGCAAGATCAAATCGCTGTCGCTTATGGTGGTTTTAATCGTATAGATTTTAAAGATAACGATTACAAAGTGACTCCAATTAAAATTTCTAAAAAACGAAGACAACAATTATCCGATAATCTTCTTTTGTTCTTTACAGGATTCACTCGTTTCTCATCTGAAATTCAAAAAGAAACTAAATCCGCTCTAGATGATGAAAAGAAAAGAATATTTCTCGATAAGATATTAAATCTTGTTGATGAAGCTCAAGATGTTCTTGAAAATTCAAAGAGAGATCTAGATGATTTTGGTCGTCTTTTAGACGAAACTTGGAATCTTAAAAAGAATCTTTCTAATTCTATTTCGAATAGTTCTATTGATCTTATTTATGAGAAGGCTAAAAAAGCTGGCGCTTTAGGTGGCAAACTTTTAGGCGCTGGTGGTGGAGGCTTCCTTGTCTTTTATGTACCAAAAGAGAAACAAGAAAAAGTACGTGAAGCAGTTCAACTTATGGAAGTTCCTTTCGAATTCGAAGATAAAGGTAGTGAAATCGTCTACCAAAGCTCTGAAGTTTACGATATTAACGAAAACATTGAACAATGAAAGCTGTCATTTGTGCAGGTGGCAAAGGCTCACGAATATCATCGCTCTTTAATGATATTCCTAAGCCGATGATTAAATTTGGTGATAAACCAATTTTAGAACATGAAATAATTTGCCTTAGAGATCAAGGCTTTAAGGATATTATCCTCACCATTTCCCATATGGGAGATATCATTAAAGAATATTTTAAGGATGGAAAGTGGTTAGGGGTTAATATTGATTATTATTTTGAAGAAACACCTTTAGGAAACGCTGGAGCGTTATTTAAAATAAAAGATAAATTAACAGAAGATTTCTTACTCTTAAATGCAGACTCAATGTTCGACATTGATTTCAATCGCTTTGTTAAGTTTCATAAGTCTAAAGGAGGCTTAGCTTCTATTTTTGTTCATCCTAATTATCATCCATATGATAGCGGAATTGTTTTTATCGATGAGAATGATTCGGTTACAAAATGGCTCGCTAAAGAAGACGACAAACCAAGATGGTATCGTAATTTAGTAAATGCTGGAATTCATATCTTGTCTCCAAAACTCTTGGAGCAATCTTTTGAGCAAGAAAAAATCGATTTAGATAGAATGATTTTAAAGCCACTCTGTGGGACGAATAAATTATTTGCTTATCAAAGTTCTGAATATGTTAGAGATATGGGCACCCCAGATCGCTTTTATTCGGTTAGTAAAGATTTTGAAAGCGGTCTTGTTCATAAACGTAATCTAGTTAATAAGCAAAAGGCAATTTTTCTTGACCGCGATGGAACAATAAATAAATATGTAGGATTTTTAAGAAACATTGATGATTTTGAATTGCTTCCTAACGTCGCTAAAGCGATTAGAATGATCAATGATTCAGAATACCTCGCTATTGTTGTGAGCAATCAACCAGTTGTTGCTCGCGGAGAAGTTAGCTTTGAAGAACTTGATGAAATCCATAATAAGATGGAAACACTACTTGGAAACGAAGGTGCATATTTAGATGCAATATATTATTGTCCCCATCATCCCGATAAAGGATTTAAAGGAGAAAGAAAAGAACTTAAAATTGACTGCGACTGTCGTAAACCAAAAATAGGTCTTCTTTTAAAAGCAAAAGAACGTTTCAATATTGATTTAGAATCATCCTACTTTGTAGGCGACACATCTTTAGATATTCAAACTGGCAAAAACGCGAAAATGAAAACGATTCTAATAAAAACTGGCTCAACCGATGATAGATACGATGCTGAGCCAGATTATGTAATTAATGATTTAACTGAAATCAAAGATATTATTTAAGCGAAGAAGTATTCTTCAATCTCTAAGCATATCGCGTGATATATTGGTAAGTGAAGCTCTTGAATTTTGAATGTTTCAACTTCGGGAGCTTTTATTGTAATATCACTGATTGAAGATAATTTGCTATCTTTTTGGCCAGTTAAAGAAACAACTTTGATATTCATTGCTTTTGCTACAGAAGCTGCATTTACAATATTTTTGGAATTTCCAGATGTGGAAATGCATAATAAAGCATCATTATTTTTAGCATAGCCTAAGACTTGTTGAGCATAGACAAGCTCACTTACTCTATCATTCATTGTCGCGGTCATTAGTGAGGTTTCACTATTTAAAGAAATCGCAGGCAAAGAACCTTCCAAATTTGAGATTAATTCATCATCAAAAAGTGGATTCATTTTTAAGTTTTGCTCAATTTCTGCGGAGATTTTGCGTTTTTTGCAGAACGCTTTCATCAGTTCACCAACGATGTGCTGAGCATCAGATGCACTACCTCCGTTACCGCATATTAATAGCTTTCCACCTTTCTTATAAACTTCGATGAAAACTCTTGTCGCGTTTTCAATCTCAACTTTACAAGACTTTAGCGATGGGTATCTATTAACTAATTCATCAATGTGTTTCATAGATTATTTTTCTTCTTTTTTGCTAACTGGTTTATTGATGTGAATAATCATCACAACAATTGATGAAACTAAGAAGCCACCAATTAAGCCGATGATAATACCATATAAAACATTAACGTGATGTTCGACAGTAGCAAAGTTGCTGGTGAAGAAATTTACTTTGTTTTTATATGAATTATAAAGATTGTGATAAGCAGTTGTGCAGTTATCAGCATCTGTCTTCAAATCTTGGACTGAACCGTTAACTTTGCTAACAAAGGCATTACATTCGTCTTCCCATGTAGCTGGTTTAACACATCCAGATCCATTTCTTAAATATTGGATGGCGCCTTCTTTATCCGAAGCACCTTCTTTAATGGTAGAAAGATTGTCTAATGTAATATCAGATGGATCTTCTGGAACAACATAGCCGAGATTCTTTAATTCGGTTGCGGAATTATAAATATCAAGTTTAAATTCGTTGATATCTTCGGTTAAAGCGATAATTTTTTCGTTTAAGATATTTTTGTCTTCGACAGTTGTGATAGTGGTGGTTTGAACTAGCTTATCCAATGATTTTTCATAAGCATCAACCTTCACTAAGTCTTCACCGATACGAGCTTTATGCTCCTCCGCACGGCTGACAAGTTTTTCAACAGTATCGTTTGCTAAATCAACGTAGTGATTTAAGCGGTAATCATTTTTAAGGCTTTCAAATTTGGTGAATGTGCCAACGCTGTTTCTTTGGATGAAATCATTATATCTTGCTCTTAAGGAAACATTTTCTTCGACCAAAGAACCTTCGGTGAATTCTTCGTTCAAATCAGTATAAACACCTTTGATTGTTTTATATTGTTTTTCGAGTGTTTCGATTCTATTGAATAAAGGCGAAGAAGCAAAATTATCACTTATGTAATTTGCAACAACATAAGAATTATTGGCTTTTGTAGCGACATTTAATTGATAAGATACTAAATCTTTTATAAAAGCGCGTCCTTGATTAACATCTTTAAAATAAGATGCGCTAACCTTTAAGGTATATCTTTCAGGATAGAAATAAACCATTTTACCAGTTGTGGAATCGGTATAGCCTTCTCTTTCAATTGAAATCGCTCCGCTTTGAAGCATTGATTTAACGTTGATGTTTGCATATTCACTATTCGCTTCTTTAACAGCAACCAAGCGATCTTCGCTAACAATATCAGAATAGTTGTAGATTGAGTTGTCTGCTAAATAATGCGTTAATTCGGAATATGCTAGATCGCTATTATTCGCATCCTTTGGATCGATATGGAGATTGATATTGTAGTTGAATTCAGATGAAAGGCCTTCTTTCATTCTATTTAATCCGAATTTAACGAATAAATATCCTCCTAGTGTTGATAAAACGGTTGCGCCTATGACCCACCATTTGAATCTTTTAATTGATCCGAAATAGTTGGCTAAGGTTAGAGTGTTGACTTTTTCTTCTTCAGTCATAATTTGTACCTCGTTTCTTTAAAAATTTTATAGTAATTGCAAGTAATTGCAAATTATTATTGATTGGCCTCCACCATTTTATTAGATGGTTGAACTGTCGTCTCTACGCTAGTTTGTTCGACTTCTTTTTCTTGATAAAAACTATATTTTGCAACATAGAATCCACTGATGATATAAAACGGCATCATCGTTGTAGAAGCAGTTAATTGTTCTGATATAAAACCAGTTATTAGATAACTCAGTTGAACCACATAAAGCGCTAAAGCAAGATTATCCTTTTTGAGTAAATAAATGATTCTTAATCGCTTTGCTAAATATAAATTTAGAGCAAGGTAGAGAATAAGGCCTAATATACCAGTTTGTCCTAGACAAGTTAAATAAGTATTTTCGGTACCAATTGAGGAACGACCACCAAAGGTGCCAAAACCGGTTCCTAAGATATTTACTTGTCTAAAGGATTCGATGACATTGTTAATATGGCCGATTGTTGATCCGTCATATAAGAAATCGATGATCGCATTGAATCTAACACCGATAAATACTCCAATAGCAGGAATTAAAATTAAGAGTAATTTGTAGTGCCTCTTATAGAAGATGAATAAGGAAAGTATCATGAAGATGCTAATTAAAATAATCGCTCTTGTGTAAGTTAAAATAATCGCTACAAAGTAGATTAAGAATGGAATATAGCCTTTGTGCTCATTAATGATTTTTACAAAATAATAGATAAGTGGGAGCAAAAGAACATAAGCCGAAGTTAATGGTCCACCCCACAAAGACACAAGTCTTTTTTGAGAGAAGAATACACCGTTATTATAACCATAGAAGTTACCAGGTAGTCCCATGTATAACATATCGCCTTGATCTTTGATATCGGTGAAATATTTGGTAAAACCAATCGTATTGGCCCAGAATGATTTTGTGCCGATCATTATGTCTAAGACATATTCAAAAATACCAATGAGCGCGACAGCTAATAAAAACACACCTAAAAATCTTGTTAATTTCTTCATGAAATAATCTTTGTTTTTGATGGTGTAACCAATCACAAAGAAGCAGGGGAGCAAAACAAAACCACGCGCAGCTGCAGCAGCGTTAAAGATGCTCGCGCCGCCTAAAGTGATGCCGATGATGAATTCAAAAACGACCCAAATTAAATAGAAGACAAGAGCTTTAAAATACTTACTATTTCGATGCTTGATTCTTACAAAACCATAAATGAAAAGAACAACCATCATTATATCTTTGAGATAGAAAAGAAATTTAATGAATCCGGTCGCAGGAATAATGGTGTATAAAAAGCTTAAGACAAAGTCTTGAAGAACACTCCACACCAAAAAGAACATAACCAATCTATCGAAATGGTAAATCCTGGTGTTTCTTTTAATGCTAGTTAACACTTGCTCCATTATTTAAATAAATCCTCAATAACTTTTGCGGCTTTATCCCATTTAAATGGTTCGCCTCTTTTTGTGACTTTTTCAAGCAATGTTTTCGCATCGTTTGAAGGATAATGAAGATATTCGTTTAATTTAGAAGTGAATTCTTCTTCACTCTTATAATCAAAATAGAATGGATAGTCATCTCCTAGTAGTTCTTTAAAAACCTCAATTGAAGAACAAAGTGGTAATTTATTGGATTCAATCGATTCTAGAATAGGCACTCCAAAGCCTTCGTATATTGAAGGGAAAATAAAACACGATGAATTTTCATAGATTGATGAAATGTCTTTTTCATCCACAAAGCCTGTGAAATGAATTCGATTTATGTTTCTTACGTTTTCCAAAATCTTATCTACTTTCCAACCTTTTCTCCCAACGATAACTAAATCATAAATTTCAGGGTTCTTATCCCAAATGTTATCGAGCCAGGCAATAAGTCGATCAAAATTTTTTCGTGGCTCAACTGTGGATAACGCTAATAAATATTTATCCGGCAAGTTATAATGCGCTTTTATTTCTTCAAATGGGACTTTGTTAATTGTCATTCCAGAAGAACAATATGTAACATGGATCTTATCAGGATTAAATTTCTTGTTATAGAATAAAATTCTATTTTTTGAGAAATATGAATTTGTAATTATTTCATATGAAATTTTTAAAGCATGTTTAATCGATCGTTTAAAATAAACCCTTGAAGCAAATTTCATTGTTTCAGGAACATCGAAAGCGACCATATCATGAATCATCGTTATGACTTTTGTATTCTTCTTTGGTCTCCAGAGTAGACTTGGTGGAAACGCTAAGAATAAGGCATAGTCAGGTTTAAACTTGTTAACGTATTTTTTGATACCAAAAAGAAGAGTTTTCATTCTGCTTCCTTCAATAATCTTGTAAGAAACGTTATCTTGTTTTAATTCGTCTTCACTTATATAAGAAACCTTGTTCTTAAAAAGCAAATGAAAATGATATTGCTTATTTTTAATAAGCTCCCTAGTGATGAGCAAGGCGTAATGTTCAATGCCTGAAAAATTATCATCAAGCGATGTTAAATCAATGAGTACTACTTTCTTATTGCCACTATTTAAGCTCATAATGTTAATAATATTATAGTATTAAACATTAGAAAGCAAAAATCACAAAGAATAATTGATTTATCTTAAAATAATTGTCTTTAGAAAAGCGACAATCTTTTTTCTTCTTTTGGATTTAAAGCATTATCTAAAAATTGCGCTACAGCACAGGCGATAAACAAAACGTAATAATGATCTTCAAATACGCAATGAATGAGCATTCCTAAAATAACCAAAAGGAATGTTATGCAAAGAAATAGATTCTTTTTTGAAAAATTGATACATGATTTTACTGTAAATGCGATTAAAGCAAAGAAGGCAAGTAAACCAAATATTCCTGCTCTTCCTAAAATTGAGAAGAAGAATGAATGAGTAGAGAAGGTTGCATCAGAAAGCACTAATGAATTGACAACAAATAAAGTTGAGTTGAAATTTCCATAACCTCTTCCAAAAACAACATGTCCAGAAATAATTTCTAAAGCCTTTTTCCAGATCTTGGCGCGACCAACAATGGTGCCTCCACCTTCGAACATTTTTGTAAACACCTCATTGATGGATGGAACAGCGAATATTAAAATGAGAGAAATCGCTAAAATCACCGCAATAGTGCCACAAATTGATAATAAAGCGATAATAAATTTCTTTTTATCGTCTTTAAATTTGAGTAGAAGTAAAACTATAATCCAAGCGATTATTCCGACGATTGAAATAAGTAATGATGTACGGCAGAAAGTGAATATCATTTCAATAAAGAATAAAGCGATAAAGGCGAAATTGATTTTGCTTTTTGAAAGGCAATAAGCTGCCATCGCAGCAAAGATGGAAAACTCTAAAAATGCTCCATACATGTTGCGGTGGTTCCAGAAACTCTCAATAGTGTATTCTTTAATTTCTCCCCCAGTTTGACCACTAAAAACAAATTGTAAGAAACTACCGTATTGTCTAAATTCGGTAATTAGTGAATAAATAATCGAGATGAGGGTAACAACCATCAAACAATTTATTAAAAATAAAATAATTTTCGTGCTTTTAATTCTTTGAGGTACAACAAAAATGCCAATATAAATAAAGGAAATAAGTATTAAGTAAGTCATAAAGTAGGAGAATCTAACTGCTCCACTAATGTGAGTACCTAATTCTAAAGGCCCACCATTTATATCTTGGTATGTAACAACGATTGCTTCGGGTGCTAAAAAGATTGTTAGACATCCAATTAAAATTAAAAGGATGCTAACAGCAAGTGGAATTAGGCGAACTGTCGACTTATAAAATTTAAATTCAAAAAATAGGCCAACTGCTAAAAGCAAAATCGTGATAATTGATGTCGATATTGTTAATCCTAGAGGAACAATTGGAGTCTGAGGATTTAGCACACCCATTTGCATAACACCCTCGGTAATCACAGGAATTGCAAAAAGAGTTGCTAATACAAAAGTAATATCACTAAGTCTTAAATGTTTTTCTTCTAAGAATTTTAGCATAGGACTATTATAGAGAATTTTTATGATTTTCACTAATCTCTTTTGTTTATATTTGCTAAAATAAAAACAATCTGTTTAGCAAATAATGTAATCTAGCCATGTACTTGGTTAGATTTTCTTTTTATCTAACAAGTATAATCGATATATGCCGTTATCCTGCTAAATAA
>CACXKR010000005.1 GCA_902768335.1 uncultured Erysipelotrichaceae bacterium
GTCAAACGTTTTTTCTGCTTCATAAAAACCTCCTTTCTTAGAAGCAGTAGAACCATATTTATTTTATCTAAAATGTTGCAACGACTTTGTCAAATAACGATCTAAACATTTGTTTAATAGAAAAGAGGACTTAGTCCTCTTTTTTTATGTAGATTACTTCAACGTTATCCAATGCCTCTTTGATCAAGGATTCATAATCGAATTTGCTTTCATATTCTTTCGCCTTTTCTAAAGAAGGTTTTGTCTTTGGATTCTTGGGCGCAAATATCGTGCAGCAATCTTCGAATGGTCTAATCGATATTTCATATGTATCAATCTTTCTAGCGAGATTAATAATATCGATTTTGTCATACGTTACGAGTGGTCTAAGAATAGGAACATTTGTAACTTCATTTATAACATTCATTGATTCAAGCGTTTGAGATGCGACTTGACCAACTGATTCTCCTGTTGAACAGGCCACGCAGTTTCTTCGCTTAGAGAGCTCGCTAGCGAGTCTAAACATCATTCTACGCATAATTGTGATCGCATATGATTCATCGCTTACTTCGTATATCTTTTCTTGGATTTTGGTGAATGGCACGACGTTTAATCTTATTGATTCTTGATAAACATTAAGTTTAGAAAGCAAATCTTTTAATTTTTCAATAACGCCAATATTCGTATATGGAGGAGAAGCGAAATGAATGCATTCGATTCTTAAGCCTCTTTTCATTAATAAATAAGCTGCAACAGGCGAATCTATTCCTCCAGAGAGCATATGCATAATCTTTCCGCCTACTCCAAGAGGATAACCACCCGCACCTTTAAATGTTTTAGTGAATATATAACAGCCATCATCTCTAATTTCGATAGAAAGGAGGATATCAGGATTATGCACATCAACCTTTAAATTGGTGTTTCTTAATATTTCTCCTGCTACCTCACGATTAATTTGATCGGAGATGATTGGATATTTTTTATTAGCTCTTTTCGAATGGACTTTGAAAGTTTTGCCTTCTTCGAGTTTAATTAGCTCTAAAGAAACCTTTTTAATATTAGATATTTCTTCGTCAGTTTTGAGCACTAAAGAAAGAGCTTGAATTCCAGAAATTCCCTGCAAAATTCCGATAATTTCTTCAGGATTGTTATCGTTAAGTTTAACGTAAATATGGTCTAATCTAACAATATATTCTAGGTTAGAATAATCGCTTAAAGCGTTTTTAATATTCCTCGCTAAAATGCGAATAAATTCTTTTTTATTTTTACCTTTGGTAGACAATTCACCAAAACGTACCATTATGTGATCGTAGTTCATCTAATTGCCTCCAAAGTATTTTTAAGTTCCTCTAAAAAGATGTTAACTTCTTCAACTGTATTTTCGTGCTCAAACGAAACACGAACCGTGTTATGAGCAAGAGCGTCGCTTTTACCTAACGCTTTAACAACATATGAAGAAGATTCTTTTTTGGAATTACAAGCTGAGACGCTTGAAACATATATTCCTTTATTGGACAAATCTTCCACCACAACGCTTGCTTTCTTTTTTGTTAAAGAGAAATTAACAATGAATGGCGAACCATTTGATGAACTATTTAGTTCAACTCCATCAATCTTAGATAAACCTTCTACAAGAGCGTCTCTAAGTTCATAGACATGTTTATTATCTTTTAGCAAAGCTAATCTAATGGCTAATTCTAGTGTCCTAGCATTGGAAACACTTACTGTTGAACTTCTAAAGCCATCCTCTTGTCCTCCTCCAGAAAGAAGAGGTAAAAATTGAAGAGATGATTTATAAATAAGAGCGCCACTACCTTTAAGTCCATTAATCTTATGCGAAGATACAACAAACATGTCGATTAATGAATAATCTAAATTTAGTTTTCCAATCGCTTGAGTAGTATCAACATGCAAATTAGCTTTTGGATATTTATGAACCACATTCGCTATTTCTTTAATTGGATTGATGCTACCAATTTCATTATTAATAGCCATTATAGAAACAAGAATCGTATCGTTTCTTAGAGCGTCTTCAACTTGGCTAGGTTTAATTACTCCATTTTGATCAACTTCTAAAATAGTTAGCTCAAAACCAAAACTATCTCTTAATTGATAAAAACACTCTAATACCGAGGGATGTTCAATATTTGAAGTGATAATATGCTTACCACGATTTTGATATTTTAAACAATATCCTTTAATTGCAAGGTTATTCGCCTCTGTAGCTGAGGAAGTGAGAATCACTTTGTGTTTACTTAATTTAAAAGCTTTTAGTATATTATCCTTGGCAATTTGGACATATTTTGCATTTTTGATGCCTAAGGCATGAATCGAATTTGGATTAGCAAAATTCTCTTTTTCTGAGTTCACAAATAAAGCGACGACCTCGTCACTAGCTTTGGTCGTCGCAGCATTATCAAGGTAAACGAATCTATTGTTGTCTTTCATTATTCGCTTTAATCTTTTTTAAGGCGTTTCCAGCGATGATATAAGCTTGCTCGAAATCACCTTCGTTAAAGAATGTTTCGGCTTGGGCAACAAGTTGGTCGATATCACTTAAGTGTGAACGCCCCTTATTTGCGTACATGATTGCGTTCTCCGCAAGAAGCATCATATTATGATCTTGAGCGATGGAGCCACCTTCAAGGACGTCATTACTAACATCATAAAGATCGGAAACGCTTTTATTTACAGAATCAACATCGATTGGAGTCTTTCTTAAAAGATTATTGATGTTATTGAGCAATTCATAAGATTTATCGAAACATTCATTATATTTTTCACTTAAACGAGGAATATTGATTTCGCGGACTTCCTTCTCCGCAATTTTAATTTTCTTGAAGAAATCAAAGATGAGTTTATAAGCTTCTTCAGAATCAACCTTCAAAGAGGCTAAATACGAATCGAATTCATCGAGTTCTGAAATGATCGAATCAGAGGCATCTTTAAGTTCGTTCATTTTTAACACTAAAGATGAATAAGGTTGTTTAATCGTGGAATGAATAAATGTATCTAAACTACGTTTAAGCGCTCCAACTTTATTGATATCGGTCTGAATTTCAGTAACTTTTGTTTTATGTGAATTATTTATTAAATAAATATTTGAAACTTCAGGGATAGTATTACAAAGTTTGATGAAGCGTCTTTCAATGAGATTGACCGTGCTATAAACAGAATCGTTTTGTTCTTCGAATTGTTTTCTAGCTTCTTTTTCCTCTTCAAATTTCTTGAAGAAATCATCAATTTTATTGTTGATTGCTTCGAGTTCGTCTTTAACGCCGCGAACAGCGAATTGACGTAATCTAGTTTTATAATTGTCTAGCTTTTCGCGAATAGTCTTAATAGATGCATCTAAACATAAATGATGAAGAGGATAGCCATCTTCTTCCATTTTGATTGCAGCGTGTTCTAAATCGCTTAATTTATTAGGTAAAACATCACTTACCAAAATACAAAGGCTTGGTAAATCAACCATCGAATTTGTTAATTCGTTAAGAATACCTTCGATTTTTGGAAGGACATTATTCGCATCATCGTATTGAGCGGATTCGACAAAGTTTTCAAAGTTTTCAAATTCTGTGTCGATAAGTTCAAAAACTTTTTCAAAAGATGTTGCCACCATAGCGAGTTCGCTTTGTTTAGCAGCATAATCTTGTTTAATACGTCTTAGTTGCTCTTTAAGAACCAAGGATGATTGACGGCAATCTTCTTCAGGTTTAACCACTTGAAGGAGTTCGTTGTTAAGATTACTAACCGCCTTTTCATAACCATCAAGTTTATTTTTTAGCTCAGGAAGGAATTTTTTAGCTAATTTAAAATGACGATCAGAAATCATATCCGCCATTTTATTTATTTCGGTTTGAATGTTGGCGTCTTGTTTATCCCTAATTTCTTTAAATTGCTTTAAGAATTTGGTGTGAATCTCAACGTACAATAAATTTGTACGAGAAATAATTTCAAGACGTTTAACATATTGAGCGTTTTGTCCAATTAATAATGCGTGATAGTATTGGAAAAGTTTATCGAGGGAACGGAACTCTTTACGAATCTTATTCTTTCTTAAAACGAAGAAATAAAAAGCAACTAAAAAGAGGGAAATCCCGGCAATAACACCTAGAACAACGATGAGAATAATAACTGATTCTGGCATGCAATCTTTTCCTTTACTTTGCTAATTTTATCACATAATAATCTTGTTTTATAGAAAAACAAATAGATTTTTTTATCGCTTTTTAACAAAATTCAATATCCCTAAATATTTAGGGATTAAGGCGATATTCATTCACATGATTTTGTAAGGAAATGTCACTGCTCGAATATCATAAATTCGATTTGCAAAATCTTTGTTGACAAAAAAATCACTATATTTATAATATCTCTTGCATTGTTGCAGCATGTAAATACTGCTTGTCCGATGTCCTAACAACCGTGGAATAGTAGCCAAAGCTCATAGGTGAAATTCAATTTAGTGCACATCCGAAGTAAGGAATTTACACCTCTTGCTAAATAATGCATTTAGTGAAAGGAGTCATATATCATGAGATATACTGGTTCAGACTACAAACGTTCACGTCGTCTCGGATTTTCAGTCCTCGAAAGTGGTAAAGAACTCTCTAAGAGAGCTTATGGCCCAGGACAACACGGCAACGGCCGCAAAAGAAAACCATCCGAATACGGCAAACAATTGATCGAAAAGCAAAAACTTGAACAAATGTATGGCGTTAACGAAAGACAATTCCGTCGTTTATTCATGCTTGCTAGAAAATCTGACGAAGTTACCGGTATCGCATTCTTCAGAATCCTTGAATCTCGTTTAGACAACCTAGTCTATCGTATGGGATTTGCAAGAACACGTCGTGCCGCACGTCAACTCGTCAATCACGGTCATATCACTGTTAATGGTAAGAAGGTTGATATTCCATCATACCTCTGCTCCGTCGGTGATAAAGTTGCTCTCAAAGAAGGTCACGACTTAGCAGTCGTCAAAGCTTCCTTAGAAAGCAAACCAGCTTCTGTTGGATATGTCAAAGTCGATGCTAATAAGCTCGAAGGAACATTCGTCCGCGTTCCAGAACGTAACGAACTTCCAAGAGATATCAACGAAGCCCAAGTCATTGAATACTATAACAGAATGTTATAATTCACTGAATATGAGCAAAAAGAAACGGAACTTATTGTTCCGTTTTTTTCTTTCTTTTATAAATAAATTGGAGTCTTTAATTTGAATTCGGGATACAAAATATCACCTATCGTATATTCGTATTTTGTTTCTGTGTAGTTTTTATCATTAACAGAATTTTTAATGCTGATAAGTTGACCGTTTTGAATATCTAATGTGTATTTGGATTCTTGGGTCGATGATCCAGAAATTTTGGTTCTAGAATCGACAAAAAGACTATTACCATTAAATGATTTCAAATCAACTTCGCTTTTTGAGTCGTTGATTAATGTCTTAGAAACTTGAAGAGCATCGCTGAAGTTTCTTTCGAGTCGTCCTTCATAATCATCAGAATATTTTTTCCAAGCTTCTTCGCTATAAGGTTCGTAGCTAACGTTGTTACGATCTTCTGGTTTGGCGTCGACATCGTTGGGCATAGTTGAACGAACGACATAAAAAATAAAATCTTTTGAAGCGTCGATTGTAGTGCTTCCGTCTTCGCTAACGACCTTGTATTGATAATTCATTACAAATCGCCAGGATTCGCTGAAACGACCATTATTTTTAGAAATAATTGAATAAGTATGGAAGAACTTTGATTCTTTTGAATATATCGAAACAACGGTCGTATTATCTTCATTATCTCGGCTAACTCTCTCGCTACGATAAGATTTTGAAGATTGATTCTCAACTGTTGTTTCTAAACTTGAAATTATGTTTAAAGCGTCATCTTTAGAGATAGGAAAACCACTGCAGCTTGCTGCTAAAGGAAGAGTTAATAAGACTAACGCAATTTTTCTTTTCATTTATCTAATTCAACTAAATAATAGTTTTTCTTTCCTCTTTTGATAACCACGTATTGATCAAATAATGCATCATCTTTACCAATAACTTTAGTTAAATCTGTGCATTTTTCACCATTGATAGCGATGGAATTGCCATTAATAAATTCACGAGCTTCACGTTTACTCGAAGCCGCTTTAATTGCAATAAGCATATCTTCTAAAAGAAGGCCGCTAGGTTCGTTAACTTTAAAGCTACCAAACAATTCTTCAATAGCTTCCTTTGATAAAGATTTAATATCGTTTGAGAATAAAACTTCGGACATCTTTTTACATTCAGCGGCTTTTTCTTCACCATGAATTAAAGAAACAATCTCGTAAGCTAATGCTTTTTGAGCTATTCTCATGCCAAGATTAGCATAATGATCTTTGGTAATTTGTTCGATTTCTGCTAGCGATTTAAATGAGAATACTTTTAAATATCTAGCCGCATCATCATCTGTTGTATTTATAAAATATTGATAAATTTTATATGGCGAAACAAGCTTAGCGTCCAAATATAAAGCGCCTTCTTCAGATTTGCCAAACTTTTTACCGTTTTGATCAAGAAGAAGAGGGACGGTAAAACAACCAACTTTTGTCTCGATACCTTCGACCTTACGAATTAATTCAAGACCACTGGTCAAATTGCCCCACTGGTCACCACCACCGATTTGAATCCTACAGCCTTCGTTCTTATAAAGGGTTAGGAAATCGATCGATTGAAGAATCATGTAAGAAAATTCAGTATAAGAAACACCGCTTTGAAGTCTCGATGAAACGATATCTTTATTAAGCATGTAATTGACTGGGAAATATTTTCCATAATCTCTCAAATAATCGAGAACGCTTAATTTTGAAATCCAGTCGTAATTATTGACGATAATACCCTTTTCAGGATTACTTAAATCAATGAATCTTTCGAGTTGATTCTTAATTTTTAAAGTATTTGAAGCTAGAGCTTCCTTACTTTGGAGGTTCCTCTCTTTGGATTTTCCTGAGGGATCACCAATCATTCCGGTTGCACCACCAACTAAAGCAACGATCTTATGACCGGCTCTTTGAAGTCTCATTAGCATCGAAATCATGACAAAATTACCGACGTGCATCGATGCGGCGGATGGATCAAAACCACAGTAAATAGTTTGTTTTGTATTCAAAAGCTCGCGAACTTCTTCTTCGTTAGAGAAATCTTTAATTAAACCTCGAGCTTTTAATTCATCAATAATATTCTGCATAAACTACTCCTTTGTTGAACCACGTTTCTTATAAGTAGATTCAACACGATATGTCTTGGTACTTAATTCATCTTTTGATAAATCGATGAGCATATACATTGCTCTACGACCAATATCTTGCATATCAATATTCATGCTAGACAATGTTGGTCTAGTAATCTTGGCATATTTAGTTCCAATAAGAGATAAGACTTCAACATCTTCAGGAACTTTTAAGCCTGAATCAATTGCAGCATCAAGTATCGCGGCAGCAATCGAATCACGATAGGCTATAAAATAACCTTTCTTATGAGTTTCAAAATATTGCATAAAATCATGATATGTTCTCGATGAAGAATCATCGACATTCATAATCTTGTAATTAACTTTATTAGCCTCACAAATAGAAGAGAATCTCTTTTCGGTTCTCGCAAGTAAACGTCCGCAATTATGAACATGGAGGAAAATAAGTTGTTTACCATCATTAACGGAAATCTTTTTTTCAATAATTTCGGCTAATTTGTGCTCATAACCAAAGGTTATACAGCCAACTTTTTCTCCTTCGATGTTGTTGTTGATGACTATCGCAGGGACTGAATAAGAATTTAGTTTTGCAATATCTTCTTCATCAAGTTCATCATCGAAAATGATCGCTCCATCAACGTGTGAAGTAATGACATTTTCAACCATCTTAAGAGCATCTTCCTTTGAATGTGAAGTGACAAATAAAGAAAGATTGAAACCTTTTTCTTTAGCGACTTCAGTAATGCCGTTTAAAACACTAGAAATATAAACATAGTTCGCACTAGGAATAACAACGCCAATGGTTGTTGTTTTGTTTTTAGCAAGAGCTTGTGCTAATCCGGAAGGTTTATAGCCAAGTCGTGCAATTGTATCTTCAACTTTTTTACGGGTAGCTTCAGTCATGCTTCCTTGTTTGTTAATAACACGGGAAACTGTCGCGAGAGAAACACCACTTGCTTTAGCAACTTCATAAATTGTTACACGTTCTTTCAAGTTTTTCATGAAAATATTTTCCTTTTATTATGAGTTCATTATAAATGAAAGTTTTTTCCTAATCAATATGATAAATTGGGTAAGGAACTTTCTTTAATCGTGTAGATGGAATGTTGGTTCGGCCTTCCTTGGCCTCGTTTTTGCCATCTAACATAACTAAATCGCCTGTAAAACCAACGGTCATATTATTAACCAAAGAAGTTCCAACTCCATAAGTATCAACGGGAACACCTAACTTAACCCATTCAGCAATTTTTTCAGCATTAAACGAAGATGAAACAATAATTTTAACGTAGTTAAATCCGTGTTGATCTAATGCATCTCGCAAAGCGAAAATAAGTTCTTTACAAACTCCATGAGGATCGAATTTTGATGTATCTTTGTCATCGAAATAATGATCGATAAGAGATTTAGATGTATCAACACGAACCGCTCTTAGAGTAGGTCCTAAATGCTCAGCAAGTTTTAATGAATCAGTAATTACATCATTATTGTAGTCAATTAATGCAGTAACTTGCTCGTTTGGGAATGTTTTATGATACATGTCTGCGGCTCTACAAATATCTCCACCACAAACCTGAATCAAAGCATGCGGCATAGTGCCCATACCTTTTCCACCCCACCATAAGCCTTGAGCATCAGTTGAAACTTTTCTAATACCTGCGACATAGGTGGCATAGCCATCACCAATTTGAGTATTATATTCATCTTGACGATCGGCCATTGAAAAAACATCAGCACCTTTTAAGGCTTTCATAACGTGATAGACATTAGTCGCAACAGAACTTCTTCTGGCGAGTATGCCATCAATCATCGATTCTAAAAAACCGAAATTTTCATATTTACCAGTGATTTTTAAAACGGGTTCATTCGCACTTATTAAATCTCCATCATTAAGAGCTTCAATAAGTAAATCTTCTGGTTTAACAGCAAAAGTATGAATAAGAGCGATAGCCTCGTCTAATCCGCAAACCATCGCATCATCACTGCGTTGGAAAAATTGCATAGTTACAATGTGATTTGGCACGCAATTCTCAACTATTTTGCGACTTTTCAAAAAATAATTCGCAGCAAAAAATCCGGTTCCTAACCTTTTATCAAAATTAAATGTTTTATTGGTTAAACGTGAAATTTTGCCTTCTTTTTTTAATTCGATTTCTAACTTGTCCATTTTAGATAACCTCATTTATTTCCTAACAATAATTCGATGGATGTGTTGGCCTAATCCACGAAATTTTCTTTCGTATTCGGTCATCGCATCATTTTTCTCATCAAAAATATAATTCTCTTCTTCTAAGATAATTTTAAATTTTGTTTGTTTTAATTCTTCACAAGTGAATTCATATAAACCAGTATTATCCGATTTAAAGATTAGAAGTCCGTCCTTTTTCAAAATCCGATAATATTGGTTCAAAAATGTAATGAAAGTCAAACGCCTTTTCGCGTGTCTTTTCTTTGGCCAAGGATCAACGAAATTTAAATAAATTTCATCCACAAAACCTTCGTCTATTTCATTTGCGATAAGGGCAAAATCGTTTGGAAATACTTTTACATTTGTAATTTCTTCTTCAACAATCTTTTTAGCAAGCATTCCCGCAATGGTCCTGACCTTCTCAATTGCTAAGAAATTGACATTAGGATTTTGCCTTGCTTTTTCAATGATAAAATCACCTTTACCAGACCCAATTTCAAAGCGAATTGGTTTTGAAGTAAAAAAAGCATTATCAAAATCAATCTTTTCCAAAACAACTTCTGGATGAAGATCTAAATAATCTACAGCCCATTGACGATATTTTGCTCTCATTTAAGCTTTCCTAATAGATCGATTGCATGAGCATAAATAACTGCACTTAGATAAAAATCTTCTAATGGCATATATTCATTTGGTTCATGCATTGTTGATTCTCGTCCTGGGAAAAGTGCACCGAACGCAATTGTGTTTTTGGCATGTTTAGCATAGGTACCACCACCAGTTGTAAGTGGCTCACTCTTTTTATCACCACTTTCAGCACGATATGCTTCAAGAAGAGTTTGAACGAGTTTCGATTTTGGATCAAATAAAAGATAGTGTGAAGGTTCGCCTTTTGGAGTCGATTTCACCGCAAAAGTCGAATCAAATTTAGAAATAACGGCTTTTGGATTAACATTTTCTGGGTAGCGGAAATTGACGCTAAAGGTTAGTTTTGAACCATCGTAAGAAATCATTCCGACACAGAAAGTTGTATCTTTTAATAAATCTGAATGTGTGTAGCAATCAAAGGCTTTCCCGCTTGAATCTTTAAGCTTTTGACCAATAAGTAAAATCTCAGGAACATTATATAGTTCGCCAAGTGTTTCTAATGCGATTAAAGCAGCATTGACACCAAGTTCTGGAGTCGAACCATGGCAGGCTTTGCCGATCACTGTAACAGTATTACCATTGACTTCAAAATTAACATTTTTATTTTTTAAATAAGAAATATATTCGCTTGCACTATCTAATTCAATTTGGACTTTATCGCATACTGCATTTGTAGCGACGCCACCTTTAAGTGATTTAACGTGAGGAATTTTAACATTTAAAGTTGGCCAAAAATCTAAAATAGCTTTCTCACCATAAATGAGTGGGAAATCGCTATCAGGAGTAAAACCGTATGTAGGAGCTTCTTTTTTAAGATTATTAAAATAATAATCAAGGCAACTGGAGCCTCTTTCTTCATCTCCACCAACGACAATTTTGACTTTGTATCCTCTTAATAAACCATTATCTTTTAAGGCTTTAACAGCATAAAACGCTGCGATCATAGGTCCTTTATCATCGCTAGTTCCGCGCCCATAGATATTACCGTTTTCAATAGTTGGTACAAATGGGCCATATTTCCATTCGCCAGTTACTGGAACAACATCAGCGTGGGCATAGATTCCAATTGTCTTCTCACCTTCACCGATTGTTAGTTCAGTGGCATAGCCATCGCATCTATCGACATCAAAGCCAAAGCGTTCGCCTAGACGTGCAACGTAGGTGAGGGCATCATTAACATCCTTACCAAAAGGCATTTCCTTGGTAATAGTTTTTTCATCGTAGACAGATGGAATTTGTACAAAGCGACGCAAAGCGTCGAGCATATCAATTTTATATGGTTCTAATAACTTCTTATAATTCATATTACTTTTGCATTTTGTAAATTAAATGCATTCCTTTTAAAACAAGTGTTTGATCAACGATTGCTGTACCTTTAAACTCATCAGCTAATAAATAAGAGTTTCCACCAGTAACAACGCGTTTAAATTTATAGCCGAATTCTTCTTCGGTTCGATCCATAAATCTTCTTATGGCTGCTAAATGGCAATAATAAACACCACATCTCATGGCATCGATAGTGTTTTTTCCGTAATAATTGTCCGGTTTTGTAACTTCTTTAATAACAGGTAATTGAGCGGTCATATCCGATAAGATATTCGCGTTCATTCTAATGCCAGGGAAGAAACTAACTCCTTGAAATACTCCGTCTTTATCAATAATTAAGTTTTTCGAAACAGTTCCTAAATCAGATACAACAATTGGAGCGCCATAATAATGGAGGGCCCCAACAATATCAGCAAGGAGATCTTGCCCAATTTCATTTGGATCATCAACATCGTGTTTAAGAGATGCGAGAATTGGCTTTGGATCAAAAGCTTTAATATCGATTCCAATTTCGCCTTTTAAAATGATTTGAACTAAACGAGTTAGATGTGGAACAACCGAAAAAATCATTCCGCCTTCAAAGTCTTTTCCATCGATACCAAGATGCGATAAAAACTGTTTTATTTTTCTATTGTCATAGTCAGAATTGATTTTATCGGTCTCAAAACGAATCTTATCAATTAAGTTATTCTCATCAAAAACAGCAAGTTCGGTTTGAGAATTACCTAAGTCGACAATCAATGAATATTTCATAAAATACAACCTCCTAAATGGCGACGATATTAACGATTTTATTTTTGACGATTATTACTCGCTTAATCTCTTTACCCTCGATATGACGTTTAACTCCGT
Organism: uncultured Erysipelotrichaceae bacterium; assembly: GCA_902768335.1. Classification (GTDB taxonomy): domain Bacteria; phylum Bacillota_I; class Bacilli_A; order RFN20; family CAG-826; genus Fiminaster. The sequence goes on from CACXKR010000005.1 coordinate 12,211, forward strand.
CTAATTCAAAGGCTTTTTGTTTTAAACTTTCATCATCCAAATCAACTTCGGCATCTAATGTACCACGAAGTTTTCCATTTACACTTACAGCGATTTTAACGGTATTTTGCACAAGTTTTGTCTCATCAACCGTTGGCCAAATTTCATGGTCAAATAATTGTTTTCCAGTGCAAATCTCGAATAATTCTTCGCCAACAAATGGGCAAACGCAACCAAACATTTTGATGAAATTAACCATGTACGGTTTATATAAAGAATTCGCTTTATAAAGAGCATTAACGAAAATCATCATTTGAGCAATTGCGGTATTAATTTGAAGCGATTCGAAATCAGATGTGACTTTCTTAACGGTCGCGTTATAGACAAAGTCAAGTTCGTGAGTATTCTCATCGCTGAAACGTTTAACGAATTCCTCGTCAGTATATAAGCGATAAACTCTTTCGATGAATCTACGAGCTCCCGCTAAACCATTTGTTGACCAAGCAAAGCCTTCTTCAAGTGGTCCGGCAAACATTTCAAATAAACGAAGCGCATCGGCACCATATTCTTTAATGACATCATCAGGGTTAACTACGTTACCACGCGATTTAGACATCTTTTCACCATTTGATCCTAAAATCATGCCTTGGTGATAAAGTTTCTTGAATGGTTCTGGGCAAAAAACAACTTTTTGATCATAAAGGAATTTATGCCAAAAACGCGAATAAAGAAGATGAAGAACTGCATGTTCTGCACCACCGATATATAAATCGACTGGTAACCAATGTTTAAGCAATTTTTCATCGGCAATAGCGTTATTATTGTTTGGATCTAAATAACGAATATAGTACCAGCAAGAACCAGCCCATTGTGGCATGGTGTTAGTTTCTCTTTCGCCTTTTTTACCATCAATAGTAACATTTAACCAATCTTTAGCATTCGCTAATGGTGATTTTCCATCACCGCTAGGTTCGTATTTATCAAGTTCAGGTAATGTTAATGGTAAATCTTTCACGTCATAGCAATACATTGTTCCATCGCTGAACGTGACGACAGGAATGGGTTCGCCCCAGTAACGTTGTCTAGAAAAAATCCAGTCTCTTAATTTATAATTAACTTTTGCTTTTCCGGCTCCGAGTTCCTCAAGTTTAGAAATGATTGCTTTTTTAGCATCAGCAATATTTAAACCATCTGCAAAATCAGAATTAATATGTTTGGCGTCGCCTTCAAAAGCTTCTTTGGAAACATCACCTTCAAGAACTTGAATAAATTCAAGATGATGTTTTGTAGCGAATTCGTAATCTCTTTGGTCGTGGCATGGAACCGCCATAACAGCACCTTCACCATATCCATATAAAACATAATCCGCAGCGTAGATAGGAACCTTTTTACCATTGATTGGGTTTATTGCATACGCACCAATAAAAACACCACTCTTATCTTTGTTGAGTTCGGTTCTTTCCATATCGGATTTAGATTTGATTTTATCAATATATTCTTCCACCGCTTTCTTTTGCTCTTTGCTAGCAAGTTTTAAAACTAGTGGATGTTCTGGAGCTAAACAACAATAAGTGCAGCCAAACAAAGTATCTGCGCGAGTGGTAAATACTTTAAAAGTTTCGTTTGAATCAGCGACTTTGAAGGTGATTTCAGCACCTAAGGATTTACCAATCCAGTTCTTTTGCATTGTTAAAGTAGATTTAGGCCAATCAAGTTCATCTAGGCCACTAATCAGCTTCTCAGCATAGCTGGTAATTTTTAAAACCCATTGACGCATCGGTAGTTTGATGACTGGGTAGCCACCTCTTTCAGATTTGCCGTCTATAACTTCTTCATTTGCTAAAACCGTGCCAAGTTCGGGGCAATAATTAACAGGAATATTGCTTACGTAAGCTAAATTATTCTTATATAGAAGAGTGAAAATCCACTGCGTCCATTTGTAATAAGAAGGGTCGCAAGTCGCGATTTCTTTACTCCAGTCATAAGAAAAACCAAGAGCTTTAATTTGCCTTCTAAAATTATCGATATTAGCTTTTGTAAATCCATAAGGATGTTTATTATTAGCGATTGCATATTGCTCTGCAGGAAGACCAAAAGCATCCCAGCCCATCGGATGAAGGACGTTGAAGCCTTGCATTCTTTTCATTCTGGAGATGACATCGCTAGCGGTATATCCTAAAGGATGTCCGACATGTAAACCTTGTCCAGAAGGATAAGGAAACATATCTAAACAATAATATTTAGGTTTAGAAAAATCATATACATCACAATAAAATGGTTTCTTTTCTTCGTAAATCTTTAACCATTTCTCTTCGATTTTCTTGTGGTCATAACTCATAAGACAATCTCCTTATAAAGTTCAACATATTTATTCATTGATTCCACCCATGAACGATCAAGTTTCATCGCGTTTTTAATCATTTCTTTCATCTTGTCTTTTTCCATGTAATAGACGTCTAACGCTCTATCGAGGACTGCTCTCATTGAAAGTGGATCATAATATTTGAAGGAAAAACCATCTATTTCAGCATGGACAGTATCTACTAAACCACCTGTTTCCCTAACGATCGGAAGAGTTCCGTATCTTTGAGCAACGATTTGACCAATTCCGCATGGTTCAAATAATGAAGGCATGAGGAAAAAGTCTGAACCAGCGTAAATCTTGTGTGCGAGAGCATCATTATAGCCGATATAAACTGCGACTTTATCTGGTCGAGAGTCTCGAAGTTGCTGAACAGCTTGTTCAAGACCATATTCACCACTACCAAGAATGATAATATTGGCACCTCTATATAGAAGATGAAGGGCATTTTGAATAACTAAATCCACACCTTTTTGATAAGTTAGTCTTGAAACTATTCCAAATGTTGGAGCGTTTTTATCCGCTATTCCTAACTCATCTAATAAAGCATCTTTGTCTTGTTTCTTTCCTCTAAGGAAAGCTTTGCAAGAATAGTTGGCTTTAATTTTCGGGTCATGCTCTGGATCAAATTCAACGACATCAACTCCATTAAGAATACCGACAAAGTCATCTTTTCTAAATTCCAAAACAGAGCAGAGTCCTTGAGAATATTCTTCACTTAATAATTCGTTTCGATGTGTAGGTGATACGGTTGTGATTTTATCAGCAAAATAAATGGCCGCTTTTAAAGTGGAAACCATTCCTTCAAAACGAACTGCACCAGTATCATATAAATCGGTGCTTAAATTATATAAATCTCCTAGAGATTCTCGGTATAAATAGCCTTTGAAGGCTGGATTATGAATTGTTAAAACAAAATGAGGTATGTGTTTTTCGATTGGTCTAACTTTCATTAATGTTGGAAGCATACCGGCTTGCCAATCATGAACGTGAACAATATCTGGAGTTAAAGTGAATTTAGCGATAACAAGTTGAGCGGCTAAAGCAAAATAGGCAAAACGTTCACCATCATCATCGTAACCATAAAGGTTATCGCGTCCAAAATATTGTTCGCTGTCGATTAGATAATAGTTAACCCCATCGATAACTTTTTTAAATATTCCAACATATTGATGTCGCCAGGACATATCTAGATAATCGTAGCCTAAATATTCGGCATCGATATTTTTATTTTTTATAACCTTATAATACGGCAAAATGATGGAGACTTCGTGTCCTGCTTGAGCAAGTTCACGTGATAACGAATAAACAACGTCTCCTAAACCACCGCTTTTAATTAAAGGATTTGCTTCACTAGCGACATTAACAATTTTCATATTTATCTAACTTTCTTTCCTTGTGGAACATAGACGTGTTCATCTTGTGTTCCAATAACATCATTTTCTATGATGGCATATTTATCGACGACAGCGTTTTCAACATGGGCACCTTTTTTAATGACACCCTTAGTTAAAATAATTGAATTCTTCACGCTGGCGCCTGCTTCAACTTCAACATAACGGGAGATAACAGAGTTTTCAACCTTGCCATCAATCTTGGCTCCGTTGGCGACAAAGCAATTTTTTACACTGGATTTTGGCCCATAAATTGCAGGTCTTGTATTTCTTGTGCAAGTATAAATTGGCCATTCAGATTTAAAAACAGAATCAGCGATTTCAGGATCAAAGAATTCAAAAGAATATTCGACAAAATGCTCAAAGGAATCAACGCAACGAGCATAGCCATCATATTTATAACCAGTAATAATTTCTTCTTTTTCTTCAATGATAGTTTCAATTAGCATACGTAAAGAAGTCGCATCGCGATAATCGCGGTGTCTAAGCCACTTCACAAATGTTTCAGCGGAAAGAATATAGGTTCTTAATGAAACGTTTGCTTTAGCAACTTTTCCAGTATTCTTTGTGTAGCCAATAATTTGATTGCCATCTAAAGTAACAATATTTGAAGTTAAAAATGCTTTATCTGCATCCTCAATTTCTTTATAAACAATCGTAACTTCAGCGTTATTTTTCTTATGAAAATCGATTACTTCATTAAAATCGATATTTGAAAGAATATGAGCAGGAGCAATCACAACATAATCAAAATTTGAATCATAGAAAATCCAGTCATTTTCTCTTAAAGCATTTAAATCGGAATTATATTTTGGATCTTTAATACCCTTTTCATTGATTAAAAGATTTTGTCTTCCAATCTTAGTGTTATTAACCCAAGTTTTAAGTGTTCCAACGTGCTTGGCAACACTTCTAAAATTATCTTTAACAAGGACGTTGATTTCATCAATATGCGAATTAGTGAAATTAGAAAGCGCGAAATCCATTAAAGCATAACGTCCTAAGAAGGATGTTGAACCTAATGTTCGATTTTTCGTTAATCCACCTAAGGATGGTGAATCATATAAATTAACAATACCTAAAATCTTACTCATGAGCTTTCACCTTTCTAGCGTATAAAACGACTTCTTCGCCTTCTCCGACGACTTTATCGTTTTCAAAAACGATTGAATTTGGAGCGATGACAGCATTCTTAACAACCGCATTCTTTTGAATCACGACATTTGGCATAAGCACGCTATTTTCAACAGTCGCCCCTTTTTCAATATAAACATAATCAGATATTACTGACTTTTTGACTTTGCCAAGGATTACTGCGCCTTGAGTAATAAGCGAATCAGAAATAGAGGCGTTACGACCGACATATTGAGGTGGAGCATAGGTATCAGCAGAATAAATCTTAAGACCACCCATAATAGCATCGAAATTTAAATCGGCTTTATCACTAATTAAATCCATGTTTGCTTCATGAAGTGATTTGATTGTGCCAACATCTTTCCAATAACCTTTATACTTATAAGCGATAAGCTTTTTGCCCTCGCCTAAGAGCATTGGAATAATATTTTTACCAAAGTCATGATCGCTCTTTTCGTTTTGAGCATCTTTTATAAGGGCTCTACGAAGAGTTTTATAAGTGAAAATATAAATTCCCATCGAAGCTAAATTGCTTGTTGGATGAGCAGGCTTTTCCTGGAATTCGATGATTTTGCCATTTTTATCAGCAACTAAAATGCCGAAGCGAGAAGCTTCTTCAATAGGAACTTCGTAAACTGAAATTGTACATTCAGCATTCTTATTAATATGCTCTTCAAGCATTTCATCATAAGTTGTTGAGTAAATATGGTCTCCAGAGAGAATCAAAACATATTCTGGGTCACATTGATCAAGAAAATCGATGTTAGCATAAATAGCATCAGCAGTTCCTTTATACCACGATAAACCTTCTTCGGTTTGACGAGGTGCGAGAGTGGTCGTGAGAGAACGAACACCATTGAGTCCCCACTTCTCACCGTTTCCAATATATTCATCAAGTGAAACGGATTCGTATTGCATTAAAACACCAACTGTGTCGATGTGAGAATTTGCACAGTTAGATAACGGAAAATCAATAATGCGATATTTAGCACCGAAACTAACGGCTGGTTTAGCAACTTTTTTAGTTAATGCTTCGAGTCTTGTGCCTTTTCCACCGGCCAGAATCATCGCAACAATTTTTTGTCCCATATAATATCCTTTCTTTGAGCAATCAAAAAATTATATTTTTTTGCAACATAAAGTGTATCACATTCTTTTGCTCGAGTGTATGCATAAGAAAAAAAGAATCTTAAGATTCTTCTTTTTTTCCATCTCTTGTCTTATGTTGATAATAGATTCCAAATAACGCAAACGGGACAATAGACACTAATCCAACATAGAAGAATGGTCTAGCGATTTGATATCCTTTTGAATTCTTAAAAACTAAATCAATTGAATATTCACCATTAGGCAGTTCAAAAGCAACTAATCCATCGACGTTTTTACCGCTCGCTAAATATTTGCCGTTTGAATAGATTTGATATTCGGTGTTATAGAATTGTGGGAACTGAATTAAGGCAGTTTGACTGTTAATGTTCACATTAAACGAGTTATTTGGAGAATTATATTTTGTAATTGAAATCTCTCCCTCACCTTCAAGGAAAACAGGATTGTATTTTGTGTAATCTTCCGCCGAATAAATGAATAATGTTGGTTCGACATACCAATAAGTTAAAGCAAGATGAACTTTCATCCAGAGCGAATTAGTATAAGTTGGTTTATATTCCGAATCCATTAAAACGTATGGAACCATTTCGTTTTGGGCGCCCGAATATCTCGCGGTATAGTCGCTTGTTACATATTCGGCCGTAATTTGATCACCATACATATTGCGCTTCTCATATTGATAATCTAAACGCTTCTCAATTAATCCCTGCGATAAGGTAATCATCAAAGTCGATAGCATTGCAAAAGAGATAATTGTTTGGCGATACTTCTTCAAATAAGTAACGATTATGGTAACTAACATAAATACAAAGAACATAGTTAAACCCCATAATCTCCAGGCGAATTGAGTCTGATAGAAGATGGAAGGCATATATTCCCAAACTCCAGGTACAAACATCAAGATGATACAAATGAAAATTGCCACTAATAAGAAATAAATATCGAAATTATACTTAGCTTTTCTTAAACCGGTTTCTTCATCAAGTTCGGCTGGACTTCCTAGATAATCAAATGCTTCATAAATGAGGAAAAATAAACCGAGTGCAACATATATTTCTAAACGAATTAAGAAGAAAACAGGAAGCGCGAATAAAGCAACCAAATTTACAAACCAACGATAGTATTTATTTTTAGGAGCTTTCTTAATAAATGTATCCGCAATAAGCATGTTGATAATAGAGACAATGAAAATGAAAATAGAGAATAAAATCACCGACACTGTTTCGACATTCCAACCGTCGCTTCCTTCGTTGTTTGAAATAAAAATTAAATTCAAAAAACCCGAGAAATGCGCGGATAATGAGGTAGAATCGGCCACATGTTCATAATTTGTCCAATCGATAATAGGATCATTTAAACGATAAATTCCAGATGTGCTAGTCGAAAGAGCATTAAAGAAATAAAATCCAACTAAACAAAGAATCAAAACAGCTGATGCAGTAAGTGATGGCCAGATAGTAAATCCTTCTCTTTTTCGGATGAATTCTTTGACATTAAATGCAAGATAAAGAACACCAAAAATTGCACACATTAATCCTGTATATGGATGCGACATGATTGCACCAGCAGAACCAATCACCAAAGCAATATAGGGTCCAACATTATATTTCTGGTCATGGACAATTGAATATGCTCCATAAAAGATAAGGGGGATGAAACAAATTGCAACAGCTTCTGCAAATGCTGTACGACATACAGCGCAGAAAATTCGATATGGCATGACGACGAATAAGACCGCAGCAATAATCGAGATATGAACGTTATTTGAAATTTTATAAGCAAGCTTATAGAAAAACAAACCACCTAAATACGTGGAAAGAATAATAACGGCTTTATAACCAAAAACAGCGTTTTGACCAAAGATAAACGAAATAATTGCGGCAGCATAATGGGGAACTGGTCCATAGAATCCATAGGTATTCATTGCAAAACCACCCATGAAAATGCGGTTTGTGCTTAATCCAAAGTAACCGTGATTGAAACCGTAAATTAAGTCTGTGATTTGGAAGAGATGAAAGCGAATATCATCACCTTCCACCACTCCATTAAAAAAGACAAAATAGTTCGAAACTAAAGTTGCAACTATAAGCAAAACGTATGGATATGATTTTTTTAGAATATCTAAAACCTTTTTACCAAGCATGGGAATATCTTAACAAACAAAATAATAATATACAATTCACCGTTACAAATTTATTTGTTAAAATCAATGTATGGCAAAAGTGAAGCAAAGCGAAAAATTAAGAGTCTCAGCTTTTAGAATAATTTGGATTTTTGCAATCCTTTTTGTAGTGATGACTGCAATATTTTATATTTCTTTTCAACACGATAATTTTTGGCCACTTGAAATAAGTTTTTATATTTACGCGCCTATTCTATTAGTGATGTCGATTTTCTTTTCTATTCTCACAAGTAGAGCGACTTATTATCAAGTCGATAAACATAGACTAATTCATTCAAAGATGGGGCAAGTCAAAGAATATCAATGGAAAGACATTCTCTATATAAATGAGGAATGGTCTAGAAAACACAAGATGTTACTCTTCTATATGGCAGATGGAAAAGATCGATATTTAGCATTCGATAAAGAGGGAATTATTTTTGAATATGCTCTCACTTATTCTCGTCTTTTATCCAAAGAAGAGTTCTTAGCACGCTTTCCAAATGCAAAACTCTAGTTTACAAGGTTAATTAGTTTTGATAAAATACACAATGCTTTTATAAAAAGAGGTAGAAATTATGTCAAGAAAATGCCAAATCTCAGGAGTCGGACCAAAAAGCGGAAACGCTCGTTCACACTCAAATATTGCTACACGTCGTGTTTGGAATGCCAATTTACAAAAGTATAAAATCAACATCAATGGCAAAATGGTCACCGTTAAAATGACCGCTAGAGCACATCGTGCTTTACTCAAAAACGCTAAATAAGTTCGATTTTGTTAAAAAGAGGGATGCGTTGCATCCCTTTTAATTTACTTTATTAAACTTAAGAAGAACAATATTTCTCCAAGTATTGAAGCTAATATCGTGATCCATTCCGATAAAGCGAGAACAAAAATTTTACCTCTAGAATAAACTCTTTCACCGTTCTCATTTACCTTATATTCAAGCTTAGCCCAAGAAGATAATTTGGGATTAACAATAATAAATAAAATAGATAAGGAAACTAGCGTGGATAAAATAGCGAGCACTAAAGCGGGAATTCTAGTTTCCCCAAATCCCCAATAATGTTTAAAAACTAAAAATGATAATAGAGTCGCTAAAGCATTTGCTAAAAATGTTAAACACATTGAGATGGTTGCTAGATAAATGTGCGTTTTAGTAAATCTAGCATCAAAGAAGAACAACAAACAGTTGCTGATCGCTGCTAGACCAAAAATACAAGTAACAAAAATCGTTAAGAAGCCTAAATCCCCGAATTCACCGATAAGCGGGGTGATAAAGAAAATTGGAGAAAATGCAAAACCTGTTAACACAAACATTAAAGTTTTGAAAACTGAAGCGACATTTGAATTAAGTTTCAAAAATTCATATGGAAAATTTCGTAGCGGTGAAAAATCTTTTTTTCTAAGACTAGAATTTAGCAAAAGTATCACCAAAAGGATAAGAAAAGAAAGTGCAAAACCAGAAAGAGAAAAAACCCAAATTAAATTCGAAGAAATCATCTTAAAGTTTTAATCCTTTCTTCAAAGTCGTCATGGCCAAATAAATATGATCCGGCAACTAGAATATCTGCTCCAGCTTTGCGGCACATTTGACCGGTCTCACCATTGATTCCACCATCAACTTCAATTAAGCAATTTAAGCGGTTTTTGTCGATGATTTTTCTTAATTCTACGATTTTTTCAAGTGCTTCTGGCATGAATTTTTGGCCGCCTTTACCTGGTTCGACAGACATCACTAAAACTAAGTCTAATTTGCTGAGCAAAGATATGATTGAATCCACTCCTGTTGCAGGTTTTATTGATATCCCAGCTTTGCAATTTAAAGAATGAAGTTTATCAATGATTTTATTAGCTTCATCAAGGGAGCCAACCGCCTCAATATGGAAAGTGACAAGATCAGCACCACAAGAAACAAATAAAGGTGCTTCAATTGCAGGATCGCTAACCATGATATGTACATCATTAACCATTTTGTGATTCTTAGAATTTTGTCTAACTGTGGAGGCTTTAAAAGAAACATTTGGAACAAATTTTCCATCCATGATATCCCAGTGAATATATTCTGCGCCAGACTTCTCTGCTAATTTAATTTCCTCGAATAGTCTTTCTTTATCGGCGGCTAATAATGATGGAGATACAAGATGTTTCATTTTTTAAACCTCTCAATTCTATAAGGAAGCGAATCCAACAATTTAATATATGCTTCATAACCTTCTTTAGAAAGGTTGCCTTTAGATATTTCTTCTTTTATTTTACATTGTTTTTCATTTTGATGTAGACAATTTGAAAAATAGCATTGGGTATATAAATCATTATATCCAGGAAAGTACATTGCTAAATCTTCTTTGAAGATATTTAAGTCTAAGGAAGAAAATCCAGGAGTATCTGCAATAAAACCGTCTTCATATGGAAATAAAATAACTTCTTTAGTTTGATGTTTTCCACGGCCTAATGCATATGAATATTCGCCAATTTTTCTTTCAAAATTTTTGTCGATAGCGTTTATCGCAGAAGATTTACCAACTCCAGTTTGACCTATAAAGACAACTGTCTTACTTTTGATATCATTTTTAAGTAGATCGATCTCAGAATTCTCATCTTTACTTAAGTAATAAACTTTGATGTTAAGTTTTAAAAGATCATTTTTAATTGCATCTAAATGACTTTTATCGCTTAGTTTATCTACTTTAGTAAAAATGACTGAAGCAGGAATAGAATTCATGTTAGCGTAAGTCAAAAACTTATAAAGAAGCTCAACCGATAGTTCTGGCTCCACCACAGACATCGTAACAAAAATCATGTCGATATTGGCGACTTTGGGTCTAATTAATTCGTTCTTTCTTTCCTCGATATGCTCAATAACCATTTCCTCATCGTTAAAACGAACATCATCGCCCACTAATAATTTTTGATTTTTATGGCGAAATATTCCTTTTGGAAATAGACGGTAATTGATTCCGCTAGAATAGACAACGTAAATACCACCAACCGTGGATAAGATTTTTCCTAACATTATTTAAGACCGAAGAATCTTTTTATAAAATTGCGCTTTTCTCGGAAATTATCCTTGTTTTGCATTGATATTTTAATTGCTTCAAGCATTTCATCCGCGCTTTGATAGCGATCTTTCGGATTCTTTTTGCAGGCTTTTTGAATGATTTTATCAATCTCTTTTGAGACCTCAGGATTATATTTTGTAACGCTTGGAAATGGCTTTTTAATATGAGCAATTGCAATATCGATTGCGTGTCCTACTTCATAAGGAAGTCGACCAGTAATAAGTTGGAAGAAAGTAACACCTAAAGAATAAATATCACTTTGAACTGTTGCGGGTTGACCTGAGCAAACCTCTGGAGCTAAATAGAAAACTGAACCCATGATACCTTCCTCAGTTTTTGTTTCGTTAACATTAGAATCAACAGCAATTCCAAAATCCGAAAGTTTAATCGTTCCATTTGGAAGATAGAAAATGTTTTGAGGTTTAATATCACGGTGAATGATTCCGTTTGAGTGAATATAACTAACCGCGCTTAAAAGCTGGCACATAATTTCGCAAGATTCATAGACATTGATTTGAGTCAAAAATTCAATCTTTTCAAACAAAGTTTGACCTTTAATGTATTCATACGCCATCCAAGGACGAGATTCATAATATCCTTGATCGTAAACTTGAATGATATTTGGATGATGCATGCTAGCGCAAGCTCTAACTTCGTTTTCAAATCTAGTGACATTATCAGGATTATAGAGCAAGTCTTCTCGCATAATCTTAATTGCGACAGTCCTTCTTAAAACTGTATCGGTTGCTTCAAAAACTTCAGCCATACCGCCTGTGCCAATACGAGCTGTTATTCTATACCTTTCATCAAGTCGATCGCCTATCTTAATCATGCTTATATGCCTCCCAGTATGCTATTCCGATGTTATCGGAACCACCATGACTTTTAGCAACACCAATCAAAGTCTCGGCTTTTTGATCTATTCTTTCATTTGTTGAAAGCGCACTATGAATTTCAACTTCAGTCGCATTGTTATATAAACCATCTGAACAAAGCAAAATAGAAAATCCATTGTTTGGATAAAATTTATAATCAAAACTGACTGATGGGAATGTTCCAACAGCGTTCATTAAAATATGTCGTTGAGAGGAAGTTTCTCTTTCTTCTTCACTTATCTTACCAGTCGCATATAGATATTCGACATAAGTTTGATCTTCACTTAATTGTTGAAGGCCTTTCTTTCTAACAAAATATGCTCTTGAATCACCAGCATTTACGACAAATATTGAATCGCCATATAAAATCGCCATAACGACAGTTGTTCCCATGTCTTTATAAATGGGATCTTTTTGGGCTTCATCAAAGATGACTTTATTTACTTTTCGCATTGTAGTGCCAATCCAACGACGCACCGAAACATAAGAAAGAAATCCGTTTTTCTTTTTAAATTCGGCACTGATTGTATCAATTGCTAATTTGGAAGCGTAATCACCTTTATTGTGGCCACCCATTCCATCGCAAACGCAAAGCAAAACATTGCCAGAGGCATTGATTAAAGCAGTCGCTTGATCTTCGTTAGTCGAGCGAACGCAACCGATGTCGGTTTTAGCAATAAATTGTCCTTTATAATTAGTGCCCTTCATGTTCTTCCTTTGCTCTTAATTGCCCACAGGCAGCATCTATATCATTTCCAAATTCTTTTCTTACTGTTGTATTAACACCATGTTGCATTAAATAAGAGAAGAATTTATGAACTTGTTTTTCATCGCTTCTTTTAAAGGAATTTTCATCCACAGGATTGTATGGAATGAGATTAACGTAAGCGAGAGTGCCTTTAATTAGTTTAACTAATTGTTTGGCACATTCAAGAGAATCATTAACATCTTTGAGCATAATATACTCAAAAGTAACTCTTCTTCCGGCGTTTTTCTCATAGTAACGAACTGCTTCCATAAGCTCTTCCATCTTATAACCTTTTGAGATTGGCATAATCTTATTGCGAATTTCATCATTAGGCGCATGTAAAGAAATTGCTAAATTTGATTGAAGGCCTTCATGAGCATATTTCATAATTCCCGGGACAATTCCACAAGTGGAAACCGAAATATGTCTCGCTCCGATTGCCAATGCTTTAGGATGATTAATAATACGAATAAAATCGATAACATTATCATAATTATCAAAAGGTTCACCGGTTCCCATAACAACAACATGAGATACTCTTTGGCCCTTTTCTAAAAGCACTTCATTCATTACGAGTACTTGACCGACAATTTCATGGACTTCAAGATTTCTCTTCTTTTTAAGAAGACCACTTGCGCAGAAAGCGCAGGCCATATTGCAGCCAACTTGGCTAGAGACACAAATTGCATTGCCATACTTATATGGCATGAGTGCAGTCTCTATTTTCGAGCCGTCTTCAAGCTCTAAAAGTAATTTAATCGTGCCATCTTTTGATTCTTGTTTTTTAAATATCTTTGGAAGAGTTAAGCAAAAATCACGTTTTAATTCATCTCTAAATGATTTTGAAACATCGCTCATCTCATCGAAGGTCTTAGCTTTCTTTTCATAAATCCAAGTGAAAAGCTGAGTAGCGCGGTACTTCTTTTGACCTCTTTCCATAAGAAGAGATTCGAGTTTACTAATTTCTTGTCCATAGAGATTAATCATTTTGTCTACCTCTACGAAGAATAGCAAAATACATCGTTGTCATAAATGGATTAGACGTGATTTGTTGTTCTTCTTTTTCTAATGAAAAGTCATGATGCTTTTCTAAAAATTCTTTGATTAAGATACTACTTTCTTTCTTATTTAGTGTATTAACAACATAGGTTAGTTCACCATCTTCATCAACCCACTTGGAGCATAATTCTAAAGCGTCTTTTTCGCCTTGGATAATCGCATCTAAATCGTCACGATCAAAATGGAGTAAAAAATCAGGATATTTTGAAACAATATCGAAACGAGTGGATAAAGGGAAAACAATTACTTTACTAAGTTTATAACTCACACCTGCTTTTAAAGCATACTCATCATTTGCTTCAAAGAAATTGATGTTGCGCAATTTATTCATCCTTAAAAAACGCATTAATTCAATCCTTTGATTAAGATTAGGTACCATTAAATGTAGACCCAGTTTACCTTTAGTCTTAATAATGGCAGTTTTCGCGAAATCATCGTCATATCCTGAATAAAGTAGTACTTCTTCATAGGGATTAATTAGTTCGTCAATCAAGTTTTTAAAGCCAACTTTAACATCAATAAAATCGTAATTTTTAAAGGCATCAGTTAATTGATAACGTTTTGTGCCTTTTACAAGAAGCATATCTTCAAAAGGAGATGAAAATTCAGGAAATTCATTTAGAATTTGCTTTGTTGATGTCTTCAATGAATTAACAACATAAGTTTGATAATCATATCTAATTGAAGCGTTCAAAAATTTATTAACTAAATCATCGCCATAATGTTTTCGCCACATATGGATTAGCCAAATAGGCACATTATATTTTGTGGCGAAATAAAAATCGCTGTCTTTTTCAAAAGAAATCATTTCTTCAAGTGAGCCCTTGTAATCCAAAATTTGCTCACTTTTTATAAACTCATCATTCGGGATTTCATCTTTTAAGAACCTATTGCAGTTATTTTTCGAAAGTAAATGCAAATAGAAATTATTAGTTAGAGTAATAAAGAATAACGATTTTTGTTTAGGTGAAAAATTTATATTAAATCTTTGTAGCAAATGCTCAAAAAGAAAATAATGTTTCAACGCTTCTTTAGCTAAAAGGACTGATATATTGCTGGATTGAAATGTTTTTCTTTCGCTTGGAAAAACTTCATCGACTGCCTCGACAAAGTCTTTACCATCGATGAGCACTAAATCGAGGATTTTTGCTCCAAGTCTTATTTCAACCATTAATGTTTATGATGATCGCATCCACAATCGCAGTCGTGATGATGCTTTGCTTCCTCTTCTTTTCTCTTGCTAGCTTCTTCTAGTTTTTCTTCAAAACCTTCAAAAATATTGCCTTCGTATAATTCGCCATCATAATCATCTTCTTCAACATTTACGAGATTATCTTCCTTAATAAAGCGAGGGTAATCTTTATTGATGTGTTCATAATGGTGATGGGAATGATAATAATAGAATTCAACTTGTAAGTGAACTGAAAACTCCTTTAGAGTTTCAATTAAATATTTAGCAATTGCTTTTTCATTGCTTTCACAATGCTCAGGAGCATTTACTTTAACGATTGCATTCCAACTTGTTTGTTCGACACCGTTATGAAATACATAAGCATCTGGAGCATAGAAAGAAACATTGTCTTCACTAACTTCAAATAAATTCGCAAGATTCTTAGTGTGATCTTTTGAATAATGACCAATCGTGTATTGGTCTAAACCATAAATTGAGATTGTAACCATTTTAGTACCTCCTAGAAGTCGTATGGATCGACATTAACTTTAATATTTATTTGTGATTTGTTCTTAAGTGAATTTATTACTTCACCAAGATAGGCGTTAATTTTATCATAGTTTTTATATTTTATTAATATAATTCGGTGATAATTGTTATTCTCATAGGCAATATAAGGTTCAACTGGCCCTAAAACTGATACATTTTCAAAACCTTTGGAATCGATATCACGGCAAATCTTAGAAATAATATCAACAACCATATCTTCATTTTTACCAATGATTTCAATGCTTGTTAAATAAGTATATGGGGGATATTGTGAAACTTTTCTCACCGACATTTCTTTAAGGAAAAATGCTTCATAATCCTGCTTGCTTGCCAAGCGGATGGCGTAATGATAAGGATTAAAGGTTTGAATTATTGCATGGCCAACTTTATCCGCCCTTCCACTTCGGCCAACTGCCTGGGTAATTAGTTGAAATGCTCTTTCGGTCGAACGGAAAGAAGGTAGTGATAATCCAATATCAGCAAGAACAACACCTACTAAGGTAACATTTGGAAAATCATGGCCCTTAGCAATCATTTGGGTCCCGACTAAAATATCTGCTTCTTGATTAGCGAAGGCTTCAATTGTTTTAGCAATATTGTTTCTTACTTCTCCAACATCACTATCGAGTCTTAATACCTTAGCTTCTGGGAATAGCTTTTTAACTTCATCAACTATTCTTTCTGTCCCAAATCCAGATCTGGATAAATATTTAGAGCCGCATTCTGGACAAACTTCGGCATTTAATTCGACGTGACCACAATGATGGCACTTAAGCATATTGTCTTCACGATGATAGGTTAGAGCAATACCGCAGTTTGGACATTTGATAATACGCCCACAGCTACGACAAGTAATGTAACCTGAATGACCTCTTCTATTTATTAATAGAATAGCTTGTTCCTTTCTTTCTAATACGCCTTTCAATTGATCAATTAGATATTTTGAAAACATCGATGATTCTCGACTAAAAGAATATGCTTTCGACATATCGATTATCGAGGTCTTCGGTAGTTCTTGTTTGTTAATTCGATTTGGTAAAGAAGCAAAATGATAAACACCTTTACACGCTCTTGCTTTTGTCTCTAAAGATGGGGTCGCACTGCCAAGAATAACTTTAGAATTAAAATGAGCAGCTCTCATAATCGCAACATCGCGAGCATGATAAAACGGAAGTGAATCTTGCTTATAAGATTCCGTATGTTCTTCATCAAGAATGATTAAACCGATATTGTCTAATGGAGCAAATATTGCACTTCTAGCGCCAACGACAACGTGACAATCGCCTCTTGAGATACGACGATATTCGTCATATTTCTCAGCAGGCGTTAATTCGCTATGAAGAATAGCGACATCTCCCGAAAATCTTCTTTGAAAATATTCAACCATTACTGGAGTCAAAGATATTTCAGGCACTAACATTAAAACGTTTCGACCTTGCGCTAAAATTTTCTCTGAGATAGTCAAATAAACTTCTGTCTTTCCTGAACCGGTAACACCTTGTAATAAAGTGACAGTTTTATCGGTTTTTAAAATAGACTCCACCGCTTGTTTTTGTTCGTCGGTCAATTCTTTTTTATGTTCTTTTTTATATTCTGGAATCTCTAATCTAATCTTTTCTTCTTTTTCAAAATCAATTCGTTTCTTTTCATAGAGTTTTTGAACGATTGAAGGAGATTTGCAGTCTTTTTTGAGAATTCGACCATTTGTTTTTAGTAGTCTAATCAGTTCAATTTGTTTAGGTGTTAAATCCTCTTCATCATCATTAATTAATTTGACATATGTATCATATGCAACCTTTGGTCCTCTAAGAGCTGAAGAAGCTGGTTTCAAAGATGATGGTAGCATCGTCTGGAGAACACTAATTAAAGGGGCTAAATAATAATTTGATACCTCTTGAGATAGTTTAATAAGTTCATCATTTAGAAGTGGCTTTTCATCAAGAACGTCTTTAATTTCGCCGATTTGAAAACCCATTTCCTCTTCGAGTTGTTCTTTAGTTTTATCGCTATCCTTAACATTTATTACATAAGCAATGGTATCTTTGTGCGCAAAACTAACCAAAACACGATAGCCAACACCAATCTGTTTATCACCTTTATAAATATAAGAAAAAGGGCGATTGAGCGTATTGGCTTTTCTTTCAATTAAAACCTCAAGCAGCTTCATGCCCTTTGTTCCTTTTTAATTACTAGTAATTATTTTCTTAAAATCTTCGACAGCATCTTCCAATTTGTCATTAATAACAACAAATCGATATTGATCCTTTTGAGAAAGCTCACGACTAGCTTGTGCTAGACGATTTTTGATAACTTCATCAGTCTCGGTTGAACGGCCTCTAATTCTTTTTTCAAGTTCTTCTAAAGAAGGTGGCGCGATAAAAACAGAGATAACATCGTTTCGATCTAATTTAGATAAAACCTGGCTTGTGCCATTAACATCGATTTCAAGAAGGACATTTTTACCTTCGTCTCTCATTTTTTCGACTTTGTCTTTTGGAGTGCCGTATCGATTTCCAACAAATTCAGCCCATTCAAGAAGATTTCCGTTATCGATGTTCTTTTGGAATTCATCTTTGGAGACAAAATAGTATTCACGACCATTAACTTCACCCGGTCTTGGGTTACGAGTTGTCATTGAAACACTATAAAAGAGATTCAATGATTTATCTTCCATTAGTTTTTCTCTAATGGTGCCCTTACCAACTCCGCTTGGGCCAGACATAATAATAAGTAATCCACGTTTCATATGGTTTTATTATAAATAAAAGAAGTTAGATTCGCAATTAGATAATTGATGCACAATATAATTGAGAAGGAATTAAGTAATCTTTATAATGATTTTATGAGAATTTCGCATGACTCCTATCAAAAATATTTAGAAACTAACACATTAGATTTTTCTAATAAAAAAGTGTTTTCACCGTTACTTATAAATAATAAAACGTTGTTTTTCCCATATATGGAAGAAAAAGGAAAGGCATTGATAATTGATTTAAACCCATCGCTTCCACTTGTTTTCATAGCAAATAAAGAAGCGTTCTTTTCTTCGTTTGAAAACTCCTTTTTGCAAAGATTTAGAAAAGTGATTGGAAAGTCGGAGATTAAGAATATAAAACTTTCTGACAACGATTTAGTCGTAGAAATCGATTTGTTTTCTTTAGATAACCTTGAATCATTTAAACTAATTTGTGAATTATTCCCAAATCATCCGAATCTCTTTGTCTTAAATAGTAAAAATGAACTCGTCGAATTCTATTTCAAAAGCGCAACAAGACAATTTGAGATTGGCAAAGAATTTATTCTAAAACAAAATGGCGAATTTCTTGATGGCGAAATAATAGCGAGAGAACAATTAATCGAAGAAAAATTTAAAAAGATTTTAGATATACGTGAAAGTGAAAAATACGCGGGCTTACTCAAGATTATAAATTCAAAAATTAAAGCTACTGATAAACGTCTAAAAGCAATTGCAGATGATGTTAAAAATGCCCGCAAAAACCTGATATTTAAGGAATTTGCCGATGCTATTCTCTCATCAGGATTACCATTAAAATCTCACCAAAATTCATTTATTTTTAATGAAGAAAAGATCAATCTTGATGATTCAAAAACATTACTCGAAAATGCCGAGAATTTTTACAAGAAATCTAAAAAAGCAAAAGAAACGATTTCTCGTTCTGAAACAAATATTCAAAATGCGTTAGATGAAAAGAAACAATATGAGAATCTATTAGAGGAATTTAATTCTGCGAATGAAAAGAAAAAAGAAGAGTTAGTTGAACTTTACACTTTCTCCAAAAAGAAAAAAGAATTCAAACCAACATCACTAAATCGTCCATGGAAAATAAATATAAATGGAACAATTATTTATTTCGGACGTAACGCTTCGCAAAATGACTATCTAAGTTTTGCTATGAAATTAGACCGTGAATTTACTTGGATGCATATCAAAGACAAAAGTGGCGCTCATTTAGTCATTGCAAATAAAAAACCAACTGAAGAAGAATTGTTAGTTGCATCAGAGATTGCTTTATTGTGTTCAAAAGCCTCTTGCGGCGAAATAAGTTATACAAAAAAGAAAAATGTCCGTCGCGGACACGTTCTTGGCGAAGCCATCATTAAGAATTACTCCACCATTAAGGTTAATTCAATTAGAAAAGAAAATAGAGATTTGCTCGAAAAAGCTAAGCGTTGCGATTAAATCTTATATTTTTTAATCATGTCGAAAGTCGCTAGCTCAGGGTATTTTTGTTGTCTTAAGATTTCGTAAGTAACAATTGCTACCGCATTTGAAAGATTTAAACTTCTAGCGGTTGATAACATTGGAATTCGTAAAGTTTTATCTTTGTTTTTAGAAAGAATTTGTTTATCAATTCCTGTTGATTCTCTTCCAAACATCACATAGACATCTTCAGTCACATCTTGGAACAAGTCTTCGCTATAAAGATGTGTTCCATATTTAGTTACATAGTAAATGTTTTTATTAGAAAATGCTTTTTCGAATTCTTCATAACTATCAAAATAATCGTAATCAGCATCTTTTAAATAATCCATACCAGATCTTTTAAGTGCCTTATCAGACAAGTCAAAAGGGATTGGACCAATGATATGAACTTTGGAACTAGTTGCCATCGCTGTCCTTAAGATATTCCCAGTATTTTGAGGAATTTCAGGATGATAGAGAATAATGTGAATCATATTTAGAAAAAACGCTCCATAGGAGCGTCATATAATTATTTGCTTTCTTCGCCAAATTTCTTTTTATATGCTTCAATGCAAAGAGAGATGACGTCCATAGCCATCATTCTGCCACGGATATGGTTGACGATTGTTTCTTTACCTTCAAGTTGTTTATATACAACAAAGAAGTGTTTAATTTCTTGGAGGATGTGGTTTGGAATTTGTTTAATATCAGAGAACGAGTTATAAACTGGATCATTTTTCGCGATTGCAATAATCTTAGCGTCTTTAGAACCACCATCGATCATTTCAAGCATACCAATTGGATAACATTCAACTAAAGCAAGAGGGACGATTGGTTCACTACAAATAACCAAAACATCAAGTGGGTCACCATCATCAGCATAGGTTCTTGGAATAAAACCATAGTTATGTGGGTAGTGAGTTGAAGTATATAAGATACGGTCAAGCTTTAAAGCGCCTGAATATTTATCAAGTTCATATTTATTTTTAGAACCTTGAGGAATTTCGATACATGCTAAAAAGCTTTCAGGTTTAATTTGGGAAGGATCAGCACGATGCCATAAATTCATAATATAGCCTCCTTAACAAGCACATTATTGTATGCTTTTATTTATAAATAGCAACAACAAAACTTGCTTTATAATATAATTATACACGAACTATGATTAAAAAACTTATTCCTTTAACATTATTAGCTAATTTATTAGTAGCTTGTTCGTCAAATAATTCAAAAGCTGTTTTAGCGAAAAGTTTCGATAGTTTTTTAACAAACGAAAATAAAATATTGGTCGCGGATATTGAATCTGTTTCTAGAAGTATCTCAATGGATGCTGGTTTTTTAATCTATATATCTGAGAGAGGTTGTTCTAGCTGCGAGGCATTTAACCCAATCTTAACTTCCTATGTCGAAAAAACATCTTTATTAACTTATAAATTTGACGTGGAAGATAATCGCGAAGATTTAGCAGCGTTTCAATTATTATATGGTGATAGATTCTTCAAAAAGAATAACTATGGAGATTATCAAATATTAACTCCATCACTTTATGTGATTCAAAATAATATCGTCGAAGAAATCGACTATGATTCATATATGAAAGCTTCTCGAGCATTCGAAAACTATCTAAATTCAAGATACGTCATAAAGAACCATTTTTTTATTCATAAAAATGTTTCTGAATATGATTTAAACGGTAAATCTTTTAGTTATGTTAGTTTTAATAAAGATAAAGAAGGATTAGTAAATTTATATAAAACCAAAATCCTACCTCTTATAAATCAAAGCGATAACGTTATTGTCATTTCTGACGTAAATGAGAACGAGACTATCTCAATTGCAAAATACGAGAATGGCACCATAACTCAAACAAAAGATATTTCCACTTCTACTAGTGAAGAAGAAATAAGACAGATGTTATAAAAAAGGATGCATAGCATCCTAATTATTGTTCGTATGTTTTTATTCTCGCAATTGCTCTTAATAAGGCATGTCGTGCTCTTTCAACATCGATATTGATGTCATTTTTATTATCTAATCTATTCTCAGCACGTTTCTTCGCTTCTTTAGCTCGCTCGATATCGATATCTTTTTTAGCCTCGATGCCATTGACGATGAGACTAACTTTATTATCTTTGACTGAGATGGCACCACCATGAATGGCAAAATATTCGACCTTAGATCCTTTAACAAAATGCATAGGAGCATATGCTAATGCACCGATAAGAGGAATATGATGGGCAAGAATAGTTCGATAACCGCTGGTAAGTTTCACGCTTAAAGAGTCTACCTCTTCTTCAAGATAGATTCCTTTTGGTGAAATTATCGCAAGTTTAAATGACATTATTTATTTTCTCCGGCTTTCGCTTCAACATCCTCGATTGTGCCAGCATAAAGGAAGGCACTTTCAGGGTAATGGTCGTATTTACCATCAAGTATCGCTCTAAAGGAGCGGATTGTATCTTTAATTGGAACATATTTTCCTTTAAAGCCGCTGAAACCTTCTGCGACATGGAATGGTTGAGACAAGAAATTTCTAATACGTCTAGCGCGATTAACGATAACCTTATCTTCATCAGATAATTCATCCATACCTAAAATTGCAATGATATCTTGGAGTTCTTTATATCGTTGTAAGATTTGTTGAACTTCACGAGCAACTTCATAATGTTCTTTTCCAACGATGTTTGGATCAAGAATATTTGAACTTGAATCGAGTGGGTCGACCGCAGGATAAATACCTAGTGCAGCGGTATTACGATCAAGAACTGTCTTTGCATCAAGGTGAGAGAATGTGGTCGCTGGAGCAGGGTCGGTTAAGTCATCCGCAGGAACATAAATTGCTTGAACAGAAGTAATAGAACCATCTTTTGTGGAAGTGATTCTTTCTTGAAGTTGGCCCATTTCAGTGGCAAGTGTTGGTTGGTAACCAACAGCCGAAGGCATTCTTCCTAAAAGTGCAGAGACTTCGCTACCGGCTTGAGTAAATCTAAAGATGTTATCAATGAAAAGTAGAACGTTTTGATGTTCTTCATCACGGAAATATTCAGCCATAGTTAAAGCAGATAAGCCAACTCTCATTCTTGCTCCTGGAGGTTCGTTCATTTGTCCGAAGACCAAAGCGGTTTTAGATAAAACTCCACTAGCTTTCATTTCGTAATATAAATCGTTACCTTCGCGGCTACGTTCACCGACACCAGCAAAGACAGAAATACCATCTTGCTCAGTAGCGATATTATGAATTAATTCTTGAATTAAAACGGTTTTGCCAACACCAGCACCACCAAACAAACCAACCTTTCCACCTTTTAAATATGGGCAGAGTAGATCAATAACTTTAATACCAGTTTCAAGCATTTCGGAAGCAACGTTTTGATCTTTAAATGATGGGGCTTTGCGGTGAATTGGATTTCGTTTTTCAAACTTTTTGCCATCTTTAATTTCATCGATTGGATCGCCTAAAACATTAAACATTCTGCCTAAGGTTTCTTTTCCTACCGGAACAGTAATTGGTGAACCAGTATCGATGACATCGAGTCCTCTTAAAACACCTTCAGTTGGTCCCATCGCGACGCAGCGGACAACATCATCTCCGATATGCTGAGCAACCTCTAAAGTAAGTGTTTTTGTTTCATCAAGTTTTACGACTAAAGCTGTTAAGAGTTCTGGAAGATGCTCATCTAAAAAGCGAACATCAATAATTGGTCCGACTGCTTGTACAACTTTTCCAATGTTTTTAGCCATAATTTTTGCCTCCTATTTATTAATAGAGCCTGATACAATTTCAGTGATTTCCTGTGTGATAGCAGTTTGTCTAGCCTTATTGTATTCAAGGGTGAGTTTATCGATAATTTCATCCGCATTATCATTTGCGTTTTCCATCGCGGTTCTACGACTTGCTTGTTCAGAAACCTGCGATTCAATAATTTTGTGATATAAAGTTGAAGAAACATAGATAGGAACTAGTTCATCGATCAAGGTCTTGGCATTAGGATCGAGAATAGGTTCATATCCAGCTTTGCTTTCTCCTTCAACATTTTGAATTGGGAAAATACTAATTTCTTCAGGAACAAATTTAAGTGAATTCACATAGTGAGTGTAAATTAATCTAATAGAACGATATTTTCCGTTAACGAATTCTTTAGTTATTAATTCGCCTAATTTTTTTATTTCTTCAAATTCGAGACGTTCATTAATAGAAACGAATTCATTTAAAAGTTTATAGCCTTCTTTTCTTAAATAATTTTGGCCTTTAAAACCAATTGGAATAACTTCGGTTTTATCCTTTTTAACATTCTCGTTAACAAAGTTAAAGATATTGTTATTATAAGAAGCACAAAGGCCAAGATTGGATGAGACTACTATATATAAATCAGTCTCGGATTTAGTCTCGACTAAATATGGATTATCTTCTACATCGATATGCGCAAAAAGATGGTGGATAATATCCACTAGTTCTTTCGCATAAGCTTCGTTTTCAAGCATCACATTCTTGAATCTTTTCAGCTTCACAGTGGCAACTAATTCCATCGCTTTTGTAATCTTTTTGGTGGAATTAACCGATGCGATTCTTCTTTTTGTTTTGTGTAGAGATTGCGCCATATTAATTTAATGAATCAAAATATTTTTTAAGAACGTCTTTTAAGGTTTTTTCGAGTTCTTCTGAAATAACCTTCTTAGTATTGATCTCTTCTAAAATCTTCTTATGCGAAGATGATAAATGAGAATAGAGTTTATCAAGGTAGTCTTTAATCTTTTCTCTAGGAATAGATTCAAGATATTTGTGTTTTGCCGCAAATAACTCAATTATTTGACGATCAACAGGGTAAGTATCGTATTGATTTTGTTTTAAGATTTCCATGAGGACAGCCCCATGATTCAAAACTTCTTTTGTGCTCGCATCTAAGTCTGAACCAAATTGAGCAAAGGCTTGAAGTTCGCGGTAGTTCGCTAGTTCAATCTTTAAAGAGTTTGCGACTTGCTTCATCGCTTTAATTTGAGCAGCGCTTCCAACGCGGCTAACCGATAAACCTGAATCGATAGCAGGTCTTTGACCAGCATTAAATAAATCTGTCATCAAAAAGATTTGACCGTCGGTAATAGAAATAACGTTAGTCGGGATGTAAGCGGAAATATCGCCTTGTTGAGTTTCAATGATTGGTAGAGCAGTAATAGAACCACCACCATAAGCTTTATCCAATTTACAAGCACGCTCGAGTAAACGGGAGTGTAAATAGAAAACATCACCCGGATATGCTTCACGTCCACTTGGACGTTTAAGAAGCAAAGATAAGGTTCTATATGCAACAGCATGTTTTGATAAATCATCAAAGATGATTAAACTATCTTTTCCCTGTTCTAGCCATTCTTCCGCTATCGCCATGCCTGAATAAGGCGCTAAATATAAAAGCGGAGCGAGTTCACTTGCAGTAGCGGAAACAACAACTGTGTATTTCATTGCACCAGCTTTTGCTAATTTATCGACGATTGAAGCAACAGTTGAATTCTTTTGGCCAATAGCAACATAGATACAATTAACATTTTGATCCTTTTGGTTAATAATCGTATCCACTGCAATAGCGGTTTTACCGGTTTGGCGGTCACCAATGATGAGCTCTCTTTGTCCTCTTCCTATAGGAATCATAGCGTCAATGGCTTTAATTCCAGTTTGAAGTGGAGTATCGACGCTCTTACGGAACATGACACCAGGAGCGATTCTTTCAACAGGGCGAGTTTTGTTAGATTTAATATCACTAAGGCCATCGATTGGTTGGCCTAGAGCGTTGACGACACGTCCGAGAAGATTATCTCCAACTGGAACTTCGACAACTCTTTTGGTGCGTTTAACTAAATCGCCTTCTTTGATTTCTTTATCGCTTCCTAAAAGAACGCATCCAACATTTTCTTCCTCAAGATTCATGACCATGCCATAAATTCCATGAGGAAATTCAACGAGTTCGCCTAGCATTGCTTTATCAAGACCATAAACCAAAGCAACACCATCACCAACGGTGATAACCGTACCAACATCATTAGATTCAACTTTGCTAGAAAAATCTTCAATCTGTTTTTTGATTAAGGCAGAAATTTCGGATGAATTAACTTTCATTAATTGCTTCTCCTTTCTTTAAGAGTATTTTCAAGTGTTTCAAGTTTGTATTTGATCGACCCATCAAAGACGTGATCGTGAATGACGACTTTAACGCCTCCGATTAAACGAGGATCAACTAAATTTTTAAGTTCAACTTCATGACCGAGTCTTTTAGCAATTGCTTCTTCAATCTTTTTGATTTGTTTTTCGCTTAATTCTTCGGTGGAATAAAGATAGCCTTCATCGATATTAAGTTGTTCGTTGAGTAGTTTGTTAACTTCCTTTTCAACATCTTTAAAACGATAAATGAGATGCTTTTTACAAAGTAATTTGATGAAGTTTGTAAAATTTTCACTTTTATATGTTTTAGTGAGTTCATCCACGAAAGCATATTTTGCTTCATCTTTTACAAAATAAGATTCAAGATATTTTGCGATTTCAGGATGTTCAAAAATGACGCTGGAAAATGAGGCAAAGATCTTTTTATATTCTTTGCATTTGTTCTCATCTCTAGCGATAGAAACTATCGCAGCAGCATATTTTGAAACAACTGATTCCATTATTTATCTAAATCCTTGATAAAATCATCAATGAGTTTTTCGTTATCTTTAGAATTAACTTCACGAGATAGAACTTTTTTAGAGGCATCTAAAGCAACTGAAACGATTTCTTTATGTACCTCGTCTTTGCTCGCTTCAATTTCTTGAGCGATTTCTTCTTTGGCTTTTCGAACTTCTTCTTCACGAGCTAATTTAGCTTCGTTAGCAATTCTTTGTTTTTCTAAAAGGGCATCTTGTTTGGCTTGTTCAACTATTTCCAACGCTTCTTGACGTGAAGCAACGATTTGTTTTTCAGCATCTTCAACTTTAGTTTTTGCATCTAATTCTCTTTGTTCAGCATTTTTAATTTTGCCTTCGACATAATCTTTTCTATTTTTGATAAGTTTTTTTACTGGCTTATAAGCAAAATAGAAAACGACGAGCAAAAGCACGACGAACGCTAAAAAGATTGCTAAAGCATCCCACGGATTTGGGAATAGATAATGCAAAAAGTCTTCCTGCTCAAACGGTTTGCCTTCACAAGCCGAGATAGCAACCGTCGCAAGAACTAATGGAAATAATCTCACGAGTCTTTTCATTGCGGCACCTCCTAGTGACCATAGACGAAAATAAGAAGAATGGAAATAAGTAAAGCATAGATACCACAAGTTTCAACTAATGCAGCACCGATAATCATCGAAGAACGAAGTTTGCCGTACATTTCAGGATTGCGAGCCATACCTTCAATAGCTTTTCCTACAAGGAAACCTTCACCGATAGATGAACATCCTGAAGAGAAGATTGCTATTGCGGCTGCTAAAGCAATTAAACCAACATCACTCATTTGCTAACCTCCTTTCTTGTAGCTAAAGCTACATTATTATCTAAATCTTCTGGTTTTTCTTGAGCAATAAATAAGGCGGTCAAGAAGACAAACACCATGGTTTGGATGAAACCAGAGAATAAATCAAAATAAGCATGTAATAGCGGAGTGGCAATTGGAACAAAGAAGATTTGATTTACACCACTATTAATAAAACTAAATAACGAAGCAGATAGCGACTCTAATGACCAGTTGATAAGCGATAATAAAACCCATCCGACAATCGCATTACCAAACATACGGATAGTCATCGAAATAAGTGGAGCCCACATCGAGATGAGGTTAATTGGTAGAAAGAACGGAAACGGATCAATGAAACGTTTGAAATATTTCCAGTGATTATATCTTACTGCAGTGAAATGAATGAGAATAAAGGTCACCAAAGCCAAAGATAAAGGAACGGCGATATTGTTCATTGGAGTTGGTAAGCCAGTAATTCCGATGATGAAAGATAAGAATAGGAAAGGAATAACTCCTAATAAGATGCCGCCGAAATTATCAAAACCTTCGCCCATCGTATCAGAGACAAAGGCATCAAGTTTTTCAACCGCCCATTCAACGATCATGAGCAAACCTTTTGATGGTTTCTTATAATCTGCTTTGCGGGCCTTGATACCAACGATGATAGCTAAAACGATCAAAATTAAAATAATGCACAATCCAATGAATATTGGAGCGCTGGGGAATTTAAATTTCAAATATTCTTCAGTATAAACTCCAGCCATTATTTCTCATCCTCTTTTTGAGCGATTTCTAGCGGTCCTTTTTTAGAACGTGCCATAACGATAATAACAACTATTTGCATTGGGCTAATTCCAATGAGAAAACCCCAGAACGAATTATCAAAAAACGAAATATGCCAAAAATATTGAAGGAGGACTAATACTAGTATTCCTGCAACATATAAAGCCATTCTCACGAAATAAAGCAGTAAGAATAGAGAACTTTTTGTTTCTTTTAAAGCAAGTTCAGAACTCTTGTAAAGTAAGAATAGATTTAAAACTTCAACGGCAGTTCCTACGCTTACACCAACCATCCAACCAAATTGGCCGAAAACAGCACCAACAATCGAAGCAAGAATTAAAACAACGCCAATTAAAATGGCTAAAAGGATCATTCTTGTTAATTCAGAACATTTAGCCAAATAATTTTTCATAATTATTTATATTAATATTCACACACGAAAAAAGTCAAGCATAGCCTGACTTTTTCTTATAAATTAATTTTATTAAACACGAACTTTTTTAAGAAGAGTGGTTTCAATAATGCCATCCTTCATTTTGATTTCAAGTTCACCTTTGATGAGAGGTTCACAATACGCTTTAAACGAAGCGTCCATATGTGAATCATCTTTCATCATTGTAGAAGGAACTTTTCTTTCAACGTTAGCAATCTTGCTAATATCAACTGGTTTGTATTCAACTTTATAAGGAGCATCGCTTAAACGTTTGATGGCGATCATGTGTCCGGTCATTCCTTCAACAGCATGTTTCACCGCTTCTCTACCACAAGCTTCTGCTTCTTCTGAATCAACTTTGGATGTTAAGAAGGAGAACGCTCTTTGTGGAAGCGATAATTCAATTGCACGAACCGAAATTCCTAAGCGAGAATTGATAAGTTTAGCAAGGTCGCTTGCTGCACCACCAAGTTGCTTATGTCCAAAGCTATCGACTTTGACATTTGTTTCATCTCTTTCGAAGTCAATTCCTTCGGAAATTGCGACAATACAGATGCCTTTCTTCTCATAAATTTCACCGAATTTTTTGACAAATTTTTCAGTATCAAATTTGTTTTCTGGAAGGTAAATTAAGTCTGGTCTAGCGTGTTCTGGGAGTAAATCAGTTGCAGCAGTTAACCAGCCAGCGTTACGACCCATGACTTCAATGATGTAGCCTTTGTAGCGATCGTATGATTGAGCATCGGCGATTATTTCACGAGTTGTGTTAATGACATATTTAGCTGCACTACCAAAACCATTTGAATGGTCGGTTTCAGCTAAGTCATTATCGACGGTTTTTGGGACACCCATAACCTTGATATCAAGATTAAGTTCTTTACAAAGTAAAGAAAGTTTGTAACAAGTATCCATCGAATCGTTACCGCCATTAACGAAAACATAACCGATGTTGTGCTTCTTGCAGGTTTCAATAATCTTGGAATATTCTTCGTTATGGAAATCCTTTGGAAGTTTATGACGTGATGTTCCTAAGATTGATCCTGGAGTTTGTTTTAGTAATTCGATTTGAGCAGGATCTTCTTTGCCTAAATCGATGATGTTATCTTTTAATAATCCTTCAATACCATTGAGTGATCCATAAATGTGGGAAATTTCAGAATGTTTTTGAGCCTCTTTAATTGCACCATAAAGTGAGGTATTGATGACTGAGGTAGGTCCACCTGATTGAATGTAAACCATTGCTTTTGCCATATTCGTTCTCCTAACTTGATAGAGATAATCTCTATAATTTGCACATATATTTTCCATAAATTGCATATTTTTGTAAAGAAGTAATCTAAATTTTTTAGATTTTAATCTATGAAAGCGCTTGCATGAATGCGTTTAACTAGTTATGATATAATGGCGAAAAAGGAGGCAAAATTTCATGTCTTTCAAATTAACATTCCAAGGACAAGAAAAAGTTTTCGAGAAAAAAGTCCAATTAAAAGACCTTATTGATAACAAGGATAAATCAATCATCTGCGCAAGAGTTAACAACCGTCTTCGTGAATTAACATACGAAGTAAGCGATGATGCCAAAATTGAATTCCTCACCGTTAAAGACGGCGATGCAGTTCGTATCTATGAAGCATCTTTAAGATATGTTGTTGCGATGGCGTTTGCTCGTGCTTATCCAATGTTAGAAGTTAGATTTGCTTATAATGTTTCTCGTTCAGTCTTTATCCAAGTTCTAACCAAGGGTTATAACGTTAACCCAGCTATGGTTAAGAAGGTTAGAGAAGAAATGGATAAGATTATTAATGCAGATTATCCACTCGTTAGAGGCAAATATTCTACCGAAGAAGCTGTCAAAATTTATAAAGACAACAATTTAAATGATAAATTAGATGCTTTGCAATACCGTCCAGAGAAGACCATTCATTTATATGAATGCAATGGCTATTACAACTATATGTTTAGCCGCATGGTCCCATCGACCGGTTATTTAAAAACATTTGATTTATTCTATTATTCCCCAGGTATGATTCTTCAATACCCAAGAGCAGAAGTTGGCGGAGTAATTCCACCATTTGAAGATGCTCCTACATTTGGTAAAACTCTAAAAGAATCGCACGAATGGGCGAAGATTGCAGGCGCTGATACAGTCGTCGGCATCAACAAGCACATCCAACGTGATGGCGTCATTGATTTCATTCAACTTTGTGAAGCAAGACATAATAGAATGCTTGCAGAACTCGGTGAAAAAATCGTTTCTGATAGCAACATCCGTTTAATTTGTATCGCTGGTCCATCTTCTTCAGGAAAGACCACCTTTGCAAATAGACTGAGAGTTGAACTTCTTTCAAGAGGTTTAAAACCAATTAGAATATCTTTGGATGACTATTATCTACCAAAATCACAAGCACCAAAAGATGAAGATGGTAAACCAGATTTAGAATCCATCGAAGCTTTGGATATCGATTTATTCAATAAGAATATGCTCGATTTAATCAATGGTGAAGAAGTTCAATTACCACAATTTGATTTCAAACTTGGTAAACGTGTTCCTGGTCGTAGAATTAAAGTCGGATTAGATGAACCAATCATCATCGAAGGCATTCATGCCTTGAATGACCGTATGACCACCCTCATTCCGAGACACCAAAAATTCAAAATCTTCATCGCGCCACAAGCACAAATTAATCTTGATAACACCAATCCGGTTTCTATCACCGACCTTAGACTATTACGTCGTTTAGTCCGTGACTATAAATTTAGAAACGCTGCCGCAGAAGAAACAATCTCAATGTGGCCAAGTGTTAGAAGAGGCGAATTCAAATGGATTTATGACACTCAAGAAGGTGCTGACTATGTTTATAACTCAATGCTTTCTTATGAATTATGCGTCATGAAAAAATATGCTCTTCCACTACTTCAAAATGTCGATGTTGAAAGCGAATATTTCCCAGTCGCCGAGAGATTGATTAGAATGCTTAAATACTTTGAAGATATGCCAGATGAATGGGTCCCATGTAACTCACTCATGAGAGAATTCATCGGCGGATCTTGCTACGAAGGTGCATAAGAAAAAATCAATTTAAAAGCCTAGTTAAACTAGGCTTTTTTTATTACTTATTATCTTGTTGTGATTTCTTGAAGAAGATTTGTTTTTCGTTTTGATATATGACTTGGAGAGATGAATAATAAACATTTCTCATCATCACATATCTAGTAGCTTCTTCTTTACTTATTCTCGTTAGATAAATCTTTGAGAATATCTCTTCGAGTCTAAAGAAAGATTCATAGAGTTGTAGAATCGTTAAATGGTAATAATATTGGGTGCGAGAATAAATTAATAATGGTGATGAGTGAGCGATTTCAGAGGCCATTTCATAAACTTTGGAATAGTCGCTTAATCCTGCAAGCTTTTCGACACCATCGCGGAAATTAAATTTATAAGAACACTCTGGCCCGTATTCTTCAATAGAAGTTAGCCAGCCATATTCGATGAATTTTTTCATATCTTTGCTCTTTAAATCATATTTTTTCATATCTGCTTTAATATCAACAAAGACAGCGTCTACTTCTTCGCTTGAATTTAAGGCACCTCTATATGCTAAAGCATACCTTAAATGTTTTAAATATGATTTAATAACTGGATCACCATATTTATTGATTAATATCAATATACATTCAATTTCATGGAGTGTTCTCCAAGTTGAGAACGCTTCTGTTTCAAAACCTTTAACAATTAATTCAATAATTGCTTTTGAAACTTTGAAAGCTTTGTTCGCCATATCCACCATCAAAGTTTCTTGAGGATTCTTTTGAGGATAATTACGTAATATACCTAAGATGAAGTTTAGATATAACTCTATAGTAGAAATTGCCGGTGAAAACTTATTTGTGAATTGATCATTTTTGAAATCTAGATGTTCGTTGGTGAAATATTTATCAAGGGCAACAGAAACAATCTTAGAAAGCGCTAAGTCTTTATCTTTGATTTCTTTATTAAATGTAAAATAAAAACCATATTCATTAATTAAATACAAAAGAAGAACAACGCTATTGATAGGTAAGGATTTACCAAAAATGTTTTCCTCCATCAATTTAGAAGCATTCTCGAAAGCAAATTCGTAGCATTCAAAAATCTCTTCCTTATTAATAGAAGAAGGAACACGCAGCTGTTCGTAAACTTGTTCAAATTGTTCTTTGGTTAATTTTAATGAATTCATATTCCTTATTTGAAAGCTTTAAATGTTCGAGCAGATTGAACAGCACATTCCCAGGTTTTGCAGGCATTTTGCGCTGAAACAGCATCAATTTGAGGTTTAAATTCCTTTTCGATGCAACGCATCATTGAGATTTCTTTTAATGAGCCAAAATATTTAGATTTACAACCCGCCATAAAAGCAGCACCTAAAGCAGTTGTCTCGGTACAGCAAGGTTTTTCGATATTGATTTGAAGGATATCGGATTGGAACTGCATTAAATAATCGCTCTTTGATGCGCCACCATCGACTTGAAGTGAAGTTAAGGATATTTTTGCTTCTTTAGCCATGACATCAAAGACGTCTTTAGTCTGGAAAGCAATTGCTTCTAAAGCTGCACGGCAAATATGGTTTTCAGTCGTCGCTCTAGTCATACCGAAGATCGTACCTCTTACATCGTTATCCCAATACGGGGTGCCTAAGCCAACGAAAGCCGGAACAAAAACTACACCGCCATTATCTTTAACGCTTGTTGCGGCTCCATCAACTTCAGGAGCGCTGCTAATGCATTTAAGGCCATCTCTAAGCCATTGAATAACTGCACCACCAATAAAGACGGAACCTTCTAGAGCATAACTAACTTTTCCATCGATATTCCAAGCGACGGTTGTTAATAATCCGTTTTTAGAAAGAATTGGTGTACTACCGGTATTCATTAGCATAAAGCAACCAGTACCATAGGTATTTTTACAATCGCCCTCTTTAAAGCAGGCGTGTCCAAATAACGATGCTTGCTGATCACCTAAAACTGCATAGATATGAACTTTCGTAGAAAAATATGAAGCAGTTCCAAAATCATGGTTACACGGGAAAACTTTTGGAAGCATTTGTTTTGGAATATCAAATAACTTCAATAAATCTTCGTCCCACTTTAAATCGAAGATGTTATAAAGCATCGTTCTACTAGCGTTAGTCGTATCTGTCGCATGAACAGCACCATTGGTGAGACGATAAATGAGCCAGGAATCGATGGTTCCAAAAAGAAGTTCGCCTCTTTTGGCTCTTTCTCTACTACCCTCGACATTATCGAGAATGAATTTAAGTTTTGAAGCAGAGAAGAATGGGTTTATTAATAAACCGGTCTTGTTATGAATATATTCTTTTTTATCATTAAATTTATCGCAAATATCGCTAGATTGACGTGATTGCCAAATAATAGCGTTATAAATTGGCTTTCCAGTTTGTTTATCCCAAACGACTGTGGTTTCACGTTGATTGGTGATACCTATTGAGTCGATATCTGCCCAAGTAGCATTTGCTTTAATTAAACATTCATTTATAACGTTAACGACACTGATCCAAATTACTAAAGCATCAGCTTCAACCCAACCTTCATGAGGATAGATTAAAGATACTTCCTCTTGAGCAGTTGCGATAATATTGCCTCTTTTATCAAAAAGGATTGCTCGAGAAGATGTTGTTCCTTGGTCGATAGATAAAACGTATTTTTCCATTATTTAGCCCTCAGAATTCTTTCAATATCATCAATTTCTTTAATAATGTCTTTTGACAAAACATCGCTGCCATTTTCAGTTACTAAGACGTCATCTTCAATACGAACACCAATGCCATATTCTTTAAAATATAAGCCTGGTTCGCAAGTAATAACCATTCCTGGAGCGAGTTTGGAATCACGATCGTTTCCATCGTGAGTATCTAAGCCAAGATGATGAGAAACGCTATGATAATAGACATCTCTAATCCTATCCTTGGATGGAATAAGTCCTTGAGCGAAACATTCTTCCGCTAAATAATTAAGAGCAAAGTCCTGCACTTCCTTTAGAAGAATGCCCGGTCTAATGAATTTAGCGGTTTGTTTATTGCATTCCAAAACGATCGAATAAATTTTCTTTTGTAAATCAGAATATTTTCCACTGATTGGATATGTTCTTGAAATATCAGCGCAATAATTGCCTTTGGCTGCACCAACATCTAAAAGAACTAAATCTCCGGCTTTAATAACATCTTGCGCATCAGGATAATGGAGAATTACACCGTTTTTACCAGCAGCAACAATCGAAGGGAAAGCTAGCCCGGCATTCAAATCTTCCTTAACAGTGAACTCAAAAATGTTTCTTAAATTGTATTCAAATCTACCAGCCTTCATTGTGCTAAGAACATTTTTCAAAGCGACATCGGTAGTATTTATAGCATCTTTAATCATCTCGATTTCAGCAGGTGATTTGATGATTCTTAAACGCATGACATAGTCATGAATATCTTCAACACAAAGACTTGGATATTTGGCTTTGATTTCTTCTTCAAATTCGCGAGTTGATTTACGTTCGTCGATTTTAAGTTCGGATTCTAAATCTAAATATATTTTCTTAATCTCACCAAAGTGAGTCATATTATTACCAAGTGAAGCATCAAGTTTACCATCAAAAGAGGAACGAACACATACATTTTCAATTCCAGATATTTCTCTAGCTTTTTCATCGGTTAATTTAATACCAATCCACTTTTCAACCTTTTCATCTTTTTCATCGATGAATAAGTAGGTCGAAACTTCACCATCCGCTTTTACAAGCATAAGAATCGAATTATCTTGTTCTATTCCAGTTAAATAATAGAAATTGCGGTTAACCGCAAAATCATAATCTTGATCACCGCTTCTTTTCTTCCCTACTCCTGCAAAAAGAATGGCGATTGAACCATCTTCTAATTTTTCAACTAGTCTTTCTCTTCTTTGACAATACTCTTCAGCTTTAATCATAATTCTACCTTCTATAAACTTTCTTTGTTCCCATGACTTCAATCGAAGCGTTAGGGAAATAATTTGCAAGTTCTTCTCCAGAATTTTCTTCGGCAAGAACGTCTACATTTATTCTATCCTCATACATTACATTTTCAAAAGAAAATTGTAACTTTCTAGATAAATGTTTAAGCTCTTCAAAATCACGATATGAGAGCGACATATGATAAATATATTTGTTTTCAATAGTAACAACATCGGCGTTTGCTAAAACATTCACTCCGGTTTCTAAATAAGTCGACATGAGT
Organism: uncultured Erysipelotrichaceae bacterium; assembly: GCA_902768335.1. Lineage (GTDB taxonomy): Bacteria > Bacillota_I > Bacilli_A > RFN20 > CAG-826 > Fiminaster. The sequence continues at coordinate 47,960 of CACXKR010000005.1, forward strand.
CTTGATGCACCTAAAAGGACACCACCAAAATATCTAACTACAATCAATAGAGTTTCGTCCATTTCCTTCTTTTCAAGAAGTTCTAATAAAGGGCGGCCGGCAGTTTTGGCTGGTTCGCCATCATCAGAACATTTCTTTTTGTCACCTAAAATGTAGGCATAACAATAATGCTTGGCTTTTGGATATTGTTTACGGATATCATCAAGATATTGTTTTATTGATTCTAATGAAGTGACGTGAATTAAAACACCGATGAAAGAAGATCTATCTCTCACAAGTGTTATTTCATTTCGCTCCAATATCGTATTCATTATGAGATATTATACTTTTTGTTTTTAAAATAGTATAATCTTTCCACTACGCAATTATGTTAGAAAGAGCAAGAATAGAAAAAACTACCGACTTAAAAATCTGGAAACAAATCCTCTTTTTTGTAATCGGTTTATTCGGATTAACTATCATTAGTCTACTTATTCAAATTATTGTTCAACTTGCTGCAAGAAGGGCTATTGTTAGCGATTATGATTATCAAACATTCATGGGCTCAACTACTTTCGACATGATTGTAAATGGCTCAGCATATCTAATAATTGCGGTGATTTTTCTCATTTTGATGAAAGATGATACCAACGAATTTTTCAAATCATTTAAAGATTGGAAACCTTATGTTGCTGCTGCAATTGGTTTTAGCGCTATTCTCACGTTTAATCTATTCTACAATCTTATTCTCAATGCGACAGGCGCTGTCATCAGCGATAATGCAAACGAATCATCTTTAAATAGTATCGTGTCGGATTTTCCATTTCTTAGTTTATTAATATTTGCTTTAATTGGACCAATTGTTGAAGAATTTACATATCGAGTTGGTTTATTCTCCTTATTGAAAAGAGTTCATATTTCTTTAGCATATGTAGTTACAATTATCGTTTTCACATTCATTCATTTTGATTTTCAATCAAATAATATGGTTAACGAATTGCTAAATATTCCGTTTTACATGTTTGCGGCAGCCACATTCTGTTTCTTATATCATCGTTTTGGTTTAGCATCTAGCATCAGTGCTCACGTAACCAATAACCTTTTATCAATTGGAACCGCAATCATCGCATCTTTTAAATAATGAAAAAGCAATTTTTACTCATAAATAGTTTTGTCTTAAAAATAGTGGCTTTTTTATTAATGACATTAGATCACATCGGAATTTTCTTAGTTGAAATGGAAAGCGATGCCGCAGTTTTGACTGGTGAAGTCTTCCGTTTGCTCGGCCGATTCGCCTTTCCTTTATTTGTTCTTATGCTCGTGGAGGGTGTAAGGCACACTCATAGCTTTGCTAAATATGCTTTAAGACTAGGAATAGTTGCCTCTATTGTCTTAGTCGCCCAAGCCGTTATTATCTATTGCTTTGATAGTTCTTTAGATAACGCATATTCTCCTCTATTAGATTTGCTTTGTTATGGAACTATACTTTATTTATTGTCTCGAAAAGACCGCTTTTCATTTCTTTCGATCATTCCATTTGCCTTGGTAATAGGTTCGTTTGCAGTAGGAATTTATGAATTAAACAGTGAAAACACGGTGATTTGGTTCCCAGTTTTCTTAAGAAGTGGCTATAACATTTTTGGCCTAATCATGGCTCTTATAATGTTTTATTCTTATCCATTACTTAAAAAATTATTTGAATCCTATCACATGGATGAAGAAGGTTATGAAACTTCAACTAGATTTAGATTCTATTTAAACATTCTCTTTTCTTTCGCGGTTTTCTTCGCAGTAGTCATCATTTATTTGATTGCCAAAATACCAAACTGTGACTTATTTATGGTCAATGCTGAATTTTATTCAGAAACCTGGGCTTTATTAGCGATTCCAATAATCTTGCTATATTCAGGAAAACTCGGTTACAAATCAAAATGGTTTCAATATGCATCTTATTTGTATTTTCCACTGCATTTAGTTATTATCTATTTTGCCTTTTATCTAATAGGCTTTTAGGAGAAATTAATATGATTAAACACATCCATTCAGTTGATGCATTTAAAAAAGAAGTTGCTTCAGGCACAGTCCTCGTCGATTTCTTTGCAACATGGTGTGGACCATGCCAAATGCTTTCGCCAGTCATTGAAGAACTCGATAAACAAGTTAGCATCAAAGTCTTAAAAATTGATGTCGACGAAGTTTCTGATTTAGCTAGAGAATATCGTGTTATGTCGATACCGACATTAATCGTCTTCAAAGATGGCAAAATGAGTAAGAAAGAACTTGGCTATATGCCACTTGAAAGACTTAAAGCGCTTATTTCATAAATCTTGTCTTTTATCTTTAAATCACTTGTGATAAAATTTTTGTCGCTTGTGTGGATCATTGGTCTATCGGCTATGATGCCTCCCTGTCACGGAGGCGAGACGAGTTCGACTCTCGTATGATCCGCCATCTGCAGGCGTAGTTCAATGGTAGAACTTCAGCCTTCCAAGCTGAATACGCGGGTTCGATTCCCGTCGCCTGCTCCATTCTGTTAGAAAATACTCCAATGGAGTATTTATTTTTTTATTTTAAAAACAATTATTTCTTTTAAAGATTGACACTTTGTTACAAAGTGATACCTTATTAACTATGTACGATCAAATAATGTCTATAATCACTTATCTAATTATCGCGGGAGTAGTTGTTTTTTCTTCGATTAAATTATCCGATTACGTTGATTTATTAGATAAAAAAACAAAACTATCCGGTGCTTTACTTGGCGGTATCTTATTAGCCGCGGTAACTTCATTACCGGAACTATTTACTTCAATTTCATCAACCTTATTTATTCGTAAGAATACATTTGTGGTAGGAAACATTCTTGGAAGCAATCTTTTCAACATGTGTTTATTCTTTATCCCCTACCTCTTCTTCTTTAGCAAATTAGCAACTTCAAAAGTAAATAAAACTCATTTATTAAGCATGCTTTTTATTGGTTTACTTTATGTAACGGTAACTGTTGCGGGCTTCGTTTTTAACTTCAATAACATTCTTTGGGGTTGGTTTAATCCAATGTCAATTCTTATTGTCGCAATCTACGCATTATCGATTCTTAAAACTCCGAAAACCGAGGATGAGAAAGAAGAAGATGAAGTTGAAAGTAAACTCAGTGTTAAACAAATCGCAGTTTTATTTGTAGTCTTTGCGGTTCTATTAATTGCAATGTCAATTGGTATTACTTATCACACGGATTGGATTGTTACAACATTTGGTTTTGGTGAAACCTTTGGTGGAGCATTGTTCTTAGGGGTCGCTACTTCTTTACCAGAATTAACTTCCACTATTAATTTGTGTCGCAAGAAAAACTTCAATGCCGCTTATGGAAATATCCTTGGAAGCTGCGTCTTCAATTTCATAATCTTATCGTTTGCCGACATTCTTTCATTTAACTGTGGACCGCTTTACGTGATGGATCAATCTTCGTTCCTTCTTATCATCGGCATGGTCTTAGCTCTAATTGTCTTTTTACCGACGTTACTACTTACTTATTTTAGTAAAACCAAACCGACCATTAAATTTAGAATCCTTTATGCTCTTGTAGGAATAATTATTGTTGGATCTTACATTGCGTTTTTGGTGTTATCTAACATTAATCTACATTTAGAATTTGCTCCATTTTAAGGAAAAATTATGTTTGAATTAGTGGTCGCCACGAATAACGCTCATAAAGTTAAAGAATATCAAGAGATGTTTTCAGGCTATGACATTAAATTCTATTCGATGAAGGATTTAGGAATCGTATGTAATCCTGAAGAAAACGGAAAAACATACGAAGAAAATTCACTAATTAAAGCGTCTGCCTTAGCAAAGTTAACCAAGCTTCCTGTCATCGCGGATGACTCAGGATTAAACGTTGTCGCGTTAAATAATTTTCCAGGCATTTATTCATCAAGATATGCCGATTCCTATGGAGGAAACAAAGTCGCAAATCTTGAACTTATTAAGAAGCTTAAACCTTATGAAGATAAATCCGCTTTCTTCGCTTGTTTAATTACCCTAATGAATGTTGAAGAAAAACCAGTTCAATTTAAAGGAATTTGTCGAGGAAAAATTCTTGATAAACCAGTTGGAGAAGGTGGATTTGGTTATGATCCAATCTTCTATAGTGAAGAGGCTAAAATTGCTTTTGGAGAAGCATCTCCAGAAATTAAAAACAAATATTCTCACCGCGCGAAAGCAGTTAGTCAATTAATCGAATATTTAAAAAACAAGAGACTAATTGAACTAGTCAATGAAAAGTAGACAGTTCAAAAAGAGACTCAATACCCCATGTCAGTCTTATACTGATGTGGGGTTTTATATTTGAGACAATACATAGGACGCTCATAATTGTAGTAATTTATGTAATCTTTTATCAAAGATAAAACATCATCACACTTCTTTAAGTTAAAGTCGATA